>CADAWW010000064.1 GCA_902791675.1 uncultured Bacteroidales bacterium
GCACAGCATCCGACTCTTACCGGCCAATCCATCTACGACCTGAGCGGCCGTAAGGTAAACTCCCGACTCTCAGCTCCCGACTCTCAACTAAAGAAAGGTATTTATATAACGAATGGCAAAAAGGTTTTGAGATAAGAAAAGATTCCCCTACCTTTGCCCTTGAAGATTAACAAAATGAAAATGAATATGAGATTTCTTGTAGCCTTGATAGCTCTGCTATTGTCGATTTCGGCATGCGGAAAAAAGAGTGTAGACGACATGGTAATAGTGGCTTACGTGACTTCGTGGACCAATGAAGTGCCCGACCCGTCAACGATGACCCATATCAATTATGCCTTCGGACATGTGAACGATACGTTCAACGGAGTGCGGATAGACAACCCGGACCGTCTGCGTATGATTGTAGGACTGAAAAGTCAGAATCCTTCCCTGAAAGTGATGCTCAGTGTGGGCGGATGGGGCAGCGGACGCTTCAGCGAGATGGCTGCTACCACAGAAAACCGCATGGCATTTGCCAAAGACTGCAAGCGCGTGACGGAGGAGTTCGGTCTGGACGGCATAGACATCGACTGGGAGTACCCTACTCAGAGTCAGGCCAAGATATCCTCATCCCCCGAAGATACCAAGAACTTTACCTTGCTCATGCGCGACCTTAGGAAGGTCTTGGGCAAGAAGAAACTGCTTACCGCTGCCACAGTGAGTACGGCCGACTATATCGATTTCCGCTCCTGTGTTCCATATATGGACTTTGTGAACGTTATGGCATACGACATGGGAGGACAGAGAGGTCATCATGCTTCGCTCTTCCCGTCGGAACATGCAGGATACTTTACCTCTTCGAGGGCTGTCGAGGCTCACCTGAAAGCTGGCGTACCACGCGAGAAACTTGTCATGGGTGTACCCTTCTACGGTAAAGGCAGAAACGATGATGAAGGAGTGAGAATGTTCCGCCGTTCGGGTCGTTTACCCGAAGGCTATCAGCACCTCTGGGACGAGAAGGGACGTTTCCCCTTCGTGGCAGATGCCGAGAGGAAATTCGTCTGGGGCTACGAGAATGCCCGTTCGCTCAGCGAGAAGTGTCAGTTCATCTTGGATAACCACCTGCGTGGCGGTATGTATTGGGACTATGCCAGCGACACCCCACAGGGTGACGAGAGACGTACGCTCTACCTGAGCCTTCTGCAAAACAAGAAAGGAACAGAGGCGCCTCGCCGTGTGTTGGTACTGGCTGAACGAGGCGGACTGCACGAAGGTTTCACTGCGACAGGCCTCAAGTGGCTGGAAGATAACAAGGAACGCTTCAATATGGAACTGACAGTGCTGAACTCCGCCAAGGAAATAAAAGAAGGTGAGATCCAGACCTACCACCTTATCTTGCAGCTCAACTATCCTCCATACGCATGGAGCAGCGAGGCTAAGGACGATATGCAGCAGTATATCGACCGCTCTCAGGGCGGTTACATAGGTTTTCATCACGCCAGTCTTTTGGGTGAGTTCGACGGTTACCCTATGTGGGCATGGTTCTCTGACTTCCTGGGAAAGATTCGCTATAAGAATTATATCGCTGAGACGTGCGACGGAACCGTTCAGGTAGAAGATAAGGAACACCCTGTTATGAAAGGTGTTGCAGGAACCTTTGTCCTGAACGAGGACGAATGGTACACCTACGAGCAGAATCCCCGTCGGTATACACACGTCCTGGCCCATGTTGACGAAGCCAGCTATACCACAAAGACCAACATCAAGATGGGAGACCACCCTGTGGTATGGATCAATCCCGACAAAACGGCACGTAATGTCTATTTCCAGTTCGGACACAGCAAGCAACTCTTCCAGAGTCCGGATTTTATTAAGATGCTCGAGAACGCTCTCCATTGGACATTGCGGGACGACCTGATTTCTCAGGACTAAACCATTTATCATCCCAGGATACAAAAAAAAGGGCGAGGCTTAATGCTTCGCTCTTTTCTTAGGTCGGGATGACAAGACTCGAACTTGCGACCTCGCGCCCCCCAGACGTGTGCGCTACCAACTGCGCTACATCCCGTTCCTTACGTTTTGTGTGTGCAAAGGTAGGGCATTTTTTTGTTACTTGCAAATTTTTGTGTACTTTTGTACTCAAAATTGATGTAAAACGCAGTATAGAGGATGGCCATAACCCTTTTCCCAACCCGAAACATGCAGGCCGAAGTGATTCTTCCAGCCAGCAAAAGTATCAGCAACAGAGCGCTGATTATACATGCATTGGCCAATGGAGGTAAGATGACGAAAGAGTCCTTTGGAACAACACTCAGGAACATCTCGGACTGCGATGACACCTTTGTGATGGTTCGTGCCCTAACAGAAATGTCAGATACCATCGACATTATGGCAGCGGGGACAGCTATGCGTTTTCTTACAGCCTACCTGAGCGTAACACCTGGTACACATACCATAACAGGAACAGAGCGTATGCGCCACCGCCCTATAGGTATTCTGGTGGATGCCCTACGAAAACTAGGCGCTAAGGTGGAGTATGCGGACGAAGAAGGATTCCCCCCTCTGCGCATAACAGGCGGAAAACACCAAGGCGGCAGACTGGAAATGCCAGGTAATGTGAGCAGTCAGTACATAAGCGCCCTGCTGATGATTGGTCCTGTGTTGGAGAAAGGACTCAGCCTGACACTGAAGGGAAATGTGGTCAGCCGCCCTTATATAGAAATGACACTGGGCATTATGCGCGAATTCGGAGCAAAAGCCGAATGGATATCAGACCACGAACTTGAGGTGAAGCCCGGCGGCTACCAGACCACACCTTATCTTATAGAGAACGACTGGAGCGCTAGCAGCTATTGGTACGAGATGATGGCGCTAACGGAAGATGAAAATCCGTGCATAGTGCTACCTAATCTCTTCGGCAAGAGTATGCAGGGCGACTCGGCTATCAGCCGCATTTTCCAACCATTGGGTATAGAGACTATCTTCGAGACGAATGACAAGGGTATGGAACGCGTAAGACTGACACGTACAGGAACTCCTTGTGACAGAATGGATTATGACTTTGTGAACGAGCCCGATCTGGCTCAGACGCTTGTGGTTACTTGTGCCATGTTAGACATACCCTTCCGTTTTACTGGCTTGCAAAGTCTCAAGATTAAGGAGACAGACCGTATGGCTGCCCTACGGACAGAACTGCGAAAACTGGGCTACGATATCAAGGAGCAGGACGACTGCATCCTCTTCTGGAACGGTGAGCACATACAACCCCAGGACAACCCTGCCATAGATACGTACGAAGACCACCGCATGGCTATGGCCTTTGCACCCTGTGCCATGAAACTGGGCAGGTTGCGCATCAATAATCCTGAGGTGGTAAGCAAAAGTTATCCCGGATTCTGGGAAGATTTGAAGAAAACCGGATTCAAGATATGCAGATAGTACTCTACATGATAATCGCCCTTGTGCTACTGGGCATCGCGGCTGGTGTGGCCAGTTGGCTCCACTACAGGCACGCTCCCAAGGATGAACCGACAGTAAACCCAGCCGATATGGAATGCTGCGGACAACATGAAGTGTGCGAAAAAGAGAGCCTGCTGGCTGCTGTGAGTAAGCAGATAGAATACTACGATGATGAGGAACTGGATCGTTTTAAAGGGCGCGAAGGAGATGAATACGCTGAAGAGGAGGCCGAGGAGTTCCGTAACATTCTCTATACAATGCGCCAGGAGGAAGTGGCAGGATGGATCAGAAGCCTACAACTGAGGCAAGTGAATCTGCCCGACGAGGTGAAAGACGAGGTATTTCTGATTGTGGGAGAGAGGAGGATTGGTTGAAAGTTGAGAATTGAGAATTGAAAATTGAAAGTTGAAAATTGAGAATTAAGAATTGAAACCTAAACTAATATAAACTAAACATGGTAAATTTTTCATTAAATGGAAAGGTGGCGCTGGTAACTGGCGCAGCACACGGAATTGGATTCTCTATGGCAGAAGCTTTGGGAGAAGCAGGAGCAAAAGTGGTTTTCAACAGCCGTAATCAGGAGCATGTAGATAAAGCGTTGGCTGCCTTCAGAGAAAAAGGCATAGAGGCACACGGATTTGTCTGCGATGTGAACGATGAGGTGCAAGTGAAGACAATGGTAGAGACAATAGAAAAGGAAGTGGGAACGGTGGACATTCTGGTGAATAATGCGGGCATCATTCGAAGGATTCCCATGCACGAAATGTCGGCTGAAGAATTCCGACTTGTTGTGGACACGGATCTTACAGCACCATTCATCGTATCAAAGGCAGTAATTCCGGGCATGATACGCAAAGGGCACGGCAAGATTATCAACATCTGTTCTATGATGAGCGAGTTGGGTCGTGAGACAGTTTCGGCTTACGCTGCAGCAAAGGGAGGACTGAAGATGCTTACACGTAACATCGCATCGGAATACGGAGAATTTAATATCCAATGCAATGGTATCGGACCGGGATATATTGCCACTTCGCAGACGGCTCCCTTGCGCGAGCCACAGCCCGACGGTAGCAGACACCCATTCGATTCGTTCATCGTTTCCAAGACACCCGCTGCACGCTGGGGAACACCCGAAGATCTAAAGGGACCTGTGGTATTCCTGGCTTCTGATGCTTCGGACTTTGTAAACGGACATATCCTTTACGTGGATGGTGGAATTCTGGCATATATAGGAAAACAGCCAAAGTAGTAAATTATGGAAAGTTGGTTTTCTTATATCATAAGTCTGGGCGCAGCCGTCATGATGCCCATCATCTTTACGGTGCTGGGGTTGCTGCTACGCATTAAGCCCGGGAAGGCATTACTATCGGGTTTATATGTGGGTGTCGGATTTGTAGGATTGTCTGTAGTGACAGGGTTGTTGACCAGTGCTTTGGGTCCTGCTTTGGAAACCGTAGTGGACATTTACGGTCTGCAACTGGGTATCTTTGATATGGGGTGGCCTGCAGCTGCTTCTGTGGCATACAATACGGCAGTAGGCGCCTTTATCATCCCCGTCTGTCTGGCCGTTAATGTGCTGATGCTGCTCACTCGTACTACGCGTACCGTGAACATCGACCTATGGAACTACTGGCACTTTGCTTTCCTCGGTTCCATTGTATATTTTACTACGGACAATCTGGCCCTTGGATTCAGTGCTGCCATCTTCTGCTACATGCTGACGCTGATTATGGCCGACCGTACGGCAGAGGATTTTCAGAAGTATTACGACGGAATGGAAGGAATCTCTATCCCCCAGCCTTTCTGCCAAGGCTTTGTGCCGTTTGCTGTCGTTATCAACAAACTGCTTGACAGTATTCCCGGGTTTGGCAAGCTGGACATCGACGCAGAGGGAATGAAGAAGAAGTTCGGTATATTGGGCGAACCATTGTTCCTAGGTGTGATTGTAGGTTGTGGAATTGGTTTACTGGCCAAGTACGACGTAAAGGATATTCTGGTACTGGGCGTAAAGATGGGAGCCGTAATGGAACTGATTCCTCGCATCACACGTCTGTTCATTGACGGACTCATCCCAATCTCTGATGCCACCAAGAAGATGATTGCCAGTAAGTTTGGCGACAAAGTGAAACTTCACATTGGCATGAGTCCGGCCTTGGTGATTGGCCATCCCACTACGCTGGTTGTTTCTCTGCTGCTCATTCCCGTTGTGCTGCTGCTTTCGGTTGTATTGCCTGGCAACAAGTTCCTGCCTTTGGCATCACTGGCCGGTATGTTCTACCTGTTTCCCGTTGTGCTGCCTATTACAAAGGGTAATGTGGTGAAAACCTTCATTATAGGACTGGTAGCGCTGGTATGTGGTCTGTACTTTGTTACCAACATTGCCGACGCCTTCACAATGGCAGCCAATTCTGTTGCTGCCTTACATCCAGAGGATGCCTCAGTACGTATTCCTGAAGGCTTTAGCGCAGGTGCAGCACTCGACTTTGCCTCCAGCCTTATGTGCTGGGTATGGTATCACCTCTTTGTGAACATAAAACTCGGCCCTGTCATCGCCAGTCTGGCATTGGCATATCTACTCGTTTGGAATAGAAAGAAAAGTGAAAAATAAAAGAATGAAGAATATGAAGAAAATATTATTAACTGGATTGCTGATGGCATCCGCTACGCTTATGGCACAGAATCATACTAATTACGAGTTGCGTTACCCCACTCATCCTGATGATGTTCGCACATACGACACAAATCGCCTTAGGAAGGCTTTTGCTATTGAGAAAGTTTTCTCGGCTGACGAGATAAACATAGTTTACACCATGCATGATCGCTTTATTGTTGGCGGTGCCATGCCCGTTAACAACAAGGCTCTGCAGCTGGAGACCTTTGAGTATCTGAAAGCTCCCAACTTCCTGTCAAGAAGAGAGATAGGTATTATCAACGTGGGCGGAACAGGTACTGTTACCGTAAAAGAGGGGAACAAGGAGAAAACCTATGAGTTGAAATACAAGGAGGCCCTGTATGTAGGCAGCGGAAAGCACGAAGTTTATTTTGCTTCCAACGACCCCAGTCAGCCGGCACACTTCTACTTTAACTCGGCAACAGCTCATACCTCCTACCCTGCCCGTAAGGTAACTTTAGAAGATTTGCGCAAGAAGGGTTGCTACATAGAGGCTGGCTCTATGGAGGAGAGTAATGACCGCGTCATTAACCAGCTTATCGTGGCAAAGAGTATGGACAACCAGATCTGTCAGTTACAGATGGGAATGACAGAGCTGAAGCCCGGTAGTGTCTGGAATACTATGCCCGCTCATACACACTCACGCAGAATGGAGGCTTATTTCTACTTTAATGTTCCTGAGAAGCAGGCTGTCTGCCACTTTATGGGCGAACCCAAGGAAACACGTCCTATCTGGCTGCACAACGAACAGGCTGTCATCTCCCCGGAATGGAGCATTCATGCAGGAGCCGGAACCAGCAACTACATCTTTATCTGGGGAATGGCCGGCGAGAATCTGGACTACAACGATATGGACAAATTCGGGCCAACCGACCTGAAATAAGAGCCTCAATACAATAAATTGCATCGCGCGCACGTTATTAAGTAGTCATGGGTAAGAGAAAATACACAAAGAACAGCATAAGCATGGGGGTACTCATGCTCATGCTTCTTTGTGTCATTTCTGCTTGCTCCATAAAGAAAAATACACCCACCACCCGCTTTTACCACTCTATGACAGCGCGTTTCAACACGCTGTACAACGGAGAAGTTGCTTATCTGGAGGGTGAGGAAGCACAGATGAAGTCACATCAGGACGATTACAACCGACTGCTTCCTATGTACATCAGTACCAATAAGACCACAGCAGGCATTGGTAAGGGCAACTACGAAACAACCATTACCAAATGTGAGAAAGCCATCAAACTGCACAGCATGAAGAAACGTCCTACGGTAAAGCCCAACCAAAGGAAGGACGAAAAAATGAAGGCATATTTAGCCCGTAAGGAGTTTAACCCTTACCTTTACCATGCTTGGCTTATGATGGGAGAAGCCCAGTTCCAAAAAGGTGAGTTCATAGAGGCTGCCAGTACATACAATTATATCATCAGACTTTATCAGGCACAACCCGAGATTGCCAGCATTGCCAAAGCAAAGTTAGCAAGATGCTACGTGGCATTGGATTGGGCATACGATGCTGAGGATGTGCTGAACAAGATGAGGCGAGACAGCATCTCGCGCCTTGGCATAAAGGAAATGAAGAACACAATGGCTGCTTATCAAATTCTGACAGGCCAATATGAAGAAGCCATACCCTACCTGAAAGATGCTATCAAGGATACCAAGCGAAAACTGAAAAGAACCCGTTTGAATTTCTTGTTGGGACAGCTTTATCAACAAACAGGCCATAACGAAGAGGCTTACAAGGCATATGCTAAGGTTATGCGTGCCAATCCTCCTTACGAGATGGCTTTCAGTGCCCGTATTGCTCAGACAGAGGTAATGCCACGAGACAAATTCGGCCAGATGATTTCGTTGCTGAAACGAATGGCTAAAAGTGACAAGAACAAGGACTATCTGGACAAAGTTTATTATGCCTTAGGTAATATCTACATGGGAGTAAACGACACCACCCATTGCATCTATGCCTGGGAAAAAGGCGTTAAGGACGGAACCAAGAACGGACCAGACAAGGCTATGCTTTTACTGAAACTGAGCAACCTGTACTGGGAAATGGAAAAGTACATAGATGCAGCACGCACCTATAAAGCATGCGTCGGTATTTTGGATAAGGAACATGAAGAATACAAAGAGACGGAGCGCAGAAGCAAGATTCTGACCGAGCTGGAGCCTCATCTGAGTGCTGTCAAATTGCAGGATAGCCTGCAGGCTTTGGCTAAATTGCCAGAAGCAGAATACTTGGCTGCCATTGACCGCGTAATCGAGCAGTTGAAAAAAGAAGAGAAAGAGGCTGAGAAGAAAGCGGCTCAGAACGGTACCAATGCCAATGGTCAACGACCGACTAACAACACACAACAGCCTCAAACAAACAGGCCCATAGCAGCCAATACAGGAGCGGGAAACCAGCAACAGGGTCCCTGGTACTTCTACAATGCCTCATCTGTCAAGAGAGGTTTGGAAGAGTTCCAACGCCGATGGGGACAACGTAAAAACGAGGACTTGTGGCGCATCAGCAACAAAGCATCATACGCAGCAGCTACGGGCAATGACGAGATGGAATTCAGTCAAGAAACAGGCGGTGATGACGATAGCCTGTACGGCTCTGCCGAATCAGACTCTACGGCTTCTGCCGACCAGGCTTTGAAAGATTCGTTGGAAAACGATCCTCATCACAGAGAGTACTACCTGAAACAGATTCCGTTTACAGAGGAACAGATGGAAGCCTCTAATGCCATTCTGAGCGAAGGTCTTTACAATGCAGGCATCATGGAACAGGAAAAACTGGAGAACTGGCTTCTGGCTGAGAAGACCATGCAGCGTGTGCTTTCAGACTTCCCTGAACGCGAAGGAATAGACAACATCTACTATCATTTGTTCCTGTTATATGGACGACTGGGAGATTCCGAGAAGGCCGAATATTACAAAGCATTGTTGCTTGAGCAGTTTGCCGAAACTAAACTGGCTGCTCTTCTGGGAAATCCTAACTATGAGATGATCGCACGTAACGGCAAACATGTGGAAGACTCTGTTTATGCAGCCTCGTACAATGCCTATCAGGCGGAAAACTACGACGAGGTGGAAAAGAACTATCAGTTCAGTACAGAAAACTTCCCTGCTGGTGCCAACCGTGCACGAATGATGTTTATTCGAGCCATGAGCCAACTATATGGGGGAGAACGAGACAGCTTCCTGGTAATCCTGAAAGATGTTGTACAAAATTATCCTAAGGAAGAGGTAACGGAATTAGCTAATGCCATTGTGAAAGGCCTGGCTGATGGACGCTTGCTGATGGACGACCGTTATGACGCCAGCAGTATATGGGGCAGAAGAAACCGTCAGGAGTCGGGCGACAGTACAGAGGTAGTTCCAGAGTTGAAGGACGACCGTTATGGCAATTTCGTATTTGTGTTGGCATACCCCACTAACAGTTTGGATGAAAATCAACTTCTCTTCGAGATGGCCCGGTACAATTTTACCTCGTATATGGTAAGGAACTTTGATATCGAAATTCAGGAGAAGCAAGGCATCACCATGATGTGCGTTAAGGGATTCCTCTCATACGACGAGGTGCACTCTTATGCTCAGACGCTCTATGCCGACAAGCACATGAATACTCGTCTGGAAGGCATCAGGACATTATTGATATCCGAGGACAACCTAAAGCTGATAGGCAATGAATTCAGTTTCGATGACTATAAAGCCTTCTACGAAGAGACATTTGCTCCTATGGAGATTCCTGAAGATCTTCAGATAGATGAACCAACCGACCTCAAGATTATCGATCCCGACGATTACGTACCGGAAAAGAAGAAAGAAGTTGAAGAAGAGGAGGAAGAGGACGATGACTTCCCCTGGGGATTCTGAAGCCCCTTACCCCCCCCCACCCCTCCCCCAATGGGAGGGACTTAACAAGTAATAAACAAAAACTGTCATTCCCCTGCTTACAGTTCCCTCCCATTTGGGGAAGGGTTAGGGAGAGGGGCTGAATATGAATTACAAACTACTATGGGTAGATGACGAGATAGAATTATTGAAGGCACACATCCTTTATTTAGAGAAAAAAGGATATGTGGTGGAGACGGTAACCAATGGTTACGACGCACTGGATCGTTGTTCCGAAGAGACATTCGACCTTATCCTCCTGGATGAGAATATGCCGGGATTGAGCGGCCTGGAGACACTGAGCCGAATCAAGGAGCAGACGCCCAACACACCTGTGGTAATGGTGACAAAGAGCGAGGAAGAGAATATTATGGAGCAAGCCATTGGTGCTAAGATTGCCGATTATCTCATCAAGCCTGTTAACCCCACACAGATTCTGCTGACACTGAAGAAGAACATTCAGCAAAAGGAAATTGTTACGGAGCACACACAGTCCAATTATCAGCAGGATTTCTCGCGTCTGGGTATGCTTATTAATGATGCCTCCAGCATAGAGGAATGGACAGATGTTTATAAAAAACTTACCTATTGGGAACTCCAGTTAAGCGAAACGGAAAGTGGTATGCAGGAAATGCTGGGTATGCAACGCACTGAGGCAAATAGGGAATTTGCCAAGTTCGTTCGCAAGAACTACGTCAAGTGGATGAGTCAGCCTGAAGGACGTCCCGTGATGAGTCCGGATATCTTTAAGTATCATGTATTCCCCCATTTGAACAATGGAGAGAAGGTCTTTCTGATTGTAATAGACAACTTCCGCTACGACCAGTGGCGAATGCTCTACAACGAGATTGCAGACCTCTTTAATATTGAAGAGAACCTCTATTGCAGCATTCTTCCCACCGCCACCCAATATGCTAGAAATGCCATTTTCAGCGGTCTGATGCCTGATGTCATAGAGCGCATGTTTCCCGACCTATGGGTAGATGAGGATAGCGAAGAAGGTAAGAATCTGAACGAGGCTCCGTTGGTGCAGACTCAGTTCGACCGCTACAGGCGGAAAAACACTTTCAGCTATCATAAGATTAACGACTCGTCAGCAGCAGAGAAACTGGTACAGCAATTACCACAGTTCCAGAAATACGATTTGAACGTGGTTGTGATGAACTTCATAGATATGCTCAGCCACGCCCGAACGGAAAGTCGGATGGTTCGCGAACTGGCTAGCAACGAGGCAGCCTACCGCAGTATCACCCAAAGTTGGTTCCGCCACTCGCCTGTTGGGGAACTTTTCCGTTCTTTGGCTGTCAGCAATTACACAATTGTCGTGACAACAGACCACGGAAGTATCCGTTGTTATAATCCCATTAAGGTGGTGGGTGACAAGAATACCAACACTAACCTCCGCTATAAGTTGGGCAAAAATCTCAGCTATAACCCAAAAGAGGTTTTCGAGATTAAGGAACCTCATCAGGTAGGATTACCCAGACCAAATCTAAGTACAACATACATCTTTGCCACAGGTGACGATTTTTTTGCTTATCCCAATAATTATAACTACTACGTACAATATTATAAAGACACCTTCCAGCACGGAGGTATCAGCATGGAGGAAATGCTGATACCACTCATTACCTTGCGTGGAAAGAAAAGATAAATATGGAAATAATATTCATGCCTTCTATGGTAAAATGGGAGCAGGTAAAACAACCTTTATAAAAGCTGTCTGCGAAGAATTAGGCGTGGATGATACCATTACTTCACCTACCTTTGCCATCGTAAACGAATATGAGGCAGCCAACGGGCGCCCCATATATCATTTCGATTTTTACAGGATAAAAAAAGTTTCCGAAGCCTATGACATAGGATGCGAAGAATACTTCTATAGCGGCCATCCCTGTTTTATAGAATGGCCGGAACTGATAGAGGAAGTGCTTCCAGAAGATACTATTGACGTAACCATAGAAGCCCTGCCCGACGGAGAAAGACGGTTAGTTTTCTAAAGACTCACCGTATTCCAATTCGCCGTCAACTACCCAGCGAAGGTCTTCCGGGTCGAAGTCACCTATTTTCTCCTTCTTGGCTTTCTTGGCGACATATTCAGCTACGGCATCAATGTCAATATCAACTTCGTCTTCGCTCTTTGTCTTCTCGAGCAAATCAACATAATACTCGCCTATCACGTCCAGGAAGTAGTAAAGGTCCTCTTCTGTGAACTTTTCCTTTACTTCCTGAGGTAGAAAGTTCTTAATAAATTCTACAGTCAAGCGGTCGTCCTCGGCATCAGCAAGGAAGTCGTCTTCAATATTTCCCATAATCTTTTACAATAAGCTTTTCAGTTTCTCTTCGTAAGCAGGACGAGCAGCAGCGCCAACCACCTTGTCCACCACTTCTCCATTCTTTATGAAGAAAACCGTTGGGATATTGCGAACGCCAAAACGTACTGCCATATCCTCGTCCTCTTCTACATCACATTTGCCAATGATAGCCTGGCCTTCGTATTCCTGAGCCAAAGCCTCAATAATAGGTCCTACACGCCTGCAGGGACCACACCATGTAGCCCAAAAGTCCAAAACAATGGGTTTGCCGGTTGCTACCAGCGCATCGAAATTGTTACTGTTAATAATCTGTGCCATACCTTATAATAATTATATGGGTAAATAAAATATTAATTGATTTTATAAGTCATATATTCTGTTGCATCAATATAATCCATCAGTTTTTTGTTAACCCGATAGCATTTATCAAAGGTCTTCATATGCAAGACGGTAGTGTTCCCACTACAGCAGATATTCCACTTCACATCTATTGAAGCTGCGGCCTTGTTATTCTTCTGGGATGCTTGCTGCATATCCTGCATGTGCTTGCATAGCTCAGCTACATCATCGCTTCCCAGTCTGTTGGCATCGACAGTTATGGTAATGCTCTGGATAAGCTTATCCTTTACATCGGGAAGAAACTCTATCTTGCCGATTTTCAGTTCCAAAAGATCCTGATTGTACCTACGTTCCTGCACTCTGCCCGTTATGTACACTAGATTGCCCGTCTGCGTCAGGTAGCCTTTCCATTGGGCCCAGTCGGTACCGAACAACGCTATTTCGGCAGAGCCCGTATAATCCTCCACCATAACGATTCCGTAAGGTTGATTTGTTTTGGAAATACCCTGGCGTTTCAGTCCTGTAACAATGCCACCTAACCTCACCTCGGTATCTTTGAATGGTGCCAGGTCGTTCATTTGCTCCATATGCAGGTTGCAGATACCGTTTAATATAACACTGTATTCATCCAACGGATGGGCAGAAAGGTATATACCCACCAGTTCACGCTCTTTGTTGAGACGCTCTAAATCATTCCATCTCTCTGTTACAGGGATAGGAGGCAGATGCCTGTCTATGGTATCCATACCAAAGAGCGAGAACTGAGCCTCCATCTTGGCCTGCTGATATTGGTTACCGTATTTGGTCAGCGAATCGACAAAAGGTTCACCCTTAGCATTAGGGGCAATAAACTGCTCGCGGCTAATCTGTTTAGAGAACGTATCAAAGGCACCGCTCAAAGCCAGACATTCTATGCCGCTCTTCTTAACGGAAGGAATAGATACACGCTCAACAAAGTCATAGATATCTTTATACTTTCCATTTTTCTCACGCTCCTCAATGATGGACGCGGCAGCTGCTTCACCCAGTCCCTTGATACCATTCAGTCCGAAACGGATTTGTTGCTTATCATTCACACCAAAGTCAGCATGCGACTCGTTCACATCTGGTCCCAATACCTCAATCTTCAGATTCCGGCACTCATCCAATAGCTTTGTTATTTCCTTGATATCATCCTTTCGCCTCGTTAGGAGGGCTGCCATAAACTCTGCAGGATAATGCGCTTTTAGGTAAGCAGTTTGATATGCCACCCAAGAGTAGCAAGCCGCATGCGACTTATTGAAGGCATAAGAAGCAAACTTTTCCCAGTCACCCCAAATCTTATCCAGCACAGCAGGGTCGTATCCTCTTTCCTTTCCGCCATTGATGAAGAGAGGCTTCATTTCATCCACGATAGCCTTTTTCTTCTTACCCATGGCTTTACGCAGAGCATCCGACTGACCTCTGGTGAAGCCGGCCAACAGACGGCTCAGTAACATCACCTGCTCCTGGTAAACGGTTATGCCGTATGTATCCTTCAGGTATTTCTCCATTACAGGAATGTCGTATGTAATCTCTTCTTTACCGTTTTTACGTCTGATAAACGAGGGGATATAATCCATTGGGCCCGGTCGGTATAGGGCATTCATGGCTATAAGGTCCTCAAAGACCGTCGGCTTCAGTTCCTTCAGGTACTTCTGCATACCGGCAGATTCAAACTGGAAGGTTCCTACCGTCAAGCCTTTTTGGTACAACTGATACGTCAATTCGTCGTCGATGGGAATATGGTCAAGGTCTATATCCACACCATGTGCTTCCTTGATAACACGACAAGCCTCCTTTAACTCTGAGAGTGTTTTCAGTCCCAAGAAGTCCATCTTGATAAGACCCGTACTTTCTATAACATGTCCGTCATACTGTGTGACAGCCGTCTTTCGATCAGGGAAGTCGGGGTCGTCAGCCGTTGAGATAGGCACATGATCCGAAATGGGGTCACGACAGATGATGAAACCGCAGGCATGAATGCCCGTTCCGCGAATCTGTCCTTCCAGTTGCTGGGCATATTTAATGGTATCCGCCTCCCTGTAATCTGCCGAAGACTGTGCTATCTGTAGTTCAGGCGTACAGGAGATGGCATTCTTAAGATTCATTTTCATGCCTTCAGGCAAACGGTCTGGAATGGCCTTGCAGAGCGCATTGCTCCTATCCAGCGGAAGGTCCTCTACACGCGCTACATCCTTGATACTATTCTTGGTAGCCATCGTCCCATAAGTGATGATATGAGCACAATTCTCATGCCCGTACTTATCCATTACCCACTGCAACACCTTTCCACGTCCGTCATCCTCAAAATCAGTATCGATATCAGGCAACGAGATACGGTCTGGATTTAGAAAACGCTCAAACAGCAAATCATATTTAAGGGGATCAAGCTTAGTGATACCCAGGCAGTAGGCCACCACACTACCGGCAGCAGAACCACGCCCCGGTCCCACCCACACATTCAATTCCTTTCGGGCCGAATTAATAAAATCTTGCACGATAAGGAAATAACCAGGGAAACCCATGGTCTTCATGATGTGCAACTCAAAGCGGATGCGGTCTTCCACATCCTTATCTAAAGGTTCGCCGTATATACGTTTGGCACCTTCGTAAGCCAGTTTGGCCAAGTAGTCTGCCTCAAACTTTATTCTGTACAGCTTATCGTAGCCGCCCAGTTTGTTAATTTTCTTCTCCCCCTCTTCTCTTGGAAGCGGATTCTCTCCGTTCTCATCACAGGTGAACTCCCTGAACAAATCTTCTTCTGTGTACTTCTTTCTCCACTGCTCCTCTGTTCCGAACTCCTCGGGTATGGGAAAGAATGGCATGATGGGGTCAGACTCCAGATCGTAAATTTCCACCTTATCCAGAATCTCTACTGTATTGCTGAGTGCCTCAGGAATGTCGGCAAAGAGTTCGTTCATCTCCTCTTTTGTCTTGAACCACTCCTGCTTGGTATATAGCATGTGAGGTTCCGATATCTTCTTGCCGGTAGAGAGGCATAGTAGCCGTTCGTGAGCATCGGCATCTTCGGCATTCACGAAGTGGCTGTCGTTGCTGCACACCAATTTGATATTCAACTCACATGCTATCTTTATCAGTTCAGCATTGGAAATCTGCTGCAAAGGGAACACATCACGGGCAGCGACCACATTGGGATCTGTCACCTCGTGCCGTTGTAATTCCAGGTAGTAATCATCGCCGAAGACATCCTTAAACCACTGGGCCGAATGACGTGCTCCCTCCAGGTCACCCTTTAGAATCTTAGACGGCACCTCTCCTGCTATACAAGCCGAGCAACATATTATGTCCTCGTGAAAGCGCTGCAGATCATCATGATCTGTTCTAGGCTTGTGGTAGAATCCATCCACCCATGCACGTGACACCAGTTTAATCAAATTCCGGTAGCCGTTTAGGTTCTTGGCCAGAAGTATCAAGTGGTTACCACTACGATCAATGGTGGGATCCGTCATCTGCTCTTTCTTGCGACGGGCTACATACACCTCACAGCCAAAGATAGGCTTAAAAGGCTCTAAGCCTTCCTTTTTCCTACCTTTGTTAACAGCGTTACAGCAATCAAAGAAGTCCTTCACACCAAACATATTACCGTGATCGGTAAGTGCCATGCCACGCATTCCATTGCCAATGGCTTTGTCCACCATTTTGGAAATGGAGGCCTGACCGTCGAGCAAAGAATATTGAGAGTGAACGTGTAAATGTATAAAATCTTCCATTGTTGCTGCTTAATATCAATAATTGTACAAATATAGTGTTTTTTTTCGAAACAGAAAGTAACCCGTCCCCTTTTGTTGCAGAAAAAAACAAAATTACCCTAAAAGTTTTTGATAAATAACAAAATTGCCCTATCTTTGTATCCAAAGTAGACAATCCCCATGGGAAATAGACTTAAGAAACTAAAGAAAATAAAGAAAATCAGGCTACACCACGAAGGCACTCCAACCTTGGTGGCTGGTGCTATTCTTTTTTTGGCAGTCTGTGCTTTCCTTCACTACTTCTTTTCTAACCAGTTACCTTTCTACCTGTTTGCCGGAGTTAGCATTTGCATATACCTGGTTCTTGTCAACTTCTTCCAATGCCCCATTCGTTGCTTCGAGGGTGATACAGAGGGAATTGTCATTGCCCCCGCTGATGGCAAGGTGGTAGTGGTAGAGGAAGTTGAAGAGACCGAGTATTTCCATGACAAGCGCATTATGGTCAGCATCTTTATGAGCCTGTTTAATGTTCATGCCAACTGGATTCCCGTTGACGGCACCATAAAATTGGTTAGACATTACGATGGCAACTTCCATAAGGCTTGGCTGCCTAAGGCCAGCGAAGAAAACGAGCGCTGTACGGTGGTCATTACCACAGCAGACGGCACAGACATTATGGCCCGTCAGATTGCCGGAGCTATGGCCCGACGTATCGTCACATACCCCCACGAAGGCGACTCATGCTTTGTAGACGAACATCTGGGATTCATCAAGTTCGGTTCACGTGTCGACCTTTTCCTTCCTTTGGGAACTGAGGTCTGCGTAAAGCTAGGCGACAAGACGGTAGGAAACGAGACTGTTATCGCCCACCTGAACATAAAGGTACAGGATTAGACGTTAGGCTTCAGACAGTAGACTTTGGCCAATATTCAATGTTGACCTGCGGTCGAGCCTGCTCACGCTCGCAAGAGTCAAAGCGAACTTTACTCTTCTCTCGCTTACTCGCAGCCCTCAATGTTCAATGTTCAATGTTCAATAAAATGAAAAAACATCTTCCCAACACCCTAACCTGTTGTAATCTGATAAGTGGCTGTATCGCTACTGGATGTGCATTCTACGGTCAGTACCAGTGGGCTGTTTTGATGATTGTCGTGGGTGCCGTATTCGATTTCTTCGATGGTATGACAGCCCGCGCCCTTGGCGTTTCTTCCCCCATAGGCAAGGAATTGGATTCCCTGGCCGATGTGGTAACCTTCGGCGTAGCCCCCAGTGCTATCGTCTTCTACCTCTTCCATCAGGTTCACTTCCCCCAGATTCTTGCTCCTTTTAAGGACTTTATCCCCTATACTGCATTCATTATGGCAGCCTTTTCCGCTTTGCGATTGGCCAAGTTTAATTTGGACGACCGCCAAACCACTCAGTTCATAGGCCTACCCACACCTGCCAACGCATTGTTCTGGGGGTCTTTGGTACTGGGACAGCACGCTTTTCTTGTTTCGCTCAAGTTCAATGCTGTATTTCTTTTTCTCTTCATGCTGCTTTTCTGCATGTTGCTGGTTTGCGAGGTTCCCATGCTGGCGCTAAAGTTCAAGGACCTCAGTTGGGAAAAGAACAAGGTAAAGTATATCTTCCTGCTGGGCTGCCTACCCTGCTTCCTTTGGGGGGCCAGTTGTTTTGCCGCCATCATTCTTTGGTACGTAGCCCTTTCCATCATTGCAGACGTAAGGGCAAGACGAACACCATAATATAATAAGGTAAAGGAAAAACCTACGAAGGCATGTCTATTGGCGCGCCTTCTTTTTCGTTAAGGACAAAGCAGCGGTACCATAAAGACCCAAGGCAACCACCAAAAGGGTCTGGATGGAATGAACCACCAAGACAAAGAGAGCACCGTCTATCTGGCTTACCCCATACAAAACCAAAACTGTTTTAACGGCAAAGTGCCAAGGGCCGGCTCCGTTGGGCGTGGGAACCAAAACGGCAAAGCAGCCCACGACGAAAGCAATCAATGCCGCCATCGGCCCCAGTTGGGCTGTGTATTGGAAGCAGTAAAATGTCAGGTAGAAATGTAGATAATAGCTTGTCCATATACCAAGCGAATATATCAGGAAGAGCACAGGGTTCTGCACATGACGGACAGAGAAGAGCCCGTCCTTAAGGTCAGTAATCACAGCACGAGTGCGGGAAAAGAAGTTCAGCCGCCACACCAACAAGGCTACGGTACACAAAATAAGAATGCCGCAAGCAAGTGTTACCAGCCATCCTGCAATTGTAAAGGTACCCAAGAAGCCTTGGAGGGACACACCCGTCTCGGAAAAGAAATTCATAAAGAGAGGTATCTGACAAGCTGCTGTTATCAGTGCCAACAACATCACCAGCACACTGTCGATAACTCGCTCCGTAACAACAGTACCTATCCCCTTGCTGAAATTTTTCCAACGGAGGGCACGGAACACCTGAGCCATAATGCCAAAAGGGAAGCTAAACAGCATCCAAGTCCAGGACATTTCACTCTCGAGTGCTTGTTGCACATCGTCCCGCCTGATTCCTCTGTACATCCACCACAAAATCGCTGCGGCCAACATTAATGGCAGAATTACCTTGCTTGCTGAAGAAAAAGTTTTAATTCTCAATGTTCAATGTTCAATGAAAAATTAATATCTTTGCAGCAGCAAAATTACAAAAATATCAGCACGTATGAGAAGTGTTAAGCCAAAAAAGTTTCTTGGACAGCATTTTTTGACTGATTTAAGCATCGCCAAGGATATTGCCGACACGGTGGATGCCTGCCCCGACCTGCCAATCCTGGAAGTAGGGCCCGGCATGGGGGTGATGACGCAGTTCCTGGTTCAGAAACCTCGTTTAGTTAAGGTCGTGGAGATTGATTTCGAGTCGGTAGCCTACCTTCGTCAGCATTACCCCGCCTTAGAAGAAAATATCATCGAAGACGATTTCTTGAAGATGCATCTAGGCCACACATTCCAAGGCAGCCAGTTCGTACTGACGGGAAACTATCCTTATAATATATCCAGCCAGATATTCTTCAAGATGCTGGACAACAAAGAGCTGATTCCATGCTGCACGGGTATGATACAGAAGGAAGTGGCAGAGCGCATAACTGCGGCCCCGGGTAGCAAGACATACGGCATTCTGAGCGTATTGATTCAGGCGTGGTACGATGTAGAATACCTGTTTACCGTTCACGAGCACGTCTTCAATCCGCCCCCAAAGGTAAAGAGTGCCGTCATCCGAATGACACGCAACCACACAAAGGAATTGGGCTGCGACGAAAAACTTTTCAAGCGTCTGGTAAAGACCACCTTTAACCAACGGCGCAAGACGCTGCGCAACAATATCCGTCCGCTTTTGGGCGAACTGGATGCCGAGAGGACTAAGACTGGACTGCCTCTGTTAGACCACACAGCCCTCCTACAGGATGAGATATTCAACAAACGCCCAGAGCAACTGAGCGTAGCAGAATTCATTGACTTGACTAATAGGGTTCAAAAGGAATTGAGAATTGAGAATTGAGGCGGCTGAGCCGCAATTGAGAGTTGAGAATAGTACAAAAACCGATTTTTATGATAATTTTCAATTCTCAATTTTCAATTCTCAATTAAAAATTATAACATTGAACTACCGTTCGAACTTACTTTCGTTCGGAAAAGAAAAGAAAATCAAGCTTTTCTTTTGCTTTTC
>CADAWW010000065.1 GCA_902791675.1 uncultured Bacteroidales bacterium
CGGGGCTTTGCTGCTTCGGATACGTTGAACTGCCACATACAGTAGCTATTGTCATCGGTTCCGGCAAAGCAGATGCTTCCTGATAGTTTCTCTATGCGGACCTTTGCCTCTATAGAGTAAGAAAGGGGCTTATCAATAACTTCCTCCTGGGTACCGTCTTGCTTAACGAGACTCGCATCAACCAAAAACATGCATTGGTTGGGTCGCAGACTTAATTCCAGCAACTGACGACCATCTTCACCTTCGGTCAGTTGCGCTTCTGCACATTCACCTGTATGTGGGTTTAACAACATGGCATGTTGCAAAGGTGAACGCAAGGAAATTGTATTGGTAGTGACACTTGCGTCGATGTTCCCAATAAGATAAACATCATATCCTTGAATGACTTTGTGAATATAGTTGAAGGGTTGTGCCGTTTTGGAGAAAGCAATGTCGGCAGGCACAGGACTTAGCTGTAGAGCTTTTCTTAGATTCACTGCTGAGGGCTGGGCAACAAAGAAGGCCTTTCCGCAGTTCTCCTCACCGGCCAGCATATTCTCCACTATCTTCCTTATTTCCTCATTGTCACCGTTGAGATCGGCACAGACACTTGGTTTCTGCGTGGTGAAGATTATCGTCATACCTGCCCTCCAGGCTGTCTCTATCATCTTCATGTTATGCAGAGAAATAGTCTTTACACCGGGCAGAATCAGTGTTGAGAAAGCCTCCCTGTTCACCTTATTATTCAAAACCAGTCGTCCGTCTTCCACTGAGCAGCGTTCGTTCAGCACTTCAGGGTGAAGATAGGTGAAGTCAACACCCAGTTCATCGGTCAGCAAATGCGAAACCATAGGATAATCAGTCCCGGGAACCTCGACACCTCCCTCATAGTATCCTTTGGGCCCGTCCAGATAATGTCCCGCATACAGAGTTTCGATGGGATAGAGCACTGCCACATCGGCTACATGACGTCCGCGACGAGCCAGTATATAGTTCAGACGCGACAGGAACCTGTTAAACCTCGGCAGACCGGCATTATAGAGTGAATTACGCCAGGAGAGTTCCGGGAGGAACGTGACATTCTTGTCGTTGTACCATACAGCATGCGGAATCAGATGGTTGATGCCTTTGGTGTATTGTTCAATGGCAATCTGATACATCGTCTCGAAAGGAATGTTTCCCATAGCACCGTATGTTTCCGACATCACATAGTCCTTGTCCCAGTTGTTTGCCGAAGAGGAAACAACCTTATAGAAATTCTCTGTCGGACGTCCGCCACCTATCTTATCAATACCAGGCATACTCATATACTTACCCACCTTCATCAGGTCACCAGCCACACTGGTGGGGTTTGCTATCTCCTCCTGATCCTGATGTCCGGTACACAATATTCCATGTTCTTCTGCCCATGAGCTGATAGTACCCATGAAGCCGCGCGCATAGAGTTCTGTATGCATGCCGAAGAGCAGGTTGCGGGCTCCGGCCGTCGTAGTACCGATATTATACCAAAGTGCAGGGTAAAGCGTCTCGGGCGAGAAGCCATACAAAGCCTCGAATTGCTCGTTGAAGTCGTTGGTCCACATACGCCCCTGAGCGCGGTACATGGTGGGTTCATCAAAGAAGGTGGATAGCACCGTCTGACCGAAATACTCCGGGAAACGGGAATAATAGGCCTCGTGAGTATCTTTGATAAAGAGACTTACAGCCTCGGAAGACAGATAGTCCACATTGGGATCACCGTCTGTCACACATTGGAACACCATCACTCTCCAGTTACCATCTTCCGGCACTTCCCAGGTTAACTGGTTGTCCGACGAGAGGTATTGGCGAAGGCTGACAATCTCGTTCGATGTCTTATTCCATGCCACCAGACTCATCAGTTTTCCTGTCTGCGATATTTTTCGGGAGAATGTCGTCCCTCCAGTAGCCGTATACTCAGTCTTGTCGAGCCGTTTTACCGTATGTCCGGGATGATTGTTCTTAAAGGTTGTCACCCCGGACCCGTTTATAGCTCCCATACTCCCACTGGGAAATCCGTATTCGTCATATATCGACATATGTGCTCCTAACCGGCGGGCTGTTTCCATGGCACGGCCGTAGAGCGTGAAATAGTCATCCGACAGGTAGCCTGGGCGAAACCCTTCACCAAAAGGAAGGATGGCACAGCCACCATAATAGTCGGTTTTCACCATTTGCTCCAACTGCTTCTCCAATTCACCACCTGCAATGGTGGTATTATTCCAGAACCAGAGTGGTATGGGACGCCATTTCATTTCCGGCAGACTAAAATCACGTGTACTAAAAACCTCCTGTGCGTCTATCACCTGTGGGAAAAATAATAATAGCGCAAACAAGACTCCTGCAAGGGCTTTTCCTTTCATATTTTCGATTAGATGCTAGATAAAGTTTATATTTCTGTTGCAAAGATATAACTATTACATAAGATTTACCTTTAATCTTTGACAATAAAATATAGTTTTTTGGCACACAGTCATCTTAGAAAGATAACAAGAAAGCCCCGCAATTTCTTGCAGGGCTTTCTCATATAGATTATTCGATTCGATTATAAATCTTCCACGTAGTCGAGCAAGGTCTTGCGACTTGCCAGGACACGGTCATAATCTTCGCGATTACCTACGATAATCTTATCGAACTCACGCAAACCGGTACCGGCTGGGATAAGATGACCGCATATAACGTTTTCCTTCATACCCTCCAGGTAGTCGCTCTTGCCATTGATAGCTGCCTCGTTCAGCACCTTTGTGGTCTCCTGGAATGATGCAGCAGACATGAAGCTGCTGGTCTGCAGAGCTGCACGTGTGATACCTTGCAGAATCTGTGTAGAAGTAGCGGGAACAGCATCACGAACCTGTACAAGACGGAGGTCCTTACGCTTGAGCTGGGAGTTCTCGTCACGCAGACGACGGGCTGTTACTATCATACCCTTCTGCATGGTCTCTGAATCACCGGCATCGGTAACTACCTTCTTACCCCAGATACGGTCGTTCTCGGCAGCAAATTCGAGCTTGTCGACAACCTGCAGTTCAAGGAAGCGGGTATCGCCGGGCTCTTCAATCTGAACCTTACGCATCATCTGACGAACGATAACCTCGAAGTGCTTATCGTTGATCTTCACACCCTGCAGACGGTAAACGTCCTGAACCTCGTTAACGATATATTCCTGAACGGCTGTGGGACCCTTGATAGCAAGGATATCAGCAGGTGTGATAGCTCCGTCTGAGAGGGGGGTTCCGGCACGAACGTAGTCGTTCTCCTGTACCAGAATCTGCTTGCTCAGGGGAACGAGGTACTTGCGGACATCACCTACCTTAGAGGTAATGATAATCTCGCGGTTACCACGCTTGAGCTTACCCATTGTTACCTCACCGTCGATTTCGGCTACGATAGCAGGATTACTGGGGTTACGGGCCTCGAACAACTCGGTTACACGAGGCAGACCACCGGTGATATCACCGCCACCGCCAACAACACGAGGTATCTTAACCAGTACATCACCGGCCTTCACCTCCTGACCGTCCTTGATAGCAATATGACCGCCAATGGGGAAGTTATAGGTACGCAGGAGTTCTCCGTTCTCGTCAACAACGTGAGCTGCAGGAACTCTGGTTCTGTCACGGGACTCGATGATAATGCTCTCGCTCAGGCCGGTAGCCTCATCGCTTTCAACACGGAAGGTAACACCTTCTACAACATCCTCGAACTGGACCTTACCAGGAGTTTCAGTAACGATTACAGCATTGAAGGGATCCCACTTGGCAACAACATCACCCTTCTCTACCCTATCACCTTCCTTCTTGTAGAGGGTACTACCATAAGGAACACTTTGGGTAAGCAGGACAATACCTGTTGTGGGTTCAACGAAACGTACTTCAGCCAAACGGCCTACGACAACCTGAGCTTCATTGCCATTTTCGTCAATGATATCCACAGTACGCAACTCCTCGAATTCGAGGCGGGCATCGTACTTAGCCTTAATCATAGCATTGGCAGCAGCATTACCGGCCACACCACCGGCGTGGAACGTACGAAGGGTAAGCTGTGTACCAGGCTCACCGATTGACTGAGCTGCGATAACACCAACAGCCTCGCCCTTCTGTACCATCTGACTGGTTGCCAGATTACGGCCGTAACACTTCATACAAACGCCCTTCTTGCTCTCGCAGGTAAGAACGGAACGGATCTCAACGGTCTCGATGGGGCTTTCTTCAATCTCCTGTGCCTTGTCCTCTGTAATTTCTTCACCGGCAGCACAAATCAACTTGCCGGTAACGGGATGTATAACATCGTGTACAGATACACGACCTAAGATACGTTCGTAGAGGCTACTGATAACCTCATCGCCATTCTTCAGGGCAGAGCAGGAAAGACCACGCAAGGTGCCGCAGTCCTCCTCGGTGATAATCACGTCGTGACTTACGTCAACCAGACGACGTGTCAGGTAACCGGCGTCGGCAGTCTTCAAAGCGGTATCGGCCAAACCCTTACGTGCACCGTGGGTAGAGATGAAGTACTCCAGCACGGACATACCCTCCTTAAAGTTAGAGATAATGGGGTTCTCGATAGTATCGGGCTCGGCACCTGCCTTCTGAGGCTTAGCCATCAGACCACGCATACCAGAGAGCTGACTAATCTGACCGGCACTACCACGGGCACCTGAGTCAAGCATCATATATACAGCGTTGAAACCTTGGTCGGCCTCCTTCATGGTCTTCATGAGGATAGCAGAAAGGTCGTTATTAACGTGTGTCCAGATATCGATAACCTGATTGTGACGCTCCTTGTCGGTGATGAAACCCATACCATACTCGCCCTGGATGCGGTCGATTTCCTCGTTACCCTTACGGATAAGTTCGTCCTTCTCCTTTGGAATGATGATATCACCCAAGTTGAATGACAGACCACCCTCGTATGCCAGGCGATAACCCAGGTTCTTGATACCATCCAGGAAGTCGCAGGCACGAGCTACACCAACGGTCTTGATAACGTCGGTAATAATGCCGCGGAGGGTCTTCTTGGAAATAACATCGTTGAAGAAACCTACCTCGGCAGGAATAATCTCGTTGGCAATGACACGACCTACAGAGGTCTCAACCATACGTTTGCCAAGGGTTCCGTCTTCCATCAGGTCGTCAACTACAACAAATACAGGAGCGTGAACATCTACGCGCTTCTCGTTGTAAGCAATGATGGCTTCCTCGGGACCGTAGAACTTGAGGCCGGCACCCTTTGCACCTGGTCGCAGCTTGGTAATGTAGTACAGACCCAACACCATATCCTGAGAAGGAACAGTGATAGGAGCACCGTTGGCAGGATTCAGAATATTGTGTGACTGAAGCATCAATATCTGAGCCTCCAAGATAGCTTCGTTACTCAAAGGCAAGTGAACAGCCATCTGGTCACCATCGAAGTCGGCATTGAACGCCGTACAAGCCAACGGATGCAACTGAATAGCCTTACCCTCAATCATCTTAGGCTGGAAGGCCTGGATACCCAGACGGTGCAATGTTGGTGCACGGTTCAACAGAACGGGATGACCCTTCATTACGTATTCCAGAATATCCCAAATGATAGGATCCTTACGGTCGACAATCTTCTTGGCACTCTTAACGGTCTTTACGATACCACGCTCGATGAGCTTACGGATAACGAACGGCTTGTAAAGCTCGGCTGCCATCAACTTAGGCAGACCGCACTCGCCCATCTTCAGTTCAGGACCTACAACGATTACGGAACGGGCTGAGTAGTCAACACGCTTACCCAGCAGGTTCTGACGGAAACGGCCTTGTTTACCCTTCAGTGAGTCGCTCAAGGACTTCAGAGGACGGTTGCTGTCGGTCTTAACAGCGCTGCTCTTACGGCTGTTGTCAAAGAGGCTGTCAACGGCCTCCTGCAACATACGCTTCTCATTACGCAGAATTACCTCGGGAGCCTTAATCTCTATGAGTCTCTTCAGACGGTTGTTACGAATGATGACACGACGGTAGAGGTCGTTCAAGTCGCTGGTTGCGAAACGACCGCCATCCAGTGGTACAAGAGGACGGAGCTCTGGTGGAATGACGGGAAGAATCTTCATAATCATCCACTCGGGCTTGTTCCTACCCTTGCTAGCACGGAAGCTCTCTACAACCTGCAGACGCTTCAAGGCCTCGTTCTTACGCTGCTGAGCAGAATCCTGACTGGCAGAATCACGCAACTCGTAAGACAGTTTGTCCAAGTCTAACTGCAAAAGCAAATCATAGATAGCCTCAGCACCCATCTTGGCAATGAACTTATTGGGATCTGTATCCTCAAGGAATGCATTGTTCTGAGGCAGACGGTCCATGATGTCCATGTACTCGTCCTCAGAAAGAAGGTCGAACTTCTGCAAAGGCATCTCCTTGTCGTTCTCCATCACACCAGGCTGGATAACAACGTAGCGCTCGTAGTAGATAATAGCATCGAGCTTCTTGGTGGGAATACCCAACAGATAGCCGATCTTATTAGGAAGAGAACGGAAGTACCAGATGTGAGCAACGGGAACCACCAACTGAATGTGTCCGCTACGCTCACGACGTACCTTCTTCTCTGTTACTTCAACACCACATCGGTCGCAGACAATACCCTTGTAGCGGATACGCTTATACTTACCACAATGGCACTCATAATCCTTGGTAGGACCAAAGATACGCTCACAGAACAATCCATCACGCTCTGGCTTATAGGTACGGTAGTTGATGGTCTCAGGTTTCAAGACCTCGCCATACGAATTCTCCAGAATTTCCTCAGGAGATGCCAAACCGATGGTTATCTTGGTAAAATTGTTTTTTACCTTTGTTTCTTTCTTAAAAGCCATATTATATATCCTTTCTAAAAGAGTATTCTACGTTAATCCAATGTAACACTTAATCCAAGACCACGCAACTCGTGCAAGAGAACGTTCAATGACTCGGGAATACCAGGAGTAGGCATGTGCTCACCCTTGACGATAGCTTCGTAAGCCTTGCTACGACCAACTACGTCATCACTCTTAATGGTGAGGATTTCCTGCAGCACATGAGAAGCACCGAAGGCCTCGATAGCCCAGACCTCCATTTCTCCGAAACGCTGACCACCGAACTGTGCCTTACCACCAAGGGGTTGCTGGGTAATAAGTGAGTACGGACCAATGCTACGTGCATGCATCTTATCTTCAACCATGTGGCCGAGTTTAAGCATGTAAGCAACACCTACAGTAGCCAACTGGTCGAAAGGCTCTCCTGTTGCACCATCGTACAACTGTGTTGAGCAGTAGCGGGGCAGGCCTGCCTTGTCGGTCCACTCGCAAAGGTCGTCGAGAGAAGCACCATCAAAGATTGGTGTAGCGAACTTAACACCCAGCTTCTTACCTGCAGCGCCAAGAACAGTCTCGAAAATCTGACCGATATTCATACGTGAAGGCACACCCAGAGGGTTCAGTACGATATCTACAGGAGTACCATCCTCGAGGAATGGCATATCCTCCTGACGTACAACCTTACTTACGATACCCTTGTTACCGTGACGGCCGGCCATCTTATCACCGACACCGATCTTACGTTTCTTGGCAATATAAACCTTGGCCATCTGAATAATTCCGCTGGGCAGCTCATCACCAATGGTGATAGCATACTTCTTACGCTTCATCTCGGCATCCAGTAACTTATATTTCTTCAGGTAGTTGATAATCAACTTAGCTATCAGACCGTTGATGCGGTCATCATTGGTCCAGTTGCTCAACTGAACAGCTGTAAAGTCGAAATTGTTCAGCATATTGGCTGTAATGCTTCCACCCTTGGCAATCAGGTCGGCACCCATATAATCCTTGATTCCCTGACTCTTCTTACCTCTGGTAAGCTCCAACAACTTATCAACAAGAATAGCCTTCAGGTCTTCTACCTTGCTGTTAAACTCTTCGTCGATAGCAGCCAGACGAGGCTTGTCGGCATTCTTGATGGCACGTGTCTTGATGGCACGTGAGAACAACTTCTTGTCTATAACAACACCATTCAGAGAAGGGCTTGCCTTCAGAGAAGCATCCTTGACATCTCCGGCCTTGTCACCGAAGATGGCACGCAGCAGTTTCTCTTCAGGACTGGGATCACTCTCACCCTTAGGTGTAATCTTACCAATCATGATGTCGCCAGGAGCAACTCGGGCACCGATACGGATGATACCGTTCTCGTCCAAATCCTTGGTTGCCTCTTCGCTTACGTTGGGAATATCTGCTGTGAGCTCCTCCATACCACGCTTTGTCTCGCGAACCTCAAGAGCGAACTCCTCGACGTGAACACTGGTAAGGATATCCTCACGAACAACGCGCTCGTTCAGAACGATAGCATCCTCGTAGTTGTAACCCTTCCAAGGCATGTAGGCAACCAGCAGGTTCTTACCCAGTGCCAACTCTCCGTCTTCGGTAGAGTAGCCTTCGGTCAGAATCTGGCCCTCTACTACCCTATCGCCCTTATTACAGATAGGACGGAGGTCGATGGTCATATTCTGGTTGGTACGACGGAACTTGGGAATACGGTATTCTTTGAGAGCAGGCTCGAAGCTGACGAACTCCTCGTCTTCTGTACGGTCATAGAGAATACGGATGGTGGTAGCATCTACATACTCAACAACACCGCTGCCCTCTGCTGTAATCATAGTGCGTGAATCCTCACACAACTGACGCTCAATACCTGTTCCGACAATAGGAGCCTCGGTACGCATCAGGGGAACTGCCTGGCGCATCATGTTAGATCCCATCAATGCACGGTGAGCATCGTCATGCTCGAGGAAAGGAATCAAAGATGCTGCGATTGAAGCAATCTGCTGAGGAGCAACGTCCATCAGGTTCACCTCGCTGGGAGGTACAACGGGATAGTCGTCATCCTGACGGCACTTAACTTTTGTGCGGATGAAGGTACCGTCATCATTCAGAGGAGCATTTCCCTGACCGATAATCTGGCCCTCCTCCTCTTCGGCAGTCATATACCGGACACCTTCTGGAGAGAGGTCAACGACTGCATTGTTTACCTTACGGTATGGAGTCTCAATGAAACCCAGGTCGTTTATCTTTGCAAAGACGCAAAGAGAAGATATCAGACCGATGTTAGGACCTTCAGGAGACTCGATGGGACACAGACGTCCGTAATGAGTATAATGTACGTCTCGAACCTCGAAACCGGCACGCTCACGAGACAAACCGCCAGGACCCAGGGCAGACAAACGGCGCTTGTGAGTAACCTCGGCCAAGGGGTTGGTCTGGTCCATGAACTGACTCAATGCATTGGTTCCGAAGAACGTATTGATAACACTACTGATAGTCTTGGCATTGATAAGATCAGTCGGGGTAAATACCTCGTTGTCACGTACATTCATTCGCTCGCGGATGGTACGGCTCATACGGGCCAGTCCTATAGCAAACTGGTTAGCCAGCTGTTCACCCACGGTACGTACACGACGGTTGCTCAAGTGGTCGATATCATCAACACTGGCCTTTGAGTTCACCAACTCAATGAGATACTTGATAATCTCGATGATATCTTCCTTTGTCAGCGTACGAACGCTCATATCCGTATCCAGATTCAGCTTCTTGTTGATACGGTAACGACCGACTTCGCCAAGATCGTAACGCTTCTCACTGAAGAACAGGTTGAAGATAACCTCGCGTGCACTGGCATCATCGGCAGGATCTGCATTACGCAACTGTCTGTAGATATACCAGATAGCCTCACGCTCACTATTTGAGGTATCCTTCTGTAATGTATTAAAGATGATTGAATAGTCAGAACTCTGACCATCCTCTTTGTGAATCAGGATGGTAGGAACATTGCTATCCAGAATTATTTCTATAGCTTCGTCCGTCAACTCGCTTTCACGGTCCAGGATAACCTCGTTACGTTCAATTGAAACAACTTCACCGGTATCCTCATCGACAAAGTCCTCCGTCCAGCTCTTCAGAACGCGGGCAGCCAATTTCTGGCCCTTTCTTTCCTCCAGGCTTTGACGGGTAACCTTAACCTCTTCTGCAAGGTTGAAGATTTCCAGAATATCCTTATCATTCTCAAAACCGATGGCTCTTAAAAGAGTGGTTACGGGGAGCTTCTTCTTACGGTCGATGTACGCATACATGACATTATTAATATCAGTAGCGAATTCAATCCAGCTTCCCTTAAATGGAATGATACGAGCAGAATACAACTGCGTACCATTAGCGTGTACACTACTACCAAAGAATACACCAGGCGAACGATGCAACTGAGAAACGACTACGCGCTCAGCTCCGTTGATAATAAATGTACCATTGTCCGTCATGTAGGGGATGGGACCAAGGAACACATCCTGGATAACCATATCGAAATCCTCATGGTCGGGGTCAGTACAATACAACTTCAGTTTTGCCTTCAAAGGAACACTGTAAGTCAGTCCTCTTTCCAGACATTCCTCAATTGAGTAACGGGGAGGATCGATGTAGTAGTCAAGGAACTCCAAGACAAAGTTATTGCGCGTGTCCTGAATGGGGAAATTCTCGGCAAATACCTTGTAAAGACCATCATTCTTACGAAGTTCTGGCGGAGTATCTAACTGGAGAAAGTCTTTGAACGACTTCAACTGCACTTCCAAAAAGTCAGGATAAGCCATAGGACTTTTTACAGAAGCGAAATTTACTCTTTGATTAATAATATTAGCCATCTAAAACAGATTTGATTGACTCGTGAAAGTTTTAAGACACAAAAAGGCAAAGAACCCTCTACCAGAGGATCCTTTACCGTATTACCTGTTAAACAGGGGTTAGATTACTTCAACTCGATTTCTGCACCGGCTTCCTCGAGGGTCTTCTTCAGAGCCTCAGCATCAGCCTTAGGCATACCTTCCTTCAAAGTGCTGGGAGCACCGTCAACGAGCTCCTTAGCTTCCTTCAAACCGAGACCGCAAGCTTCCTTAACAGCCTTTACAACCTGAAGCTTAGCAGCACCAGCGCTCTTGAGGACTACATCAAAGTCAGTTTTCTCCTCAACAGCAGCGCCACCTTCACCACCAGCAGCTACAACAACAGCAGCAGCAGCGGGCTCAATACCATAAGTCTCCTTAAGTTCGTTCTTAAGATCAATTACTTCCTGTACTGTGAGCGCAACGAGCTCAGCAGCAATAGCCTTAATATCAGCCATTTTGTTTAATGTATTTAATTGTTATTATTCTTAGTTAATTACTCTGCAGGCTGTGCTTGTGCCTCACGATTCTCCAATGCACTCAATACATTCATAATTGGAGATTCCAAAGCTGCAATAACATCTGCAATAAGTTCGTTCTTGCTCTTCAGCGCAGCAAGTGTATTCAACTGGTCTGCACCAACGTAAACAGTCTGCTCAGCATAAGCAGCCTTCAAAGCGGGCTTCTCAGCTTTCTTGCTGGCAAACTCTTTCAGCATCTTAGCGGGAACGTTAGCAGTCTCTGTGAAAATCAATGCAGTAGAACCCTTCAGTACACTGTACATCTCGCTGAAGTCAATTTCGTTTGCATCGAAAGCTTTCTTCAACAAAGTGTTCTTAACAGCAACCATCTTAACGTTGCTCTGGAAACACTTACGACGCATTGCACTTGTTTTTTCTGCATTCATTCCCTCAATGTCTACCAAGTAGAAATGAGGATACTGCTGCAGT
>CADAWW010000066.1 GCA_902791675.1 uncultured Bacteroidales bacterium
GCCAAGGCTAATCTCACCAGCGCAGAAAGTTCTCTGGCATACCAATCTGCTAATTACGAACGATTCAAGAATCTATACGACAAGGGACTTATTTCTGCCAACGACTATGAGCAGGCACGCCTCTCGTACATTCAGGCCAAGCAACAGGTGAACACACAACGCAACAACGTCAAGCGTGCCGAAACCAATCTGGGATATGCCACTATCACCAGTCCTATCGATGGCGTGGTGCTTAGCAAAGAGGTAGAAGAAGGACAGACCGTTGCCAGTAGTTTTAATACTCCTACCCTCTTTAAGATTGCCAAGGACCTTACCGATATGCGTGTAATAGCTAAGGTCGACGAAGCAGATATAGGTGAGGTGAAGGAAGGACAGCGGGTAATGTTTAATGTGGATGCTTTCCCTAACGATTCTTTTAACGGTACTGTAACTCAGGTTCGTCAGCAGGCTACCACAGAAAGTAATGTCGTCACCTACGAAGTGGTTATAGGTGCACCTAATAAAGACCTGAAGCTGAAACCCGGCCTGACTGCCAATGTCACTATCTATACAATGGAAATGAAGGATGTAGTGGCTATTCCCAGCAAAGCTCTTCACTTCAAACCCAGCGAGGCGATGCTGAACGACGGCGAAACGATAACTGACTGCGAGGCACCCAAGAAAGTATGGACCAAGGAAGGACCGAACATTAAGGCTTTGGCCGTAGAGACAGGTATCACCAACGGACTCCTCACCGAAATAAAGAGTGGCCTGAAACCCGGCACTAAGATTATTACTGATGTGATGGCAGCTATGCCAGGACTGGAAGAGGCAGAAGGACAGCAGCAGAACAGCAACCCTTTCATGCCACGACCCAGAAATAGGAACAGGAACCAACAGCAGCAACAGAAAAAATAATTTGTCAAATCGATACTATTAAAGATGAACGACAAAAAAGTAGTCATTGAGCTCCAAAACGTCAAGCGTGATTTCATTGTGGGAAGCGAGACGGTACATGCCTTGAAGGGCGTTTCCTTTAAGATACACGAAGGCGAGTTCGTGACCATAATGGGAACGTCAGGCTCCGGAAAGAGTACCCTGCTGAACCAACTGGGTTGTCTGGACACCCCAACGAGCGGAGAGTACATACTTGACGGAACACCAGTACGTAAGATGAAAAGAAGCGAAAGGGCTATACTCCGCAATAGAAAGATAGGATTTATCTTCCAGAATTACAACCTGTTGGCTCGTACAACAGCAGTCGAGAATGTGGAACTGCCCCTTATGTACAATAGCGCCTATACAGCCAAGATGCGCAAGGAAGCAGCTATCAAGGCGCTGCAGGCCGTAGGACTGGGCGACCGCTTGGAACATAAAAGCAACCAGATGTCGGGTGGCCAGATGCAACGTGTAGCCATAGCACGTGCCTTAGTTAACAACCCTGCCGTTATTCTGGCTGACGAGGCTACAGGTAACCTTGACACAAGAACCAGCTACGAGATATTAGTGCTGTTCCAAGAGTTGCACAAGCAGGGAAGAACCATCATCTTTGTAACCCACAACCCTGAAATAGCACAGTATAGCAGTCGAAACATTGTGCTTAGAGACGGGCATATCTGCGAAGATGTCATGAACAATAACATAATGAGTGCAGCAGAGGTGTTAGCTACCCTGCCAAAACCCGAAGACTGATAAAACATCATAATTAAAGTAGAATATGAATCTAAAGAACCTACTTAAGGTGGCCATCACGGCTATCATGAGCAATAAATGGAGAACATTCCTCTCCACGCTGGGTATCATCATAGGTGTGGCTGCTGTTATTACCATGATGGCTATCGGCCAGGGCTCTAAAGACAGTATACGTGCCGATTTGCAGAAATGGGGGACCAACTTGCTTACCGTAAGACCAGGCGGAGAGATGCGTGGCGGCGTCAGACTCGATCCCTCTGCTATGCAGACTTTGAAACAGGCTGACTACGAGGCCATACGCGATGGAGCAAGTCTTATCACACACATCAGTCCCGAGGTGACATCTGGGGGACAAGTGATCTATGGAGCCAAGAATACCAACTCGACAATCTACGGAGAGAGCCCCGACTACATGACGATAAAGTTGTGGGATATAGAAGACGGACAGTGCTTCACCGAGGAAGATGTACGCAAAAACGCCAAAGTCTGCGTAGTAGGAAAAACCGTTGTACAGGAACTCTTTGGTGACAAGAATGCCAGTTGCATTGGAAAAGTAATCAGATTCAAGAGCATTCCTTTCCGCATCATAGGTGTGCTTAAAGGCAAAGGAAGGCTATAACAACTGGGGTATGGACCAGGACAACGTTATCATTGCTCCCTACACAACAGTAATGAAACGTCTGGCTGCTCAGACCCATTTCAACAGTTTCAATCTGAGTGTAATGACCGAGGATCTCAGCAACGATGCCATCGAGCAGGTTTCCAAGATTCTCAGGATTAACCACAAGATTAAGGAAGGCGGCGATGACGACTTTAATATCCGTAGTCAGCAGGAGATGATGGAAACGATGTCCAGCACCATGCAGACCTTGCAGACGGTACTGGTTGTTGCAGCAGCTTTCTCGCTTCTGGTGGCAGGTATCGGTATTATGAATATCATGCTGGTAAGCGTTACCGAGCGTACAAGGGAAATTGGTCTGCGTATGAGCGTAGGAGCCAGAGGACGCGACATCAGCCGACAGTTCCTGATCGAGAGTGTGATGATAAGTCTTAGCGGAGGTCTCCTTGGCGTAGGACTGGGATATATGTTTACGTGGATAGCCAAATCTATCGGCTTCCCGGCGACGGTACCGATATGGAGTGTGTTGGTCAGCTTTGGTGTATGTGCATGCATAGGACTGGTCTTCGGTATCATTCCTGCACGTAAGGCTGCACGTTTAGATCCGATTGAGGCATTGAGGTATGAATAGTCAGGAGGAACCGTTTTTCTACGTCAAAAGCGAACACCGTCTGATTAAGGTGGAACTTAGCAAGCTGCTTTTTGTGGAGTGCGTAAAGGACTACATGAGACTGCACGTTCAGGACCAGCGCCCCATCATGACACTCATGACATTGAAGACAATAGAGGAATACCTGCCATGTCCGCAGTTCATGCGTATTCACCGTTCCTTTATCGTTCAAGTCAGCAAGATAGATTACATCAACAAGGGCTCCGTCGAGATAGCCGGTAACAACCTGCCTATCAGCGACAGCTATCACGAGGAGTTCTTCTCTTACATAAGAAAGTTTTTACTGATATAAACAAACAAAAAAGACATACTGATATGAAAAGAACATTTTTAGCACTCTTGCTTTTGTTGCCCGTTCTGGCAATGGCAAAGGGACCGGTTAGTGCCAAGTATCTTAAAGGTGGCGTACCAGAAGAAAATGGTGTAATAGTATTCCGCAAATCTTTCAGCATTCCCAATATGCAGGAAGAACAGATACGCAAAACCTTATATAATTATATATCCAACGCCCTGGTGGCTCCTGCCATCCACGAGTATCGCACACGTATCATGAGTGACGGTAAGGAGGACGGTATCATTGTAGCCAAGATAGAGGAGTATATGACCTTCGGACACGTTACATTCATCAACCTGGACCGTACACGCTTTATTTATCAGATTCAAGCGCAGGCCGAAGGAAACAGAGTAAAACTATCCATCTCACAGATTAGCTATTATTACAACGAAGACGGCGAGGGCAAGAATGGTGTATATTATAAGGGAGAAGAATGGATCTCGGACAAAGAGGCTATCAACAAGAAGGGAACAAAGCTCTATCCGCGTAGCGGAAAGTTCCGCATTAAGACTATTGACCGCGTAGAGAATATCTTTGAGAAGTGTATGGATGCCTTCGAGGAGGAAGTCACCAAACCTGTTGAAGAGACCCCGGAAAAGAAAACGCGCAAAGCCGTTGTTGAAGACTAAAGAATAAAGATAATGAGTAAGACCGAGGAACTGACATTGGAAGAGCAAGTAGAACAAATCAGACGAAAACGTCAGGGTAAGACCGACCATGCCCGTATACGTCAGATCCTGAATTCCCTTTTCATGCTGTTGGCAGCAATAGGTCTGGTGATGTATTTCCTGAACGACAGTTATCACATCTATGCATTGGCGGTGATAGGCATAGGTATGGTGCTGAAAATCGTGGAATTCTTTATCCGCTTTGTATTATAAAAATAATGAGGAATAAGCTGTTCTTAATTGTTCTCTTGCTATGCCTGGGCGTTCAGGCGTACGCACAAGACAACCCCCGACGTCTGCCAACACAAAACAGACGTAACTTCTCGAATAACAATACCCAGTCCAACCTTGACAATTTCTCTGACCAGGGTGACTATACCGACCCGGCAGGAAACAGAACCACATGGGGGCGCGACAGTACCAAGCACCAGAAGCAGAAGAAGATACCCCAGGGATTGTTCCAATGGGTGTTGGATCCGCGTCTAGGTACCGTTATAGATGCAGAGAACAATGATACTGCAGTACACAACTTCCAGAATTTCAACAATACAGACGGCTATACAGGTGAATACAGTCATTTGGGCAATACGGCTACTCCCAGGTACAATCGTATCTACATGAACAGGACTGACGACTCAGACGAGTTCCTCTTCTTGCGTCCGCTCAGCTATTTCCGCGGAGGACTGGGACAATTCCGCTTTACGAATACCAAGAGCCCATGGACCAACCTTGCATATCATTCTATAGGTACGAAAGCCAACGGAGAAGACCGCGTAAGGGCCAATTTCGCGACAAATATCAATAAGGATGCCGGTTTGGGCTTTAAGATTGACTACCTGTATGGTCGTGGCTATTTCGTAAACTCTGCTACTAGCTCCTTCAGTACAACCTTTTACGGCTATTACCGGGGCGAACGGTATAATATCCATGCCTATGCCGATATCAAGCATCTCAAGATGTTCGAGAATGGCGGTATCGAGGATGACAAGTATATCCGTGAGCCTGAGAAGATAGAGCAGAACTTCTCTACAACGGATATTCCCGTATTGCTTAACGATACGTGGAACCGTAACCACGAGAGGAACTTCTACCTTACCCACAGGTACAACCTGGGCTTCTACCGCGAAATAGAGGTTCCCGACTCCCTGAAACCACAAGTACCGTCACAAAGCGAGCTGCTGTCCGACTTGCCTGATAGCGTACAACAAGTCTTAAGAACCGACACTGTTGCACGTAAACTTGCCGTTGACTCGCTGACACAAAAATGGCTGTCGGAACAGATAACGCCCAAAGAATTCATACCCGTAAGCAGCATTATCCATACGTTCGATATGCGCGACCTTACCCATACCTATATTGCCCAGTCCTCCAGCGGAACGTATTATACCAACAACTACTACGGAGAGCTGAATAATGTAAGCGATATGACAAAGGCCATGAGCATACGAAATACCTTTGGTCTGGCCCTTCGCGAGGGTTTCAACAAATGGGCCGCTATGGGAATCACGCTTTTCGCCACCCATAACATCAGGACATACAAGCTACTCGTTGACAACGAGCACGGCATGGAGATGCAGCGCTACAACGAGAACGATCTCTCCATCGGAGGTGAGTTGGCTCGTACACAGGGTAAACTGCTCCATTTTAATGTGAACACCGAGTTCTTCCTGACAGGTCAGAAGGTGGGCGACCTGACGGTTGACGGACGCACCAACTGGGAATTCCGCCTGGGTAAGAAAGACAGTTTGCTCTTCGATGTCAAGGCAATGATTAAGAACGAGAAGCCCGATTTCTTCTTCCGTCACTATCATTCCCAGCACGCCTGGTGGGATAACGACGACCTGGCACGCCAGCTCAGGATGCGTTTCGAAGGAGTTCTGCGTCTCAAGAAGTTTGGCACACAACTTAAGTTCGGATTCGAAAACGTAACCAACTACACCTATTTTGCCATGCAGAATACGGTACTCGACCAGAACAAACCCCTTCTTCCCGGCAACCTCTCGCATGCAGTAACCGTCAACCAGCACGACGGAAGCATCCAGGTTATCGGAGCCTCCTTGTCACAGGGAATGAATCTGGGAATACTGCATTGGGATAACGAGGTAGCCTTCCAGAAATCCTCTAACGACGATGTGCTGCCCCTGCCGGCAGTAAACATATATTCCAATCTGTATCTGCTCTTCCGTATCGCCAAGATTCTCAGAATACAGGTAGGTGCAGATATGCGTTACTTCACCAAATACTACGGATTAGACTATTCGCCCAGTATACAGCAGTATGCTATACAGGATACCAACCTCGAGCGACAGAAGATGGGTGGACAACCGATTGTTAATGTCTACCTGAATTCGCATCTTAAGCATTTCCGCTTTTACTTTATGGCACAACACGTGTCAGGCGGCACCAATGCCTTCTATGCTCCCTATTATGGGATGAATCCCTTAACGATCTGCTTCGGTCTCAGCTGGAACTTCATTAACTAAGCTGCCCCACATCAGGCAATCGGCGAAACTGCCGACAAGAAATGTCAGCAGGGTTACGGCCATAAGAATATATGCAGACAGGAAGACGTACAGGGGGAACAACACCGGCAAATCCAGTGCATCGCCTATCTGCCATCCCCTATATGCCTGTAAGCCTGCCGAAGAAAGAATGATGTAGGGAATACTGCCCAGCATCAAGATAATTATCGACAGGAAATAAAGCAGAAAGTCGAAAGCGAAAACCTTTCCGAGGTTTCTCCAGGCAATGCGAAAACCGCTGCCGAAGCATTCCTTGATGGGAAGGTCGGAAAAACGAACCTGCATCACAACAACTTCCATTTCCAGGAACAGTATAATTACAGCCACGAAAATCAGGATACTCCACAGATATTTCCAACCGAGAATAATAGGTAATACCAGGGAGGCCACTCCTACCGCCGCGAGGACGAACATCAGAAAGGATAACAGCACAGCTATCACACTGCGATTGGCACATTTCTCTATATCATGCCTCATAGCCTTCATCGTAACGTTGGGAAGGTAGCCCAACTCTATCCACTTACGTAAGACAGCATCTGTCTGAGCGGCAAAGAAGAACAAAAACGGTATGGGAAGCACAATGGCAAGTGCCAGGCTGGGCCATATATAGCGCAGCAGCATGCCCAGATGCTTGAATCCGTATGAACAACCGTTAACCAGACAACTGATATATGAACGTTCTTTCTTTACCTGAAAAAGATTTTCTCCTGATGATTCCATAAATAAATTTTCTTTTAGACTGCAAAATTACACTTTTTCTGCGTATCTTTGCATCGGTAATAAGAAAATTTAACAAGCAGATGGCAATATATAAGGAAATAAGGTGGGGATTCATAGGTTGTGGCGAGGTAACAGAAAAGAAAAGCGGCCCTGCTTTCAGTCTCATCCCCGGTTCTTCTGTATATGCTGTTATGAGCAGAAGCAAAGAGAAGGCACAGTCTTATGCCCAAAGGCATAACATCCCCCGTTGGTACACAGATGCCCAGCAACTTATCAACGACCCCAATGTCAATGCCATATACATTGCCACCCCACCCTCTTCTCATGCTACTTACGCCATTATGGCTATGAAGAGCGGTAAACCTGTCTATGTCGAGAAACCCTTGGCCAGCAGCTATTACGACTGTCAGCGCATAGACCGCATGAGCGAGAAGACACACGTTCCCTGCTTTGTGGCCTATTATCGCAGGTACCTGCCCTATTTTCTCAAGGTCAAAGAGTTGCTGAAAAGCGGAGCCATAGGCCACGTCATCAGCGTACAGATAAGGTTCGCCTGTCCGCCCAGAGATTTGGATTATGATTCCACCTCACTCCCCTGGCGCGTACAGCGCGACATTGCCGGCGGCGGGTATTTCTACGATTTGGCTCCGCATCAGATAGACCTCCTTCAGGAACTCTTCGGACCTATTGTGCATGCCAGCGGATTCAGCACCAATCGTGGAGGACTGTACGAGACAGAAGACAGCGTAAGCGCTGCTTTCCAGTTTGCCGACGGAATGACAGGAAGTGGTTCCTGGTGCTTCGTCTCTCATGATAGTGCTCGCACAGACCGCATCGAATTAATTGGGGATAAGGGACAGATCTGCTTTTCTGTCTTTACGTACGAACCCATAGCCCTTCATACCGGAAAAGGAAGAGAAGAAATCATTGTTCCAAACCCCGAACATGTCCAGCTGCCTCTCATAAAGAATATCGTCGAGCACCTCCAGAAAGGAGATATCTGCACTGCAGACTGTATAAGCGCAACAGGCGTAAACTGGGTTATGGACCGTATCCTAGGTAAGTTGTAATTATGGAACAGAACATAAAACACGTCTTTCTGGATTTTGACGACACGCTCTATGATACCCATGGCAATGCGTGTCTGGCACTAACTGAGTTGTACGAGCATTTCCACCTAGAACAGTATTTCACCTCGGAAGAAGCCTTTACCATACCCTATTGGCAAACGAACATTCAGCTATGGGAACAGTATGCCAAGGGAGAGATAACCCGCGACTATCTGATAGTGGAACGTTTCCGCCGTCCCCTTTCCGAGGGCAAGGGACTCAACCCGACTGTCGAGTTCTGTCTGGAGGTAAGCGACTATTTCCTCTCGCGCTGTGCAATAAAACCCGGTGTGATAGAAGGGGCGCATCAACTGCTCGACTATCTAAGGAAACGCGGATATATCCTAAGCATCTGCAGCAACGGCTTTCACGAAGTGCAGTACAGCAAGTTGCGAGCCAGCAACTGCCTTCCCTACTTCCAGTATATTATTCTGTCCGAAGATGCAGGAGCCAACAAGCCCAGTCCTCTCTTCTTCCAATATGCCTTCGAGCTTACAGGAGCCAAGCCTCAGGAGACCGTCATGGTAGGCGACAATTTCACCACAGACATCACCGGGGCTCATGAGGCAGGGCTGCGTACCATCTTCTTCAACCACTCTCCAGAGACATGGACTCCTCCAGCCGCCATAGCAGATTATCAGGTAGCAAGTCTGAAAGAAATTATCGAAATCCTCTAGACTTAGCTAACGAAAGACAAAAAACAACTTTCAATTTTCAATTTTTTGCTTTCCTTGCACAGATAATTCGAAGAAATAACAGAATAACCTTATACCATTATGAAGAAGATCTCTTTTATCGCTGCTATTGTTCTTGCTTCCTGTGCAGGCACGCAGGATGCTTCACAGGATTTGCTCACAACCCCAGGTAATCCGTTCCTGCCACTATGGGAACATATCCCCGATGGTGAGCCTTACGTTTTCGAAGACCCCGACCAGCCAGGGAAATTCCGTGTTTACCTTTATGGTTCGCATGACAATCTGGTGACTGAGTACTGCGGACGCGACCAAGTGGTGTGGTCGGCACCTGTGGAAGACCTTACGCACTGGCGATACGACGGCATCATCTTCAGCGTGAACAGAAACGCTAATGGAGAACTGTTCACGCCCGACAGCCTTGCCGATGTACTCTATGCCCCTGATGTTACTCTAATGAAAGACTCGGACGGCACGAAGACGTATTACCTCTATCCTAATGACCAGTGTGGAGGCCGAAACAGCTTGATAGCCAAATGCAACAGGCCCGATGGTCCGTTTGAGGTGTGCAACTGGAGTAAGGAGAACCCCAACGAGACGAATGGTATCCTGCGTTTTGATCCTGCAGTATTCGTCGATGACGACGGGCGCGTTTATGGCTACTGGGGATTCGAACGTTCTTACGCCGCAGAACTGGACCCAGCTACAATGGCTTCGGTGAAGCCGGGGACAGAGATTGTGGAAGATATGGTGACGGGACGCAATCAGGACGGCATTTTCAGTTTCTTCGAGGCATCATCTATACGTAAGATTAAGGATAAGTATGTCTTTATCTACAGCCGTTTCACGAAAGACGGCGAGTTTGGGCTTCCCGTCTCGAACTACACGCTTGCCTATGCATACAGCGACAGGCCGTTAGGTCCGTGGACTTATGGCGGCACCATCATAGACGGCCGTGCCCGTGAAATCGACGAAAATGGCGACACCATTGCCTCTGCTACCGTAGATGGTAATACGCACGGCAGCATCTGCGAGATTAACGGACAGTGGTATGTATTCTACCATCGTCATACAGGTACCGACGAATATGCCCGTCAGGCAATGGTGGCACCCATCGAGGTGAAGGTTGAAGAGGGTCTGGGCGGCAAGGTGGAAATCAGCGAAGGTGAATATACCTCTGAAGGGTTCTCGTTGGAAGGTCTGAATCCACTGGAGCGTCATTCTGCAGGTATTGCCTGCTGGTACACAGGTCCCAAGACGGCCATACACGAATGGCCAAACAACAGATTCTCAGGTTCATATGTGGCCTCGGGCTATGGTACAGCAGATAAGTTCCAGGCTCCCTATGCCTTGCATAACAATACCAATTCTGTGGTCAATAATACCGACGGCTCCATTGTGGGCTATAAGTATTTCAACTTCAGTGCGACCAAAGGACGTAAAGATGTAGAACTGCTGTTGACGCTTATTCCCGAAGGCATCGATGGCACCATAGAGATTATGGCCGACCGTCCGTGGACATCGCAGGGAGGAAAACTGTTAGGTACTATGGAGTTGAGAGCCAACATGCCCCAGAAAGAAACAGAAATGAAGGTTAAGCTGCCCAACCTTGGCAATTTGGAAGGAAAGCACGCCATCTTCCTGAAATTCTTCTCGCCCGAAAAAGAAAAGTCCATCTGCACACTAACGAACTTTATTTTCAAATAGCGTTGTGAGTAAATCGTTCCAGATTATTTATATGATTTCTTGCTCTTGGGGGCATAGAAGTTGGAGATGGTTGATGGTTGATGGTTGATGGTTGATAGTTAAAAATTATCCTTTTCGAATAGTGTCAAGCCATTCACGAGGCGTCATGCCCACTATAGAACGGAAGGTACGGAAGAAAGATGATTCGCCAGAGAAACCCGAAGCCCTACTTATATTTGAGAGTTTCATGTCTGATTGCTCCCGTAATAGCTTTTGGGCATATTTAATACGGTAGGTATTGACGAACTGAGAGAACGTACAGTCGAGCTCAGTTTTTATACACTCACTGACATAGCGGCTGTTGGTGCTTAGGCGAACAGCCACATCCTGTATACGCAGTTCGCTGTTGAGGAACAACTGTTCTTCATCCATCAGTTGGCATAGCCGAGCGTAGAGAGAGGATTTATTGGGTTCATTATCCTCCTTATAGGATTCAACAAGTTCATCAGGATCCTGGGACGCATGGTTAATCCGAGCCTTACGGATTCTCCTGACAAGGAGAGCAAAACCCAAAAGCAATGCACTCAGGATGATTATCCCCCACCATCCTACTGCATGTGACTGTTTCTTTTCTGCCAAAGAGGATGCTGTCCCTACATACAAAAGCCACGAAGCTGCCGAAGGCTTATAGTTATAGTTCTCAGCAGCAGGACCACAACAGATATTGCCGCCTGCTAGCATCAATTGACCTTCAGAAGTAAGAACTGCAGGATAAATAAGGGCAGGCTCCGGAATAGGATCTGTATAGAAAAGGGTTAGCGGAGATGGACGCTTGCTGTAATCAGCACATAACACGTAAAGGCGATGTGAAGAGCCATAACCTACAAGATAAGCACGTTTAGCCTGACGATCGCAGACAATATCCCTTACGTATGAAATGCTGTCCCAAGGACTGCTTTGGGGAACATGGCATACAGTAGGTAACAACGTCATGACTGTGTCACACAGTTGAGCGATAGTCAACTCACCCTGTTGGTTTATCAGGGCCAGCAAGTAAGTATAGTCACCTATAGTACAATCCGACAAATTAAAATGAAAGAAGGAAACTAAAGGAGACCATTTTTCCAAAAGAGGGATGTGCAGGGTACCGCCCTTCAGACGGTCAACGACATTGCCACGTGTCACCTCTCCTTTATTGGAAAGTGAGCCGAAAATCAGGGCGTCACCATCGGACGTAGGAAAAATATAAGGTTTAGCCCGTTGTTCGGAGACTCCGTGAATCGGTTTGAAATGACCGTTTCCATCAAAGACTTCGATGCTGTCACCAGCATACCAGTTGCCTGCTATCACCACCTGTCCGCTCTCGGTCTCGGCAGCAGTGGCCAACGTACGCTTTTTATCCAGACAACCGAAACCCTCGAAGGTATGGGTCGCAGGGTCGTACATCTCGACCTCGAAAGACTGCCCCTGTCCCAGATTGCGGTCGTGACCGCCTCCTAACATCACCTTACCTGACGAGAGCAACACGCCAAACCCATTGTCGTGGGGATAGGCCATTTCCATCAGGTGCCACTTACCATCACGAAAATACTCAGCTGAAGACGTTGGTTTAAAATCTGTTGTATGACCACCTGCTACCATCACCTCCCCATTCAGGCTGAATATCGAGTGACCGGCCCTTGCCACATGTAAGTCTGGCAGGCGCTCCAACTTGATTTTCGCCAGAGGACACGTATCATCGGCGGCAACTGTTGAAGTTACCGATAGAATAAGAAACAGGGTATAACAAATAAATCTATACATTCGTACAGAGAGCTCGCTCTTTGTCGAGGTGCAGCCCGTTCTCGCGGTTTCAACCGCAAAGTTACGAATAATTTTCGATAAGTATACCAGTTGGAGCAAGAAAAATTTTGGCAAGCCCAAATTTAAATTCAAAATTCAAACATGCTAAATTCAAAAAGTCTAGCGTCTAAAGTCTGTTTTCTTTGTTTTTCCTTGATGAGAAAGAGACCCCTGAAAGGGTTAACGGTTTTAGTTTAAGGCTGTCTGGATGCTTGCATACAAGCAGAATTAAACTAAGGGCGTTAATGACTCTGACAAGAGTTCTTTCTCAGAAAGGGGTTTTCTCGGTTTTCTTCTTAAATCAGAAGCAATGGTTATCGGTTTTCGTTTTCGTTTTCGTTAGCGTTTTCGTTTTCGTTAAAATATCTCAATAACCCATAACCAATAACCCTGAACCATGAACCCTAAATGCCATCTTCCATCATACATCGTTCCGTCTGTCCCGTGATCCTCTAGGGAACGGAGGTTATCACAATTTGCAATAACCTCGACTGCCGTTCCTGACCTCAATACGCTACTGAGCATTCCTATACCATTACGGGTAAAAGCATAAGGCGCTTTACGCGCACCGCCCCAACTTGAAATCGCAATTTGCGACATCAAGTTTGTAACAGCTACATTTTCAGATACTTTTGATATCGCAATTTGCGATTTTAAAGTACTCCATTCCTCTTTTGTAAGTTGGAACATGAAATCATCTGGAAAGCGATTATTGTTACGCTTAACTTGCTCGTTAAGACGACTTGTAGTAACCCCATAAAGCATCGCTAAGTCAGAGTAGAAGATGAGCGTATATATTTTCCTGATGAAGAAAGGTGAAAGGGGAAACGCAAAAGGCACCCATGCAAATGGATGCCTTTTTTCTTAGAGATATGCAGAGCTTATTTTGTTACTTTGTCAATGTAATAGTCTAGGCCGAAGATGGAGCCTGCCAGGAGGAATGCCTGCCCGACGTAGAACAGAAGTCCGTTTGCCA
>CADAWW010000067.1 GCA_902791675.1 uncultured Bacteroidales bacterium
AGAGAAGGTGAAGGACAACCTCTTCGAAGCAGGCGAACTGAAGCCTTACGAGGAGAAGTTCAACACGACTTACGGCTCTCTCATCAAGGAAGGCAAGCTTCACGTCTTCACTGGCACAACAGCCAACGGTGAGCAGGCTTATGTGCTTCCTGTTGTGGGTCGCGGCCTTTGGGGCGGCCTTTGGGGTTACATTGCCGTGAACGAGGCGAAGGACAAAGTTCTTGGCACGTACTTCTACCACGAAAGCGAGACTGCTGGTCTCGGTGCCCGTATCAGTGAGAAGTGGTTCCAAGACCAGTTCATCGGCAAGCCCATCTTCGGTGAGGACGGCAATGTTGCTCTCACAGTCACAAAGGCTGGCGCTGCTCAAAGCGAGTTCGAGGTGGATGGCGTGACAGGTGCAACCCTTACCAGCAACGGCGTTGCCGCAATGGTCAAGGACGGCCTGACTGCTTACAAGGAATTCCTTGGCAGTGCAGCTGCAAGCGAATCTGAAGAGGTAGAGGCCGAGTGCCAAAGTGTGTGCGAAGAGGATGTTAAACAATAAGAAAGAAGGAGGAAAAGAATATGAGTAAATTGTTTTCTGACGAGAATAAAGCCGCATTCACAGGCCCCCTTAACGATCCCTGTTGCGCAAGACTATTCCCAACCGCATCCGTATTATCGTACAGTTGGTGGTTGTGGCTGCTCTTGTGACAATCGTGAGCCAGCTGCTCAAAGCTTATGTCTATGATGTAAGTGTACAGCTGAGTGTTTATGTAGGTCTTATCATCACCAACTGTATCCTGATGGGGCGCCTCGAAGCCTTCGCCATGCAGAATGGTCCTTGGCCTTCGTTCCTCGATGGCATCGGCAATGGCCTCGGTTATGCTGCCATCCTCGTTATCGTAGGTTTCGTTCGCGAGCTTTTCGGTTTCGGCACTTTGTTTGGCTACAATGTAATCCCGCAGTTCATGTACGACGCAGGTTATCAGAACAACGGTATGATGGTGATGCCAGCTATGAGTTTGATTATTGTAGGTTGTGTAATCTGGGCACATCGTGCTTATAATAAAGAGGAGGTAAAGTAGTATGGATCACATGATTTCTCTCTTTGTCCGCAGCATCTTTGTGGACAATATGATATTCGCCTTCTTCCTGGGTATGTGCTCTTACTTGGCAGTATCCAAGAATGTGAAGACGGCTCTTGGCCTTGGCGTTGCAGTGACCTTCGTCCTGCTCGTCACGGTGCCAGTCGATTATGCTTTGCAGACCTACGTCCTCGGCCCCGATGCTATCGTGGCAGGCGTTGATCTGACGTTCCTCGCCTTCATCTTGTTCATCGCCGTCATTGCCGGCATGGTACAACTTGTGGAGATGATAGTGGAACGCTTTAGTCCGTCACTCTATGCTTCTTTGGGCATCTTTCTGCCCCTGATTGCAGTTAATTGCGCCATCATGGGTGCAAGCCTGTTCATGCAGCAACGCGTCACGATGGAGCCTACCAATGCTCAGTTCATTGGTGGCTTTGGTGATGCTATCGCCTATGCTCTTGGTTCCGGTATCGGATGGTTGCTGGCTATCGTAGGCCTTGCTGCCATTCGCGAGAAGATGGCTTACACCGATGTACCCAAGCCTCTGCAGGGTCTCGGCATTACATTCATCACAGTTGGTCTGATGGCACTTGCTTTCATGTGCTTCTCTGGCCTTAACATCTAATAATAGGAGGAATAATCAATGGATACAAGTTTAGTTTTGACAAGTATAGGAGTATTCCTTACTATTATTATGATAATGTGAATGTAACAATCAACGGCAAGGATACGTTCTCTGTTCCCCAGGGCGCTTCTCTGTTGAGCACGTTGAGTCAGGAAGGTGTCTTTCTGCCCTCAGCTTGCGGTGGCAAAGGCTCCTGCGGACAGTGCAAGCTTCAGGTAACTGCTGGTGGTGGCGAGATTCTCGACTCTGAGAAAGGCCACTTCACACGTAAGCAAATCAAGGACCATTGGCGCCTCGGTTGCCAATGCAAAGTGAAGGGCGACCTCGAGGTTAAGGTTGACGACAGCGTAATGGGCGTAAAGGAATGGGAGTGCACAGTGATTGGCAACAAGAACGTGGCAACCTTCATCAAGGAGTACAAGGTGGCTTTGCCCGCAGGCGAGCACATGGACTTCGAGCCCGGCTCTTACGCACAGATCAAGATTCCTGCATTCGACTGCATCGACTACGACAAGGACTTCGACAAGTCTCTTATCGGCGACACTTATCTGCCCGCTTGGGAAAAGTTCGGACTCTTCCCCCTCAAGTGCAAGAACCCGCAGGAAACCATCCGTGCATACTCAATGGCCAACTATCCCGACGAGGGCGATATTATCACCCTCAACGTCCGTATCGCCACGCCTCCCTTCAAGCCGAAGGAACAAGGCCCAGGTTTCATGGATGTTAATCCCGGTATCGCTTCTTCATACATCTTCAGTCTGAAGCCCGGCGACAAGGTTATCATGAGTGGTCCTTACGGAGAATTCCGTCCTGTTTATGGTTCTGGCCGTGAGATGATTTGGGTAGGTGGCGGTGCCGGTATGGCTCCTCTGCGTGCGCAGATTATGCACATGCTCAAGGGACATGGTGTCAGCGATGAAGACCGTCAGCGCCCCATGCACTATTTCTATGGTGCTCGTGCACTGGAGGAGATTCCTTTCCTGGATGACTTCCTGCAGTTGGAAAAGGATTTCCCCAACTTCCACTTCCATCTGGCTTTGGACCGTCCCGATCCCAAGGCAGATGCTGCCGGTATCAAGTATACCCCTGGTTTCGTTGCTCCTGTAATGGGCGATACATACCTGAAGCAGCACGAGGCTCCGGAAGATTGCGAGTACTACCTCTGCGGTCCTCCAATGATGGCCAAGACTGTACTCGACCTGCTGCATAGTCTGGGTGTTGAGGATGATATGATTCGTTTCGATAACTTCGGAGGTTAATTTCCCGATTCACTCATAAATAATGGCACATTCCGTTTGGGATGTGCCATTATTTGTATATATTTGCACCATGAAACCAGAAGAGATTATACACCGTTATTGCGAGGGTAATCCTGCACTCGAAGATATTCTGCTAAAGCATAGTAGTGATGTAGCAAAACGAGCTTTGAAAATTGCTGACAAACATCCTGAATTTAATATAGATAAACAGTTCCTTTACGATGCTGCTATGTTACATGATATCGGCATCATTAACGTAGATGCACCATCTATTTCTTGTTTCGGAACAGAACCTTATATTAAACATGGCTTGTTGGGCGGAGAAATTCTTCGTAAAGAGGGATTCCCCGCTCATGCACGTGTGGCTGAACGGCATACGGGAACAGGACTTACACGAGAGAATATATTACAACAGTCTTTGCCCCTTCCACCTGCCGATTATGTACCTGAAACATTAGAGGAACAGATAATCTGTTATGCTGACAAATTTTACTCTAAAACAAGGCTTGAGGAAGAGAAGACCTACGAAAGTGCACTTTCCAGTTTACGTAAGTTTGGAGAGGAAGGCCTCATGATTTTTGAGAATTGGAAACATCGTTTCGAGTGAAAAAACTTTAATATTCTCTTATCCTTCATGAAGTGTCAGTATTATTTTGTACCTTTGCAAATTGAATCAAATAGTTTGAAAGTTGAAGACCAGAATACTGACTTTTTTGATAATGTGCATAGCCATCATGGCTTTTGCCTCAGGTCCGTATTACCGTTTTCCTGGCAATATGGAGGATGGTGATTCTGATACTTTGCCAGCTCTTGATTCTGTCGTCCCCGATTTGCCAGATACATTAACGCGTCCCGTTCATTCTTTGAAAGGCGGCCGTTATATCAGCAAGGAAGAACTGGATTCTTTGCTGAAGGATACGATGCCTGAGCATTCTTTTATAATCTTACCAGACACAACGCAGAAAGATACCGTTCCAACAGATACCTCTGCAAATAGTAATGTCTTAGATTCACCGGTTAAATACGAGGCAAAGGACTCCATCGTTTTTGACTATCGTAATTCCCGTGCTCATCTTTATGGTGACAGCAAGGTTAATTATCAGAATCTGGAATTGGATGCAGAGGAGATAGACATCAGTATCGACAGTAGTCTGGTGTATGCTGCCGGACGCAAGGATTCTACTGGTGTTATTCAAGGGAAACCTCTTTTCAAGCAGGGAGCCGATGAATATGAGCCTGATAAGATTGCATATAATTTTAAAACGCGTAAGGCTTTTGTTTCTAATGTATATACTCAGGAAGGCGAGGGTTTTATGCAGACAATAGACGGAAAACGCGACAGTTCTGGTGTTATGTATATCCGTCATGGAAAATATACTACTTGCGATGCAGAACATCCACATTTCTATCTGGCTTTGTCTCGAGCCAAGATGCACCCTGGCAAGAGTGTAATCTTCGGACCTGCGCATATTGTGGTTGAGGATGTTCCTCTTCCGATAGCTTTGCCTTACGGATTCTTCCCTTTCAAGAGTAAATATAGCAGCGGTTTTATTATGCCTACATACGGCGACGAGACCAACCGAGGTTTTTATCTTCGAGACGGAGGGTATTATTTTGCCATCAATGATTATGTTGACGTAAAGCTGTTGGGCGACATTTATACAAAGGGTTCTTGGTCACTTTCAGCCCAGAGTACCTATAGGAAACGTTATAAGTATAATGGTAGTCTGTATGTCAGTTATCAGTATACTCATGAAGGAGAAAAAAACTTCCCGGACGAAGCTACCAGTAAGAGTTTCAAGATTACATGGAGTCACCGTCAGGATGCCAAAGCAAATCCTACCCAGAGTTTCTCGGCCAGCGTCAATTTTGCTACAAGCAGTTACGAGCGTAACAACCTTACCAGTATGTATAATCCTGAGAGCTATACACAGAGCACCAGAACAAGTAGCCTTTCATATAGTAAGTCTTTTCCAAATATCGGTCTCACCCTCAGCGGTTCTTTCAACCTGAGCCAGCAGGTTCGCGATAGTTCTATCTCCGTGACACTTCCTAACCTTACTATCTCGCTGAATCGTTTCTATCCTTTCAAACGGAAAAAGATGGCAGGAAAGGAACGCTGGTACGAAAAGATTGCTATGAGTTATACGGGTAACCTTACTAATAGCATCAACACAAAGGAGAATCTTCTTTTTAAGAGCAGCCTAATTAAGGATTGGCGTAACGGTATGCGCCATCAGATTCCTATCAGTGCATCGTTCAGTATTCTTAAGTATATTAATGTGACGCCCTCATTCAATTTTACAGACCGTATGTATTCTCATAAGATAATGCAGTCGTGGGATCAGGATCGTCAGGCTGTAAGAAGAGATACTGTTTATGGCTTCTATAATGTATATAACTTCAACATGAGTGTAAGTGCCAACACCAAGATATATGGTATGTTCTATCCTTTACCTTGGGCTGGCGGCAAGAAAATATATGCCATACGTCATGTCTTTACACCAACCGTCAGTTTTTCTTATGCACCGGACTTCAGTAAGCCTGCTTTCGGATTCTATGACTCGTATGTTAGGACTGATAGGGACGGAAATGTCTCTACCGTCTCATATTCTCCCTTCAGTGGAGGCGTTTACGGGACGGTCGGTTCGGGTATGACAGGAAATGTGTCTGTCGATATATCCAATAATGTTGAAATGAAGGTACGTACAAAGAAGGATTCAACAGGCTTCAAGAAGATAAGCCTTATCGATGAGTTTGGACTTAATATGTCTTACAACATGGCAGCAAAGGTCCGCCCTCTTAGCGATTTGAATATGCGAGTCCGTTTGAAATTAACGAAAAGCTATACCTATTCTTTGAATGCGGTTTTTGCTACTTATGCCTACGAGTTTGATAAAAACGGAAATGTGCGGGTTGGCGAAAAGACGGAGTACAGTCAGGGACGATTCGGACGATTCCAGGGTATGTCACATAATTTGTCTTATACATTTAATAATCAGTCTTTGCAGAAGTTGCTCGGCCTGTTTAGTAAATCGCATAGAAATTTTAAACTTGATGATACTGACAAAGATAGCGAGGATGATGAGTACGACGAAGACGAGGAAGAAATGGATATGCCTAATGTCGACCCTGAACGAAAGAAGGGTAGGAAGGGAGCCAGAGATGATCGTGATACAGGAGGAATCGACGAGGATGGTTATCTGAAATTTTCTATGCCATGGAACCTTTCTGTCAGTTATGGTATTACCATGCGAGAGAATACATCCGCTCCTATCAACCCGGAGAGGATGAGATATCCATACAAATTCACTCAGACATTAAACTTCTCGGGTAATTTGTCTATATCTGAAGGCTGGAATATTAACTTCTCATCCGGTTACGATTTTAATTATAAAAAACTGAGTATGACAACCGCAAGCCTGAGTAGAGATCTTCACTGTTTCACTATGTCGGCCAGCATGGTTATCTTCCCATATACAAGCTACAACTTTACTTTCTCATGTAAGGCTGGAACATTGGCCGATGCTTTAAGGTGGAAGAAACAGAGTTCGTATAGCGGTAATATTCAATGGTATCAATAATTCAGAAACAGACAGTTTAAACTATTCGTATCATGAAGGGAATTGTTTTAGCCGGAGGTTCCGGAACACGTCTATATCCTATAACAAAAGGTATTAGCAAGCAGCTGATGCCCATATATGATAAGCCCATGGTATATTATCCTATATCCGTGCTCATGTTAGCCGGTATCAGGGATATTCTTGTCATTTCCACGCCTCTCGACCTCCCAGGTTTTAAGCGTCTTCTAGGCGATGGGTCAGACTATGGTGTACGTTTCTCGTATGCTGAGCAACCTTCACCGGACGGACTGGCCCAGGCATTTGTCATTGGTAAGGATTTTATTGGCACTGATTCGGTATGCCTTGTCTTGGGCGATAATATCTTTCATGGTTCTGGATTCACAGGTATGCTAAAGGAGGCAGTCCGTACTGCCGAAGAAGATCATAAGGCAACTGTTTTCGGTTACTGGGTGAGTGATCCCGAACGTTATGGTGTAGCAGAGTTCGATAAACAAGGTAACTGCCTGTCCATCGAGGAGAAACCGGCAAAACCCAAAAGTAATTATGCAGTAGTTGGTTTGTATTTCTATCCCAACAAGGTGGTGGATATCGCTTCGCATATTCAGCCTTCAGCACGTGGAGAGTACGAGATTACAACTGTCAATCAGGAGTTTCTTTCTTCTGGCGAACTAAAGGTGCTTACATTGGGACGGGGCTTTGCATGGCTTGATACAGGCACCCACGACTCTTTAAGTGAGGCATCTACTTATATCGAGGTACTCGAAAAACGTCAGGGACTGAAGGTGGCTTGCTTAGAAGGAATAGCATATCGCCAAGGATGGATCTCCGAGGACCGGATGCGCCAGCTGGCTCAACCCATGATAAAGAATCAGTATGGCCAGTATTTGTTGAAGGTTATTGACGAGATGAGTGAAACAGGTCTCCCCAATATCGATTTTTAGTACATAGAGATGGAAGTAATAAAGACAGCAATAGACGGACTTCTGGTAATCAAACCACGAGTATTTGAGGATGCACGTGGATATTTCTTTGAATCTTTTTCCCAGCGTGATTTCGAAGCACAAGTGGGGAAGGTTGATTTTGTGCAGGACAACGAGTCTATGTCTTCTTACGGTGTGATGCGCGGACTTCATTTCCAGCGTCCCCCTTATACGCAGAGCAAGTTAGTGCGTTGTGTCAAAGGGGCCGTATTAGATGTAGCCGTAGATATTCGTAAAGGTTCTCCTACATATGGTCAGCATGTTGCAATAGAACTTTCCGAAGAAAACAGACTGCAGTTTTTTATCCCACAAGGTTTTGCCCATGGTTTTTCTGTCCTTACAGAAACAGCAGTCTTCCAATATAAGTGCGATAATTTCTATGCTCCGCAGGCAGATGACGGCATATCTATTTTAGACCAGTCTCTTGGTATCGACTGGCGTATTCCCTTAGAACGGGCCATTCTTAGCGAGAAAGACACAAGACATCCGTTACTCAAAGATTTTGATAGTCCTTTTAAATATAATGTAGAATCACAAAACAAGTTATAATCATGAAAAATATTGTAATCACCGGCGGAGCCGGCTTTATCGGTAGCCACGTAGTAAGACTTTTTGTCAACAAGTATCCTCAGTACAACATTATCAACCTTGATAAGCTTACCTATGCCGGTAACCTGGCAAACCTCAAGGATATAGAGGATAAACCCAACTACAAGTTTGTCAAGATGGATATCTGCGATTTCGATGCTTTCTATCAGCTCATGCAGGACGAGCAAATAGATGGAATTATTCATCTTGCTGCAGAGTCACATGTAGACCGTTCCATCAAAGATCCATTTACTTTTGCACGTACGAATGTAATGGGAACCCTCAGCCTTCTTCAGGCTGCGAAGCTCTATTGGGAGTCCTTGCCCGAGAAATATGAGGGCAAGCGTTTCTATCATATCTCAACAGATGAGGTGTATGGCGCACTTGAGATGACTAACCCGGAGGGTATAAAACCTCCTTTTACCACCAAAGCCTCTTCAGGTGAACATCATTTGGCTTACGGTAAAGATTTCTTCTACGAGACAACAAAGTACAACCCCCATTCTCCGTATTCCGCATCCAAGGCCAGTTCCGACCATTTTGTCCGCGCCTTCCATGATACATACGGAATGCCCACTATTGTTACCAACTGTAGTAATAACTATGGTCCTTACCAGTTCCCTGAAAAGTTGATTCCTCTTTTCATCAATAATATCCGTCATCGTAAGCCTCTTCCTGTTTACGGCAAGGGAGAAAACGTAAGAGACTGGCTTTATGTCGTTGACCATGCTCGTGCTATCGATACCATTTTCCATAATGGTACTATAGCAGAGACCTATAATATAGGCGGCTTCAATGAATGGAAGAATATAGATATCATTAAGACTGTCATTGCGACTGTTGATCGCCTGTTGGGTCGTCCCGAGGGAGCTGATCTCGATCTTATCACTTATGTAACAGACCGTCTTGGTCATGATGCCCGTTATGCTATAGACAGCACCAAGTTACAGAAAGAGTTAGGGTGGGAACCTTCTCTCCAGTTCGAAGAGGGTATCGAGAAGACTGTCAAATGGTATCTCGACAATGAAGAGTGGCTGGATAATGTCACTTCCGGCGACTATCAGTCGTATTACGAAAATATGTACAAAGGGCGTTAAATACGTATGAATATTCTTGTAACAGGAGCAAATGGACAGTTGGGGAACGAGATGCGTATCGTTTCCCAAGGTTCTGCCCATCATTATTTCTTTACTGATATATGTAATGTCAGCCCAGAATCTGTATCCATGCTTCAAAAGCTGGCAGGTCCTGATGTCAGTACAGAAACCCTCCTGCTGGATATAACAGATCTTTCTGCTATTCGTACTATAGTCGAAAAGCATAATATCCAGGTTGTCATAAACTGTGCAGCTTATACTAATGTCGATGCGGCCGAGGAGAATCAGGATCTGGCGATGCTACTTAATGCCAAGGCCCCCGAGAACCTGGCCCTTGCCATGAAGGAGGTTAATGGCTTGCTGATACATATTTCTACAGATTATGTCTTTGGCAAGGAACCCTACAATATTCCATGTCATGAGGAGCAGAAGGGAACGCCTACCGGCGTCTATGGCTATACCAAGTTATGTGGCGAACAGAATATCCAGGCCATAGGGTGCCAACATGTTATTATTCGTACAGCATGGCTTTACAGCGAGTTTGGCAAGAATTTCTGCAAGACCATGCTTAACCTCACAGCGTCCAAGCCTCAGCTAAAGGTTGTCTTCGACCAAGTCGGCACTCCTACCTATGCCTACGACCTTGCCAAAGCCATCTCTGTTATCCTTGATGACTATAACCTAACTCTAAACTCTAAACTCTCCACTCTCAACTCTCCCAAAAATGGTATCTATCATTTTTCCAACGAAGGTGTGTGCAGTTGGTATGACTTTGCTAAGCAGATCCAGGAATATGCCGTAGAACAAGAGACCCCCGAAACTGTTGCAACTTTTGGAACTCATGGAGCTTGCAATCTTTTACCTTGTCATTCCTGTGAGTTTCCAAGTCCTGTAAAACGTCCGTCATATAGTGTTTTAGACAAAACGAAGATTAAGCAGACCTTTAGCTTGACAATCCCATACTGGACAGAAAGCCTAAAGCGTTGCATTGCTCATCTGAAATAAAAAGGAAGTTTTGCCTATTAGATGAAAAAGTTGTACCTTTGCGAGCGAAATCATCAGCACCAGAAATGAAGAAAGTGATTTATCTACACGGATTTGCATCAGCTGGCAGTACTGGAACAGCTATTGTTATGCGTAATTTGCTGTATGGCCGTGATGTCTCTGTGGTAAGCCCTGATATTCCCGTTTTACCACTAGAGGCCAGGCAAATGCTCTCTTCGCTTATTCAGTCGGAGCAACCGGATCTTATCGTGGCTACTAGTATGGGTGCTATGTATGCCGAACAACTTAGAGGTGTTCCTCGTATTCTGGTCAACCCTTCTTTCCATATGGCACGCCTGCTTACGTTTCGTGGCATGGGACGTCGACAGTTTAGGAACAGACGCCAAGACGGAGCAGTTGATTTTAAGGTTGATAAAGAACTTATCCGGCAATTCCAGCAAGTAGAAAAATGTTCTTTCCAAGGTATTACTCCTGAGGAAAAGAATCTGGTCTGGGGGCTCTTCGGAACCCAGGACAAATTGGTAAACTGTCAGCTGGATTTTAAGAAGAATTATGGCACCGGGCAGATGAGGCTTTTCGAGGGTGAGCATTTTCTTAATGACAAGATACTCTCCCGGGTAGTTCTTCCTCTCGTTGAACAGATATTGCACTTGCCACCGCAACAGTAAAGAAATAGCATATATATAATAAGGTATAATAAAAATGTTTGAAAATTTAAGTGAAAGACTCGAAAGGTCATTCAAGATACTCAAAGGTGAAGGTAAGATTACCGAAATTAATGTAGCCGAAACCCTCAAGGATGTGCGTCGTGCACTCCTCGATGCCGATGTCAACTACAAGGTTGCCAAGAACTTCACTGATACAGTAAAACAGAAAGCTCTTGGTCAGAACGTTCTAACCGCTGTTAAACCTCAGCAGTTAATGGTCAAGATTGTGCATGACGAGCTAGCAGCCCTTATGGGAGGAGAGACTACGGATATGCAGCTCAAAGGCCATCCTGCTATCATCCTTATGGCAGGTCTGAATGGTGCAGGTAAAACCACCATGAGTGGTAAACTGGCAAAGATGCTCAAGGAAAAGCGCCATATGAATCCTTTGTTGGCTGCCTGCGATACCTTCCGCCCTGCTGCTATGGAGCAGTTGCGTGTTTTGGGCGAGCAGGTTGGTGTACCCGTGTATATGGAGGAGGGTGCTACCAATCCCGTAGAGGTGGCCCGTCATGCCATTCAGGAAGCAAAGGCAAAAGCTCATGATGTGCTTATCGTAGATACCGCCGGTCGTCAGGCTATCGACGAGGAACTCATGCAGCAGATTCAGGATATCCGTGATGCTGTTCAGCCAGACGAGATTCTCTTCGTGGTGGATGCCATGACGGGTCAGGATGCCGTAAATACAGCCAAGGAGTTTAATGACCGGCTCGATTATACAGGTGTCATCCTTACTAAACTTGATGGCGACACACGTGGCGGTGCTGCCCTCAGTATCCGTACCGTGGTCGATAAGCCCATCAAGTTTGTCGGTACAGGCGAGAAGATGGAGGCCATCGATGCATTCCATCCCAGTCGTATGGCAGACCGTATCTTGGGCATGGGTGATATCGTTTCGCTCGTTGAACGTGCTCAGGAGCAGTACGACGAGGAGGAAGCTCGTCGCCTGCAAAAGAAGATTCAGAAGAACCAGTTCGACTTCAACGATTTCTATTCACAGATTCAGCAAATCAAGAAGATGGGTAATCTCAAGGATCTTGCCGGTATGATTCCTGGCGTCGGCAAGGCACTTAAGGATGTTGATATAGATGATAATGCCTTTAAGAATATCGAGGCAATCATTCTCTCCATGACTCCCAAGGAACGTGTCAACCCTGAATGTCTGAATACTAGCCGTCGTATGCGGCTGGCCAAAGGTTCGGGAACCAATATTCAAGAGGTAAACAAACTCATTAAGCAGTTCGATCAGACACGCAAAATGATGAAGCTTGTCACCAATAACAGCAAGATGGCTCAGATGGCCAAGATGATGAAGGGGAAAATGCCCAAAATCTAGTTTAGAGTTGAGTGTTTATAGTTTAGAGTCAGTTGATAGTTGAAAGGTAACTTTCACTCTTCATTCTTCATTCTTCATTTATATAAGATATGATATTAATCGACGGAAAACAGACTGCTGCCACTATCAAGGCAGAGATAAAAGAGAAAGTAGAAGCCATCGTTGCCGCAGGAGGCAAACGTCCTCATTTAGCAGCTATACTCGTGGGGCATGACGGAGGAAGCGAGACCTATGTAAAGAACAAGGTTCTTGCCTGTGAAGCATGTGGTTTCAAAAGCACCCTGTTACGCTTCGAGGATGACATTACCGAGGCAGAGTTACTGGAACATGTTCAGCGCCTGAACGAGGATGCTGATGTCGATGGTTTCATCGTGCAGCTGCCTCTGCCCAAGCATATCGACGAACAGAAGGTCATCGAGGCTATCGACTACCGCAAGGATGTGGATGGCTTCCATCCCATCAATGTGGGCCGTGTGGCCATTGGTCTTCCAGCCTTTATTTCCGCCACTCCCAAGGGTATTCTGGAGTTGCTGCGTCGCTACAATGTAGAGACCAGCGGAAAGAAATGTGTCATTCTGGGCCGTTCCAATATCGTAGGCAAGCCTATGTCACAGCTGATGATGCAGAAGGGGGTGGATGCTACTGTTACTGTTTGTCATAGTCGTTCCAAGACACTCAAGGAAGAGTG
>CADAWW010000068.1 GCA_902791675.1 uncultured Bacteroidales bacterium
TTCTGCCCTTATCTTGGCAGACCGACTGATAGAGATGCAACGGTACGACTATGTTATTGTGTGTGGACTGGACCTGCAAACCACCTTCATCATGTCCGGTTTCTATTCTCTGAAAGCATTATCCCAAAACGAATGCCATCCCTTCGATTTGGAACGAACAGGTCTGAATCTTGGTGAGGCTGCAGCCACAGTAATCGTAGGAAAAAAGGAGAAGAAGGGAGATTGGTACATTTGGAATTCGGCAGTACGGAACGATGCATACCACTGCAGCAGCCCATCCCCAAAGGGGGAAGGATGTAGGTTGGCAATAGAAGCTGTCATGACGCAAGTTGAACAGCCAGCCCTAATCAATGCACACGGAACCGCAACATTGTACAACGACCAGATGGAAGCTCGAGCCATTTCACAAACAGGTCTGTCAAAGATTCCTGTTAATGCACTCAAAGGCTACTTTGGACATACAATGGGCGCTGCAGGTATTCTAGAATCCATTATCACCATGCATTCCTTAGACAACAAGATCATCTTAGGAACCAAAGGCTTTAAAGAAATAGGCGTAAGCGGCAACATAAATATCATCCGAGAAAACACTCCGACCGACAAGACCAGCTTCTTGAAGATTATCTCCGGCTTCGGAGGATGCAATGCAGCAATACATATAGCCAAAACCCCACCCCCTCCCAAAAGCAAAGACAGCGAGAACAAGGACAGGAAAATATTGCACAGGATTGTCATTACACCCCAAAAAGTGCAGATAGACAATGAAACAATAGACACTGCAGGACAAGAAGGGAAAGACCTCCTGATCCACCTCTACAAGACCCGGATAAATGATTACCCCCGGTTCTACAAGATGGACGCACTAGCACGTCTTGGGTTTGTGGCAACGGAGTTATTGCTTCAGAAAGAAAAAGAGATACAAGGCCAGCAGGAACATCCTCAAAGAGCCGTCATCTTCTGCAACGAATCTTCTTCGGTAAATGCCGACCGCACGTTTCTTGCGACGATCTCCAGTCCAGAGAACTTTTTCCCCTCCCCATCAGCATTTGTCTATACCCTTCCCAACATAGCAAATGCAGAGGTGGCAATCCGCAACCAATACCATGGTGAGACAGCCTTTTACATCCTTCCGCATCACGACGAAAACATCATGCAGATGCTGGCAGAAGCCACCATGCAAGACCCCTTTAACAAAGACCTCATAACAGGCTGGCTGGAATGTAAAGACGAAGACCATTTCCAGGCAACGATAACACTAAGCGGCAACTACTAACAGCAAAACAGATAACCAATTCAATAAATATGGAAGAACTGATTTTAGAACTGAAAAAAGAGATTATAAAAGTACTTAATCTGGAGGATATAACTCCAGAGGACATTGACTCCCAAGCTCCACTGTTTGGTGCAGGCGGTTTGGGACTGGATTCCATAGACGTGCTGGAACTTATTGTCCTGCTGGAGAAGCGTTATGGCATCCGTCTGGCAAATGCTGCCGAAGGCAAGAAGATATTCACCAACATGGAGAATATAGCCCGTTATGTAAGCGAAAACCGCAAACGATAAAGCCAACCCAAGACCGTCAAACACAAAAACCTCCATGACCGATATCGCCATAACAGGATGCGGGATAATCTGTGCCATAGGCAACGATAAGGAACAAGTACGAAACTCTCTGCTATCGGGAAAAACTGGTATAGGAGAGTTGCGTTACCTTCCTTCGTGTCACAAAGAACTGCCTGTAGGGGAGGTCAAGCTGTCTGACATGGAACTCAAGCAAGCCCTTGCTATCAGTCCGGAAGAAGAGTACAGCAGAACCGCTCTGCTGGGAGCGTATGCGCTTCGTCAGACATTGGCAGATTCTGGGCTTAGCCCCGAATCGATCACAGGTAAAAGGGTGACACTTATCTCCGGAACCACTGTTGGCGGAACCGAAGCAAGCGAACATTACTCTTGTGGAAATAACACAAAAAACATTGCACACATCGTGGGAATTGACTGCCAGATGACCAGCATCTCCACAGCCTGTTCTTCGGCCTTGAACGCCATCATCTTAGGTGCAAGAATGCTGCTTTCCGGTGAGACCGACATCGTTCTGGCAGGTGGAACAGAAGCGCTCTCGGTGTTCCATCTAAACGGTTTCAACAGCCTGATGATTCTGGACCATCAGATATGCCGACCATTCGATGCTACACGCCAAGGACTGAATCTGGGTGAAGGGGCAGCATATCTGGTTTTAGAGCGAACAGACGATGCACGGAATCGGGAAGCCGACATACAGGCTTATATCACGGGTTGGGGCAACAGGTGCGACGCATACCATCAGACAGCTACCTCGGAAAACGGCGAAGGCGCATTCTTAGCTATGACCGAAGCGCTGAATATGGCCGACCTGCAACCCAGCGAAATAGACTACATAAATGCTCACGGAACAGGAACAATTGATAACGACCGGTCTGAGAGCACTGCGCTGAACAGGGTTTTTGCAGAATCATTACCACCTGTTTCTAGCACCAAGTCCCTTACTGGCCATACCACCTCGGCTTCTGGCAGTATAGAGGCCGTCATTTGTCTGATAGCTATGAAGGGGCATTTTATCCCCGGCAACTATGGTTGGAAGAACCCAACGCCTGAATGCATAAGCCCCTCACCCATTACGGCTGATTCAACCCTACATCACATCCTATGTAACTCATTCGGATTCGGAGGCAATGATTCATCGTTGGTTATATCCGACCATGAGACCAACAATAAATCAATTATTAACAGAAAACAAACAATAGTCACCTGCGGAGAGACCGAAATCACACAGGAGGACGAGTTGAAAGCGCTAAGCACATACCTCTCACCCATGGAATCTCGCAGGATGTGTCAACAGATGAAGGCTGCGTTCCTTACTTCTTTACGGACATTGGAAACAGTAGGTATAAATAAGCCCGATGCTGTCATCGTAGCCACACAATATGGTATGTTGGGAAACGGGAAAAAAATTTTGGACACCCTGAACGAACAAGGCGAGGAAGGCATAAGTCCTACCCTTTTCATGCAAAGCACCCACAACACACTGGCAGGTGCACTGGCCATCCATCTGGGTTGTCATGGCTACAACATCACCTATTCGCAAGGCGAGGACTCTCTCCTGTGGGCGGTCCGAGATGCCGAAAGACTCATCCATGAAGGAAAAGCCCGAACGGTTCTGGTTGGCCTTCACGACGAAATGCCACTTTATTCCAAAAGCATGATTATCCGGAAAATATGAATATAAGTCTCTTTTCATTGGCCCTCGTACAGAGTGCCCTGCTGGCATTAGGGCAGGTAATGCTAAAACTTGCTCTACACAGAATGGACCCGTTCTCATGGAACCTGTCGTTCTGGCGTTCCCTTCTTCTAAATTGGCAATTCGCCCTTTGTGGTCTCAGTTTCGGAACAGCCAGTCTGTTATGGATGTATATCATCAGGCACTACCCTCTGAGCGCAGCCTACCCGCTGGTCAGCCTAAGCTTCGCGTTCGGAATGATAGCTGCCATATTTTTCTTCCACGAACATGTGGACTTGACTAAATGGATAGGCCTGATACTGATAGTTGCAGGCTGTTATCTCATATCGAAATAACAGTAAACGGTAAACAAGCCAATGAAATACATCCTTTCCCTGATATTCAGCCTCTGCGCATTACTGACTCTGGCACAGGCCAACGAGCAGAATGCGATTGACGAGATTAGCCAAGCGTCAGAAACCATACACACCCTCCAGTGCAACTTCGTCCAGACAAAGAAACTGAAGATGCTAAAGGAGGCAATGGTCTCGAAGGGCAAGATGTGGTGTACCCAGCCCAACCGGATAAGATGGGAGTACCAGACACCCTATGCATCTTCATTTGTTCTTAACGAAGGTAAAGTGCTGCTGAAAGGAAACAAACGCAGTCATACCTTCAACGTGAACAGGAACAAGATGCTCAGGGAAATAACCAGACTGATGGTTCCCGACGGTTTGGGGAAATGCCTTCAGGAAAAGAAAGATTTCCAGGTCTCCGTAACTACCAGGAACAACCTGCACATTCTAACACTCCTTCCGCAAGAAAAGGAGCTTAGACAATTGTTCACACAGATTGTCCTGTATTACGACCGCGGACAGTCTGTCGTTACAAAAGTGGAGATGCTGGAGAAAAATGGAGACTGCACTGCCATCGAACTCTCATCCATAAATCTGAATGCCAAGATAGAAGAATCTGTATATGCCCTGAACGAAAAATGACGTTAAGGAATTATTTATATAACGTATTAGAGGCAAAGGAGACGCCCGAAGGAGTTACATACAGCATATCACTGAACCGGGAGTCACCCATATACCAGGCACACTTCCCCGGTATGCCTGTCACACCTGGCGTTTGCATCATACAAATGGTGGAAGAAATGCTGGCAGACCATACTGGTAAGGTCCTGCAGATTGCAACTGTCAAGAATGCCAAATTCCTGACTATGCTGGAACCTGGAGAGGAAATTGTGAAGGTACACCTCTCAAATATAAGAATAGAAGGAGAGTCTATAAAGGCCCACTCAACCATAACAGATTGTTCAAGTACCATCATATACGCCAAGATATCTGTAGTTTGCAATGAACAATGACTCTAACAAGACAATAAAGAAAGACACGGTAAGATTACTCAGCGAAAGGAAAATCTGCGTGGTTATTCCCACATACAACAATGCTGGAACAGTCCCTGATGTAATCCGCCGCACCTTGCTGCAATGCAGGGATGTTATTGTTGTAAACGACGGAAGTACAGACGGGATAGGTGAACAGCTAAGACAAATAACGGGCATTACCCTTGTGGAAAACAAAAAGAACGAGGGAAAAGGAACCGCCCTGAAACGCGGACTCCAAAAAGCATTGGAGATGGGATTCGCCTACGCCATCACACTAGATGCCGACGGTCAGCATTACCCCGAAGACATCCCCCTGCTTCTCGAAGGAAACATTCAGCATCCGGGAGCTATTATCATAGGAAAGCGCAAATTGGAAGGTGTTATACGTTCGGGCGGAAGTAAATTTGCCAATGCCTTCAGCAACTTCTGGTTTTGCGTACAGACTCTGCATTATCTCCCTGATACACAGTCGGGATACAGGCTATACCCTTTGCACAAACTGCATATACTGCCACTGCTGACATCACGTTATGAAGCAGAGCTTGAACTGCTGGTAACCTCATCCTGGAATGGAGTGAAGATTGTCTCTGTTCCAGTGAATGTATATTATCCGCCACACGAGGAACGTGTTTCCCATTTCAGGCCAGGGCCTGACTTCTCGCGTATCTTTGTATTGAACACATTTCTGTGTCTCCTGGCATTTGTGTGGGGCTATCCTTTTTATATCCTTCGGGCTATGCACACACTTTTCAGGACTATCTTCGCTATCCTGATATATCTTCTGGGTCTGTGCACCATCATGCCTTTTGCTCTGGCATATGTCCCTATGGCCAAATTAACGGGAATGAGCAAAAAGCCCCTTTATACAATTCTACATGGATACGGCAAAATAGTTACGTGGCTATTACCCGTAATTTCTTGCAAAGTAACAATATACAACAAATATGGCGTAAACTTTGGCAAACCTGCCATCATCACATGCAACCATCAGAGCCATTTAGATTTGATGATTCTCTTAAGCCTAACAAAGAATATTATATTCCTTACAAACGACAGAGTTTACAGCAATCCTTTCTATGGATACATCATACGTCATGCAGCGTATTATCCGGTATCTATGGGATATGAAAAGCTGAGAAGCAAAGTAAAGGAGTTGGCAGACAGAGGATTCAGCATAGCTATTTTCCCGGAAGGCACCCGCTCCAAGGATGGCAATATAGGAAAATTCTATAATGGAGCATACCAGCTGGCAGAGGACCTGAAATTAGATATTCTTCCTTTGGTTCTGTATGGTGCTGGAAGAGTTCAATGCAAGAACTGTAAGTACATGAGCATGAGTCCCATTGAATTACATATTGAAAAAAAAGTAACTCCTGCAGAACAGAAGCTGTTCGGAGAATCAGTGCTGAGTCGTGCAAAAGGATTCAGAAAATACTACATCAACAGATTGACTGAAATCAGTAACAAAATTGAGCAACATGTATAAGGCAATAAGAGTTGTAGCATTTGTAATCCTGACCGTGGTTACTGACGGCATTTCTGCCCAAATAAACATTTGGGAAGAAACGGACTGCACGAAAAAGGTGGAAATGACTCCTTATTTGGCAGATAACGGTTGCGGCATAGCTGTAATAGTCTGTCCTGGAGGGAGCTATTTCTGGCACGACATGAAAAACGAGGGAAAGCTTGTAGCAGAATGGCTTCAGGCAAATGGTATTTCTGCTTTTGTCCTGAAATACAGAACTGCAGGAATTCCTGCCTTTGTCCTAAGATACAGACATATCTTCAGGGGCATCAGATACCCTAATGCTCTGAATGATCTGAGACAGGCATTAAAGATTGTACGCAGCCAAGCAGGGAAATTGGGAATTGATTCCGACAAAGTAGGGGCTATGGGATTCTCTGCCGGCGGCCATCTGGCAATGTCCGGCGCAGCATTATTACCTAAGGCAGAAAGGCCGTCGTTTGTGGCATCAATCTACCCGGTAGTAACAATGACTGACTCATGCGTACACAAACGTTCGAGGCGGGCCTTACTGGGAGAAAACAAGAAAAACAACAAGGGCCTGAGACATCTGCTTTCGCTCGAACATCATGTTCCTGCGGACTGTCCGCCTGTTTTTCTTGTTAATAGCACAGACGACCCAACGGTGAACTGTCATAATTCCGAGTTGTTAGATTCTGCTTTGTCTCTCAAGAGTATACAGCATAAATACATACAATACAAAAGCGGCGGGCACGGATTTGGAGCTTCCGACACAGAAGGTACAGCTGAAAGCAGACAATGGAAGTCCGAGTTTATAAGATGGATTAAGACCTTGTACAAATGACAGATATCGTTCTAAGGATATATGATTACCTGCACAGGCATACAGGAATCTGGGTGTCAACCCTTTGCATCACTACAGCGTTGCTTGTCGGGTTGGTTTGCAAGATAGACTTCAACGAAGACATATCTGCCTTTCTGCCTCTTGGCGACCAATACCGCGAATCGATGCAAGTGTATCAGGACGTTTCCGGTGCCAGCAACCTGTTGGCAATATTCCAGTCGAAAGATACAACGGATACCGACGCAGACAATCTTGTCTGCTCCATGAACGACTACGAGAGGTTCCTTTCCGAAACAGACACACTTTCTGTAATCAAGGAAACCACAAAGCGGATCGACTATGACAAAATGACGGAAACGGCCGATTTCCTATTCCGTAACATCCCTCTTTTTCTTGAAGAAAAAGATTATCTGCGCTTCGACAGCCTTCTGGACAGCCCTTCATTCATAGAGAATCAGTTGCAGGAAGACTTGACGGCACTTATGTTCCCCTCTTCCGGTATTACATCGGCGCATCTCGAGAAAGACCCGCTGAATCTGTTTACACCTGTCATATCAGAACTGCTGAGAAATGCCGGCACATCAAACTTTGAACTGTACGACGGATATATCTTTACCAAAGATTGGAAACGGGGCCTCATTGTGCAGACCTCGCCCTACGGAAACAGTGAAACCAAAAGCAATGCACAGCTTATGCAAATGCTGGGCGCCGTTGCCGACAGTGTGGAAGCACACAACCCTTCTGTAACGGTGCATTATACCGGAGGGCCTGCCATTGCCGTGGGGAACAGCAACCAAATCAGGCAAGACTGTATGGTGTCTGTTACCATTGCAGTCATGCTGATTCTGGCTCTTCTGTATTATGCTTTCCGCAGTCCGAGGAATATACTGCTGATTATCCTGTCTATAGCGTGGGGGTGGCTTTTTGCCTTGGGCGTGCTGTCTGTCTTTCACCAAAGTATTTCGATGATTGTTATCGGCATAAGCAGCATCATCGTCGGCATTGCCGTCAACTATCCTCTTCACCTGATAGCCCATGCCGGGCATACCAGCAATATGAGGCAAACGCTTAGGGAGATTGTCTCGCCTTTGATTATAGGAAACATAACAACGGTTGGTGCCTTCTGTTCACTGATACCCCTGCAAGCTACTGCCCTAAGGGATTTGGGAGTGTTCAGCGCGCTCCTGCTTGTCGGAACCATCCTGTTTGTGATGCTTTGGCTCCCTCATATCGTAAGGGTAAAGGAAGAAGATAGAACGCACAGCACACGTCTGCTGGATAGGGTAGCTAATCTGCCGATAGAGAAAAACAGGTATGGCATCGTTCTTATAGGTGTCCTGACACTCGTATTCGGCTGGTTCAGTTTTGGAACCCGGTTTGATGCCAATATCGGCCACCTTAACTATATGACTCCGGCGCAAAGGGCCGACATGGAATTTCTTCAACAGTTAACATCCGCAGCCGCCTCCGGCAAACAATGCATATATGCGGTAAGCAGGGGGAGTTCTATGGACGAGGCATTAGACCGTTCAGGACAGATATACAGATCATTGAACAACATAGCAGGGAAATATCCGGGCACCGAGGTCGCTTCGTGCCATAGATTCCTATGTTCGAAGGAAGAGCAGGAGCGGAGAATCAGGCGTTGGGAAAGTTTCGTCGGCAAGTATGCCAATCTGCTGGGGCCGCAACTGGCAGAAAAAGCTGCTGAAGCAGGCTTTAGCAGAGATGCTTTTGCTCCCTTCTATGATATAATCAACGGACAATACCACGGGCAGGACTTCGCTTATTTCAGACCCATGCAGGACCTTTACGCTACACATATCAGCACAGACTCGCTGACAGGAATATATAGGGTGGTTGATGCCATAACAGTTAAGAGCACCGACAAGGAATCGGTAGGGAAAGAGATAAAAGCGGTTCTGCCAAAAGGGGCTTTCTGCTTCGACATAGAAAGTATGAACAGGGAACTGACAGGCAACCTGACCGCAAATTTCAACTACGTGGGTTGGGCCTGTGCTGCCATTGTTTTTCTGTTCCTATGGTTCTCGTTCAGAAGCTTCAAACTGGCCTTGCTGACTTTCCTCCCGATGACCGTCAGCTGGATATGGATTCTTGGAATTATGGGAGTGTTGGGCATACAGTTCAATCTGGTAAATATTATACTGGCCACATTTATCTTTGGGCAGGGAGACGACTATACCATCTTTATAACAGAGGGCTGCCTGCAGGAATATACCTATGGCCGCAAGGTGCTGTTATCCCACAAGCGGTCCGTCGCCCTTTCTGCCCTAATAATGTTCGTGGGTATCGGTTCGCTGATTTTTGCTCGCCATCCGGCCCTGCACTCGTTGGCAGAGATCACCATAGTTGGTATGTTCTCGGTGGTGCTGATGGCATATGTCATACCACCGCTTCTGTTTAGTCTCCCCCCCTTCGGGGAACGAAAACCCATAACCCTTAACAGTAAACTGTAAACCGTAAACTGTAAACCATAAAAAGTAAAATGAGAGAGAGAATAAAAAAAATACTGGAGGAAATGTTGCCGCTGTTGGACTTGGAGTCCGACTTTCTGTTCAGCGAGTTGGATTCGCTGGGTGTAACCACCATTCTGATGACGCTGTCGTCAGAGTTCGGTATCGAATTGGAAGCAAAAGATGCTACGCCCAAGAACCTAAGGACACTGGACAGCATTGTACAGATGGTAGAGCAGAAACTTAAGGAAAAGAAATGATGTATCTGGAGGACTATCTGCACAAGTGGGCCGGACTGCACCCTACCAAACCGGCCATTATATGTGACGGGGAGACTGTTACATACAGTCGGCTGTGGGAGCAGGCAACACAGCTTTCCCTGCAATATAAGCATGAAGCCCCGCGTGCTGCGGTTATCCGCAGTACACAAAGCATCGGATTTCTTGTGACATATTTTGCCTGTCATCTGGCAGGGAGAGCCATTGTCCCGCTTGAGAACGATTGTTCAGAAAGAAAATTCAACGACATTCAGAACGAGATAAGTGCCTGCTCCATTACTGAGCAAGTTGCAGATATACTTTATACAACTGGTACCACAGGACGACAAAAAGGTATCATGATAAGCCACAAAGCTATCACAGCCGATGCCGAAAACCTGATTTCAGCCATGCAGTTCACGGAAGACCTGCTATTTATTGTCAGCGGACCGCTCAACCATATCGGAAGCCTGAGTAAGGTTTGGCCCACCATTATGGTGGGAGCCACATTATGCATCACATCGGGAATGAAGGATATGAACGCCTTTATAAAAACTTTCCGACTTCCATATCCTCGTATTGCCACCTTTCTGGTTCCATCCAGCATAAGGATGCTCCTGAAATTTGCCCGAAAAGATCTGACGGCACTGGCAGATAGAATAGACTTCATAGAAACTGGTGCCTCACCGATGCCACAGGTCGATATGGATGAATTGTGCCAGATACTGCCCAATACCAGGCTCTACAATACCTATGCCTCCACCGAGACGGGAATCATCTGTACACACAATTACAATTCCGATTATTGTGTTGCCGGCTGTCTGGGCAAGCCCATGAAGCATTCCGCCGTGTTTATTACCCCGGAAGGCTATGTGGCATGTAGGGGAGAAACACTTATGGAGGGCTATGTGGGCGACGAAGCACTAACTGCTTCGGTATTACACGACGGTACCATCATCACCTCCGACCAGGGAAAGATAGACGGACAAGGCCGTTTGCATCTGACAGGGCGCTCAGGCGACATCATCAACATCGGTGGCTATAAGGTAAATCCTGTGGAGGTGGAAGATGCCGCCCTCACATTCCCCGAGGTTGCCGACTGCATCTGCACAGCAAGCCCCCACCCCGTTTTGGGAACGGCACTTAAACTGTATATTGTACCCAAAGAGGGGTCCATTCTTACAATTAAAACTCTTTCGGCATATTTAACACAAAAACTAGAGCATTACAAGGTGCCACAGTTTTATAGTATAACAGATCATATAGAACGGACTTTCAATGGGAAACTTAATAGAATTTTTTACCAGGCAAAAGCGTGAATACCTGTCATCCATTTCCCTTGAGCAGCAAGTATTTGTTCTATGACATCACGTGCACAACCATAGCCCCCACAAAGAGGACTTATATAGGTACAGGTTTGCTTTATCTCTTGGGCAGCATCAGCAGGACAACAAGGAAGACCGCAACGCTGCAGTATCTCGTAATCGGGGATATCATCACCCATATACATAACCTCCATCTTTCTGGAACAGCCGATATACACATCTTGAATACCCAACACCTCGTAACGTTTGCGCACAGCATCAACAGTTGCACCTGTGATAATGGCAACCTTTAGTCCACTCTTAGCTGCTAACTGCAGGGCATAACCATCGCGGATATTCACAGTACGCTGAGGCATACCGTCGGACTGCATGATTACTGTCTGCTGACTGAGCACGCCATCCACATCGAATGCCAAGGCCTTAATCTTCTGTAGATTGTAGTTTATCATAATGAATACTCTGACTGATTAACTGATAGAGTTGTCTTAAATCTTCGCGTTCCAAAAGGCTTATCTGAGCTTGCATAACTTCTTTGTTCCAACGCACAGCAGGTCCTGTCTGAGCCTGTGCCGGAGAAAGCGTATGGACTTTGCGGGCAGTCTCATCAATCAGCGGTAGCATGACGCTGAAGGGGATTGCATGTTGGGACAACATATTCTCTGTAATCCGGTACATATGGTTAGTGAAATTACAACAAAACACTGCAGCCAGATGAAGGTATCTGCGGCGGTTGGAATCCATCTCTGTTACACAGTTGCTTATCTGACCGGCTACCTCACGAAGAAAGGATATGTCTCCATCACTCTCAATAAAAAGAGGAACTTGTTGCATATCTACAGGTTGACCCTTGGTAAAGGTCTGTAAGGGATAAAGCACACCCCTATTCTGCTGCGGTAGTACACTCATGGGTACACTGCCAGCGGTATGCACCACCAAACCAGTTACATCACCTATTTCTGAAGCAACACTTTGTATGGCACTGTCTGTAACGGCAATGACATAAAGGTCGGCATCGGTAGGTATGGGCTGCGTTCTTTGCCTTCCGCCAACAGAAAGAACCTGATGCCCGGCATCTTCCAACGCTTCCAACAAATGCGAAGCCACATTACCCCTGCCAATCAGTACTGTCCGATATGTACGCGTTCCCACTTCAGCTTTTCTTCATTCTGAGGTTTACGTTCCATTCCCTTATGTCCTACTGCTATAATGCAAACGACACCCCGTTCTTCGGGGATATTCAACAGAGAGCAGACAATAGACTCGGCATTCCGTTCGTCAGCCGTATATCGGTTACGAACCTGAATCCAACAGGCGCCAAGACCTAAATCCTCGGCCTGTAGCAGTATATGGGTGGCAGCAACAGAAGCATCCTCAATCCACACGTCACTTTGACTGGGATCGGCTAAAACAACAATCGCAAAGGGAGCCTCTGACAAGAAATCAGCACCTTGTGCTTTGCACTGACTGAGCGCATGCAACATCTGCGAGTCCTCAACCACAACAAATTCATAGCTATGCATTCCCTTACTACTAGGCGAGATTAGGGCTGCTCGCAACAATAGCCTAACATCTTCGGGGTCTAATTTCTCGTCGGTAAACTTACGTATAGAACGGCGTTTACTAATCAAATCGGCAAATTTTTCCATCTATTTTATTCTATGTGTGAATGATTTGTTTGCAAAGATAGCATTTTTTTTGCATCTGATATACCAAAAAGGTTCTTTTATACGTTATTATTTTAATGAAACATCTATACATTATTATATTTATATGCTTCCTCTGCTCAACTTGGGCTTTCTGCCAGGAGGAGCAGACAGATACCACATCGGTTCACCTTAAGGGTAAAGTTGTGGACGAAAAGCAAGATCCCGTATCGTTATGTATTATCAGAGTGGAAGGACAAGGCATTGCCACAACAGCAGGGCTGGACGGCCAGTACAAGATTTCTTTCCATACAGCTGACAGTGTGGTAATAAGCTATAGCATGATGGGATTTAATACGCGAAAGAGGGTGCTGAAAAAACCCAAAGGCAACCTGACGCTTAATATTACCATGCAAGAAAACAGCAAGATGATGGAAGAGGTGACCGTGAAGGAATTTAAGCGGGATATGACCACCACACAAGAGCTGAACAAGGCAGAACTGAAACGACTGCCCAGCACAACGGGTAATGCTGTGGAGGAACTGGTGGCCACACAAGCTGGCGTGAGTACCCACAACGAACTGAGCAGCCAGTACAATGTACGAGGTGGTTCGTTCGACGAGAACTGTGTGTACATAAATGGCGTGGAGGTATATCGCCCCCTTCTCATTGCAAGCGGTCAGCAGGAAGGTTTGTCCATCATCAACAGCGACATGGTGGAGAAGATTAACTTCAGTGCCGGAGGATTTGAAGCCAAATACGGCGACAAGATGAGCAGCGTGCTGGATATTACTTACGCCCGCCCCACCCAAGCAGAGGGAAGCATTCAGGCCAGCCTCCTTGGAGTAAACGGTTACGCTGGTTTTGGGAACAAGAAAATTGCCTTTAGCAACGGCCTCCGCTATAAGACCAACCAGTATATGTTGGGTAGCCTTGAAACCAAGGGTGAGTACAAACCGAACTTCATAGACTATCAGGCATACCTAAGTTGGACGCCATCCAGCCAATGGACATTCGATGCAATTGCCTACATTAGCAGAAACAATTACAACTTTACCCCTAAGGACAGAGAGACAAACTTTGGAACCCTTGAAGATATTAAAAATTTTAAGGTTTACTTTGACGGAAAAGAAGAAGATCGCTTCAATACCCTTTTCGGAACCATGAAAGTAACCAAGAAGTTTGGTTCGAAACACGCTTTGGGGCTATCCTTCACTGGTTTTAGTACAAGGGAACGAGTGACATACGATATCCAGGGGCAATATTGGCTGAACGAAACCAACTCGGATGACCAGTTAGGAGTTGGAACCTATATGGAACATGCCCGCAATACGCTAAAAAGTAACTCTGTAACGCTAAAGACAACATACGACGCTCAATTAGGTAAACATAAACTGCAAACGGGGCTTAGCTGGCGACACGAGAGTATAGAAGAAAATACACGAGAATGGGAATATCGCGACAGTAGCGGTTATAGTATACCACATACGGGAAATGCGCTGAATATCATCTATAACTTAAAAAGTATCAATAACATCAGCTCTAACCACATGGAGTTTTAT
>CADAWW010000069.1 GCA_902791675.1 uncultured Bacteroidales bacterium
ACCAAAGAACTGCTCCCTTGTAGTCTTAGAACTGCAAGATGACGGGCATTACAAACTGGTAACGGAGCTGGAATATTCAAAAGAACCGTTACGGTATTCCCGACCAATAATGGTATGAAAAAACTTTTCTTTGCAGTATGATTAAAAATGACAGCAAACTATGAAAGCGAAAGTTATTATCGTAGCCGTTCTTGCTATAGTTATTATAGCTGTATGGGCTATGAATACCCATTTTCATAAGGGTTTCAAGTCCGATCCTACAGTGGAGTTCACTCAGATTCTCAGCGACATCTCACACTGGCCAGGCAAACGTATTACCACCTCCAAAAACATAGAAGGTAAGAGGTGGTATTACCAAACCTATCAGCTTACCTCCCCCGAAAATTACATCAACCTGGTGGTAAGCAACACGGCAGGCAAGCAGACCGTAGACATAACAGGTCTTCGCTCAGATAGCTACCTCTGCATTACCGGCACACAGGATGGAGGCAAGTACCTTGTAGAAGACCTGGCCGCAGAGACCGAAACTGGCATTGAAAACATTGAGAATCCTCAATGCTCAACGTCGAAGGAGTCGCAAGCCAACAGCGAGAACGAAGTGGCAATGTTCAATGCTCAATTCATTTACGACCTTTCTGGCCGGAAAATCAATTCTTCGCTCTCCACCCCACCTTCATCATTAACAAAGAAGGGTATCTTCATAAAAAACGGAAAAAATTTTTTTTTCAAAGACAAGCGCTAAATAGAACCGTGTTTAGACAAAAGAATGCCCTCGACATTGCAAAATTGACAAGTCGACATGTTATTTAGCACCTTTTCTACATTTTATATATATTCCTGACGAGGCATTCTATTTTTTTTCAATATATTTGCTCAAACTTTATTTACTTCACGACAAGAATCGTCACATTTGAAAGAAAATGCGGATACCCACGTTTCTGTCTTGCAGTTGAACCCACATCACTAACCATACTATGGCCTAACGGGGTATCTATGGGCATATTAGATTATGGCACTAATTGATTGCGCTAGCTGGAAGCCACAAAGTGACGAGTTTGTTTTTGCATACCGCTTCCCTCAGACGAATCTGAGCACTTACACTCAGTTGATTGTATATGAATCTCAAGAAGCCCTACTTTTCAGCAAGGGTCAACTAATGGGAAAGTTTGGTCCGGGTAAACATACACTGGACACCGAAAACATTCCTTTGCTTAGAAGTTTGTTTGGAATACCATTTGGAGGGAAAAACCCCTTCACGGCTGAAGTATGGATTGTAAATAAATTATATCCAGCCAACCTAAGTTGGGCTGTCAACAGCATGGCCGTTCATGATGCTGACTACCAAACAATGCTGCCTCTTCAGGCTTCGGGCCAGTATGGCATTCAAGTTTCCAATTCAGAGAAGTTCCTCATTAAAATGGTGGGGACAAAAGATGTCTTTACCGAATCAGATATGCTGTCACAGGCATACGGAGAGTTCTCTTCGAAGTCGAAAAGCGCTATAATCCAGTTCATGACAAGTCAGCGAGTTGGATTTAAGAGTATCTCGGCACATCTTGATGCATTGTCAAACTACATCAAGTCGAACTTGCAGGCATTTTGGGAAGACTATGGTCTTACAATGACCAGATTCTATGTCAACGACATATCTATTGACACAAGCACCGCAGAAGGCAGAAAGGTTTCCGAAGCATTAGCAAGCCAAGCCTCCATGTCAATCACCGGACATTCATGGCAACAGGAGCAGATGTTTGGAGTGGCAAACAATGCTGTCGACCAGATTGGAAATGCTGCTGGAGGAAATGGTCTTCTTGCCGGCATCATGGCAATGAACATGATGGGAGGCGGAGGCATTGGCGGAGGTATGGGCTCTGGAATGATGCAGCCACATAACAACCAACCCACATTTTCCGGCTCACAGGGTGGAATGCAGCAAGGAGGCATGCCACAGAATAATCCGCAGCCTGTTGTGAAAGAGGTCTATTGTGCGAATTGTTCAAAGAAACACCTGACCACCGAACGTTTCTGCCCTCATTGCGGAAATGAATATAACCCCTGCCCAAGATGTGGTTCTGACAACCTGAAGACTGCACGCAGATGTGTTAGTTGCGGCACACCGTTACAGCAAGCCCCCAATGTCAATGGAGGTGCCACATGCAGTGCATGCGGAGCACCAATCACCCCTGGCGCAGCATTCTGTACTCATTGCGGCAGCCCACAAAACATTACGGCTGGTAATGTGTGCCCAAGATGTGGGGCAACAGTACCACTAACGTCCAAGTTCTGTCCTAAGTGTGGACAAAAGATTTAACCATATAAACAATTTACCATGAATGCAAAAACAATTTACAAGATATTAGCCATATTAATAGGATATGGGCTGATAATAGGAGGTTTTTTCCTTTTTGGACAATCACTTGAGGATAGGATAAAAGTACTTGACATCATCGTCTCAATCCTTGTATATACACAACTGGTACAGTTTGCCATTTATCCGTTAATTGATTTGGATAATCCGGCACACAAGGAAGTGGGAATGATGGGTATCTACTTCTATGTGCTTAGTGCCTACTGCATCCTAGCCATTGGATTAATGTTTTTTGGCATTGTCTACGCCATTCCCTTTCATATACAACTGATGGGACAGATTTTCCTTGTGTTCCTTGGTTTATTAGGACGTGTTACAACATTACATTCCGGTGATAAAGTTGAGCATATATACAACAAAGAACAGCAAATGAAGGAAGGGAAGGTTACTCTTAAAATAGCTATGGACAGCTTGATGGACGAGATACCCCAAAACCAACCTTTAAACATCAGTATGCGTAAACTGGATGATATTTATGAGGAATTGCGGTATGTAACTCCTTCGATGAGTATCGAGGCGAAGCACTACGAATCGGAATTCTGTCAGACCATCGAGGACATCAAGGTGCTGATGAGAAATGCCGATTTAAACCAGGAAAAGATCGAAGAAAAGATTAACCGCCTTGAAAGAATCCTATCAAGAAGAAAAAATATCAACTCATAAAAACCTATTAACAATTTAACTATGGCTACAACAGGAAAAATATTCAGCGATTCGAGTAACATCTACCAGGATCAGGCTCGATTATTATTTAACTTCTACGAACAGGCCGCAGAACGCATTGTTCGACAAGAGGAAGCTATTGAAAAACAAATCAAAGATTTAGAAGGAGACCTCGAGAAGATAGAGACCGAGAAAGACAATATCAGAAAACGGTGGTGGCTGCTTGGCATCCAACTTATTATATTATGGTGGCTCTGCCGTTCAAAATTCGACAAACAGGTTATAGCCATAAACGAGAAGATTGCCGAGAAGAAAAAGGAGCATGAGAACATCTTCCGCGATTATAAAGTAACGAAGATGGGTGTAGCATACGTCCCTGTGGCTCAGCAAATGGCATATGATGACAAATGCTTTGTAGTTGACTATACAGGAAACGTTGAGAACTCTCGTGTAAGCTTACAAATGTCACGCCAGAATGATTTGCTTGTCGAGACCATGTCGAAAATGGAACAGCTTACAACTGAAGCTCCTATCGTAGAAACTTCGAACGAATCAGAAAGTATCGATACCAACGAGTATTCTCTTTCTATCCAGGAGATTAATCAGAGCGACTATGTCGGCAAGTTAGACCGTTCCATCCGTACCATATCTTTCTGCATGAACGATACAGAGGTAAAATCCGTAGATTTGCCCTTGGTTGCAGATAAAAGCGAGTATCTGAAATTCTTAAACGAGTACTCTACAAGCGATGCTGGCAACCACCCTGTTGTGAAGGTTTTTGATGACAAACGTTACAATAAAGAGATTGACACATTCTGCCAACTGAACAAACTGAAGGATTCACTTTCCAGCGATACCGAACAGTTCGAAGATGTTCTCAAGCATCTTATGCACACTATGGCAATGTCGGTTCAGACCATTTCTGCCATGAAACTGGCTTCAACAGATAAAGTTATCAACAACTCGAACGATTTGCTGTTCAAGATTCTTAAAGCACCATACAATCATTATTCTCCATTGCTGGAAGCCGAGGAAATAAGAAGAATCCGAAACGAACGATTTGACTATTCCGATTCTATCCAGGGATACGAACCTTTCCAACTACGTGAGAGTTCTCGCGTTCGTTACAACCTGTTTGCCGACGAGTGGACTGCAGAGGACAACAGTAGTGCCAGCGTACCCTTTGGAGTTCATCAGATTTACGAAGAAATTGTCGCTCCTATGGTTCAGCGTCTGATGGAAGAGAATCGTATCGAACGTATTCGCATCTATGGTCAGATTCATGACCAGAAACTCAGCTACCTGAACAAGTGGCATCAAGATGTAGATGCATTCTACCGCTCTAACCATGCCGAGAGTGCCGACATTATTAATAATATGCAGAAGACCTTAAGTGAATATGTCGAAGCATATAATACCCTGGCACAGTTGCAGAAGACCCTCGACAGCATGGGTGAAGAAGGCGCCACTCTCGACAGCACTGTTGTTGAAAAACAGGATAGTAGTGCAGAGGCTTTGGCTGCATTCGAGGTACAAGCACAAGAATACAAAAAGGTACAAGAGGAATTCAGTGACTATATGGATCGCCTACAAGACGACATTGCCCTGAAGGCAGAGAAGTTTGGACATGTTGAGTTCTACGATGCTCGGTTGCAAGACGGATATTCTAATGCAATGGCAGTTGCTGCAAGCGAAGTTAACAATCTCGATGAGCGCAGGAAGCCTCTGGCAACAACGAATCCTCTGCTTGCCAAAGAGTCTGTTTTGTTACCGCAGCCCAATGTTGAAGATGTTACCTATGAGCACCTGTCCCTCAATCTTCCTTCTCTTGCTGTTAATGCTTTAGATTCTGTAAGCCGAATCGCCGTAACAGAAAAACAGCCTAAGAAAGAAGAGGTTCCTGAAATCCCACAGGATGAGGTACCACAGCTTCCCGAAGATGAAGCACCAGAGCTACCAGAGAACAAAGTACCAAGTATTCCTGAGGATGAAGCACCAGAGGCTCCCGAGGATGATGTACCAGACATTCCAGAAGACAAAGAGATGCCTGATCTCCCTGAAGACGATGCACCTGAGGCTCCTGAGGATGATGTACCAGACATTCCCGAAGACGAAGAGATGCCTGATCTTCCTGATGACGATGAGATGCCGGATCTCCCCGAGGATGACGACATTCCCGAGCTTCCGAAAGATAACAATAACTGATTAATAGGAGGAAGATAGTATGGCAACAACATTTAACTGTACCGTTGACACCCATCCTATGGCTGCCGAGATGCAAAGTGTGTCGAATCACGTTAAAGGCACAACAGCGGCAGTAGTAACCATGCAGGGTGCTGTCATTGCAGCCGAGAATAACAGCGCAAACAAAGTCTGCAAAAACGTAAACCGAGGATTCCTAACCTTGATGCGTTCGCAGATTTCACAGAAGATTGCAAATAAACAAAGCCGAGTTGAAGCTCTTGTTATGCAATTAGGACAACAAAAACGTCAGTTATTGGGAATCAAGACCAATATGGAACGTGAGTATGGACGCATTGCAGAGAGATACCTCCGTATTTTCACCAGTATCAACAAGGAATTGGAAACAAGAATACGTCAGGTTGACCAGCCTGTTTTTGAGTTGGTAAACAAACACATGGCAACATCATCCAACAGGATGAACGCCCTTACAGCATGGGTTCCTACTTCCCAAGCAGAAGGACTATGCAAAAGCCAGCAGATTCTTGTATCTAACATGAAACGTAATGCACAGGTTGCACTGGACCAGTCTACTGATTTCCTGACCCAGATTGGAGAACAGCGGGCCATTACCAACCAAGTGCTTATTTCAAATCCCAACGGAAACGAAGACAAGACGTATCTTATTCCCGCATTGATATGTGAATCTGTCAGCGATGCTGCCGGTATTACGAGAACCGATATTGCAGTGCCAACAGAACTGTCTAAAAACCATGCTTCGATAATCAACAACGCCCTACGCGAAGAAGGTGAAAACCTGCCTTGGCAACAACAGCAGCCCGCACGTCAGGTTAGCGAGGAATTATCGCGTTTGGTTGAATCGTCTCAGATTTCACCAAGGGTTAAGGACATGATTCTGAAAATGCACTCGTCTGCTATTGTCAAAACACTATAATTAGTTAAGGTTATGAGTTATAGTAAAAGTTTCAGAAAAACAATCTCGGTGCCGTATAGCGGTTCTATAACTATTCATTATCCGGCATCTCAAGATGGAGGATCCAAGACTATTGATTATAGTGGAACTGCTTACGAAGATGTAGAAGTTGACATTCATGTTGATACCACCCCGTTTGATTCCAGCGTTGCTAGTTGTAACACTCATGTTAACGGTTTGACGGCCAGCGTAGGTGCCATGAATGCTGCCCAGTGTGCGTCTATCGCCAAGAATGCAGAGAAAGTCTCCAAATCAATTATTGACGGCTTTTTCCATACTGTCAGGACAGACCTTTCTACACAAAAGGCAGAACTTGAGCAAGCAGTTGAGGCCAGGTTGATTTTACTTCGCCAACAAGCTGCGACACTCCAGGAAAAACAGAAAAAGATGGCTGAGGATTACGCTCGTACAACGGCAAGATACCAAAAGATTTTCACTGACCTCAACAATGAACTATCTATCAGAATTCATGAAATAGACCAACCCGTTTTTAACGTGGCCAAGGATATTGATGAACAGAGCGACAGAATGCTCCATACTGATATGGTTCAGACTGCCGTCACCATGAGCAAAGAGACAAGTCTCCTGCAGGCACAAATTAATGCTGCCACAGTAAAACACCATGCATTGGAGGCCATGAATCAGGCGCAGAACTTTCTTGTATCCAAAGCGTCAACAGAACGCACTATTCAAGAAAGCTGCATCGACGGCTCAGGTGAAGACGGGTATCTGGTTCCTGTATGTTATATGCGAACGGATTCCGGCAGAGAAGGCACGAAGCAAAAATGCATCATGCCGGATTACTACTCATCAAAAGACCGGAATCTTGAAGAAAGACTTTGTCAGTCTCTCAAGGATGTTAATTTCGGTAATACCTCAAACACAGAAGAAGAGCAACTGAAATCATACGTTCAGACAGAGATTGCCAAAAAGATAACGGGTGATGACAGTCACTCCGACAGAGTTCGTACAATGATTAATAAGATGTTAAACAAGTAAATCCAAGGATATGAGTAAGCTAACAGAAATTCGAATAACGGAATCCAATCTCCGTTTAGATAATAATATTGTAAAGGGCGGTATCCTGCCCAACAAAATCAACGAGCTATCCAGAACAGTAACCGTTGCCGGTGAAACTGTTGTTGAAGGCCCACTCTATGCGAACAAGATGACCATCGAGGCTGCTCCTTTTGAAGTAAAAGGTGCTGTCTTTGTACAGCGTGAATTGTACATTAACAACGATGTCAGCGGCGACATCATCTTCCGTAAGGCAGTAGGCTCCGCTTCTTCTGTTGTAACAAGAGCTCTTAACTGTAATGTCACATTCTGCTCCGACGTTAATGCAAAAAGCATAACCCTGTGCAATGCCTATGTTTCCGGAAGTTTATACGGAGATGAAATTGTTTTAGAGAACTGCGTTATAATTGGAGGTGTTTTTGCCACTCAGTCCTTAACTATCAAGGATTGTATCATTGGCACCTTCATTTCACCCTATGTTGAACTGGACGGCAACATCAACCTGCTTCTCCCCTCTGTCTTCAGCGTAGAACGTGCAAATTACACAAAGACTGCCCATCTTTACTCATTGGCTCTTGCCGACTTAGGCTCTTTGTATCGTCATCAGGAGGAAAATGCAGAAAGTGGAAGGATAGAAATCAACTTAGCTTCCGACGACCTTCACACAACACTAACAGATGGTGGACACCAACGTTCACTGCATAGCTACAGCGTTGTGGGAAAAGTACTGGCTGCCGACCTGATCGACACAGATAAGTTCCAGAATCATTTCCTTCTTACTGCTGCTGCACTTGGTCCTCAAATGCTTAAGACATACGATCTGGGAACTGACAGCGAGGGAAATCCTGCTCTTCTTACTACGGAGCGGATTCGTGCATTCTTCTTTGATCTCCTTCACGGAAAGATTAAAATTAAAGATCTGGATGGTTCCTTTAACATCGAACAGTTTGCTAAAACCATGTAACATATGAAACAATATTATTATGTTGATAAGGCGGGGACCCGGCAAGGGCCCCTTCCTCTGGAAGATATAAATGCCCAGGATATAAGTCCAACGACATTGGTCTGGTGCAAAGGAATGGAGAAATGGATGAAAGCCTGCGAGGTGGATGATTTTCAGGCATTGCTACAAGAAGAGGCAGAATTACCAACTTCTGATGATAGCCTGACAGATTCTCCCCAAGAGTCTGGTCGTTATTTCTCGGCCACAGCAGAACGATTTGGCATTGTCATCGACAAGGAAACGTCCGACTTTATTGATGCCAATAAAGATTCCGTACTGGTCGTTACAAAATACATCAAAGAGAAATACGATATCGGACTGAAAGAAGCAAAGGATATTGCTGATGAGATTGTACGTGGAGATGAGACGACACAAAATGAAACATCCTATTCTGCAAGCGCATACGAACCAGAAACATACTCATCAGAAGCCCCCTACCCTGTAGCCGATGAAGATGCCCACATACTTATCAAAATCATATGCTTTTTCTTCCCTATTGTAGGGCTCGTATTGTTTTTTGTGAAAAAGGGTGATAATCCCAAATATGCAAAATCCTGCATCATCTGGGGTGCTATAGGTTTCGCTTTCCAGATTCTTATGATATGGCTCTAAAAGGCCCGTTAAATCTGACCACACTCGAGACTAAAAAGAAAACATCATGAAACAATATTATTTTGTTGATAAAGGCGGGACCCGGCAAGGGCCACGCCCAGTAGCAGAAATCTCATCAACTGATATTACACCCGAAACGCTAGTATGGTGTAAAGGCATGGAGAAGTGGCTAAAAGCAAAAGATGTTGAAGACTTTCAAAAGTTGTTTCACCAGGAAACAGAAATAAAACCTACACCTGCACCGGTTGTTTCTCCTGTATCGGAAACACCCAAACAAGATACTGTTAAACCTGTGAATCCAACACCGTATCAGCCAACGACTCCAGCGACTCCTACGACGCCGCCAAAGCCTGTAAAAAAGACCAATATGACCATGGTGGCTGTAGCGATAACAAGCACCATTCTAATACTGGCTGTATTGCTATGGTATTTCCTCAGCAGGGACGATGTGGATAAATACAGCCAAGTTGTTGCACAATCAGAGACAGAGGTTATAGCAGAAAACGAGGAAACAACAGAATCTATTGCTGATTACGATGAGTTCCAACCGGATGACGAGATGACGGGAGCTGATGCTCTTTACGACTTTGTTTGCGAACGCGAACTGACACCCACAGATGTAGCTGGTCTTTCGAAAGAAGATCTCCGTATCATGCGTAACTGGATTTTTGCCCGTCATGGTTATATCTTCAAAAATAATGACCTAAAGGAATATTTCAGTCAATTCAACTGGTACGAGCCCAAATATTCTAATGTCAGTTCCATGTTGAGTAAAGTAGAAAAGAAGAACGTGGCTTTTATTCAACGATATGAGTAAAACAATGGTTTTTCTGGTAGTTTTGTTCTGCTCCCTCTTTGTACAATGTTGTGCAGAGGGGGAGCAGAATGCTTCTAATAAGAAGGCCAGAAACGACTCCACCATTGTTACCAATGCATCTGATACCCAAATACCACTTGGAACAAAAGCATTGATAATAGCATATCCCCATTTCGTAAAAGGTTATAAAAACAACAACCTGCTGTTGGCAGATGGTTCACAAATGCAGTATGATGACGGACGCGAGAAGTCGTTTGCGGAGAAACTGGATGATGCCGACCCTGAGGACATGTTTGCCTTCACCTACAAACGTACAGGAGAAGAGCCTGAATATTTACAAGATGCCGGTCGTAGTCGTTGCGAAGCATTATTTAAGATGATGTATGGAGAGAGCGAAACAGTCGTAAGACAAAAGCTTGTACAAGTTGAATGGTTTGGCGAAAAGGTGTTGTTCACGCCTGTCAATGGCGCAGCGGACAGCCTTCGTGCTGTAGTCAAGGAGCTGAAAGATCACCCAGAACTTAAGCCTTATCTTAAATCCAGCGGCACATTTAACTGGCGAAAGGTACGTGGTGCCAACAGACAGAGTGCCCACTCCTATGGAATGACCATCGATATTGGTGTCAGCCAAAGCGACTATTGGCTGTGGAAGAATCCTGGCAAAAAAGAAACTGACAAGATTGTATATACAAACCGTATGCCCACTGAATTAGTGAATATCTTTGAACGTCATGGCTTTATCTGGGGAGGACGATGGTATCACTATGACACCATGCACTTTGAATTCCGTCCGGAAATTCTAATATACGACACATCAAAACATCAAGTTTAACACAATAACACCTATTATATGGCTAAATATTATTATGTAGACGATAACAAACAGAAGGCAGGGCCAGTCAGCCCCGAGGAATTCCCGTCTTATCTCCAGACGCCACTCTATCACAAGAGGCCCTTCGCGTAGTTAAAATGATGCCAAAATGGAAACCCGCCAGACAAGATAATAAGATTGTTCGCTCTCGTTTCCGTCTTCCTGTCATGTTCCGTTTACAATAACTGGGAAAAACGAAGATAGTATATCCCCATAAAACACAGTTGTTGCCCAAAGACAAACAATCTATTTTACAGCTTTACCGCTTTGCCAGTCTTAGCGCTGCGGATGGCAGCTTCGAGAATCCGGACAACGAGGATGTTGTTCTGCAAAGCGGAGAGGTCGGAAGGCTGCTCTTCTATCTCGCCTCTGACAAGAGCTTTGAGGTAACGGTAGGAGTCGTCGTAAGGGGGAAGAAGCTTGGGGGCATTGAACTCCCTACCCTGCCTGCCATCAACGAGAAGCTGCATGCGGTTGCTATTCTTCTGATAGGCATAGCCGCGAGGGCCATAGACATAC
>CADAWW010000070.1 GCA_902791675.1 uncultured Bacteroidales bacterium
TAAAAACTGACTCTAAACTCTAAACACTAAACTTTCAACTTTAAGAAAAGCTTATCTTTTCGGTGTTTTTGAGAATATAGCTTTTATGCGGTTCATATCGAACTTGGAGGTGCGGTCATAGAAATAGACGCCGTTCTGCTCCTGCTCTACATCGGTAAGCTGCGTGAAGCAGTAGCCCCAAACTTGGTCGGAGATATTCATCAGGGCATCGACCTGACCCTCCAGACGGGCATAGAACTCCTCCAAGGAATGAGGCGGCTCGCCATAACCCCAGGAGGCGTTGCTGTTTCCTGTAGCCTTATCCTGACCCTTTACCCACTTGATGCCGCCAAACTCGTCCAGGATATAAGGCATGGTGGGCTCGGTATAGAGCGGATAGTCGTAACGGTTGACATCGGTAGGACGGTTGAAGCCGGTATTGGTGCGATAGATATCTATGGGGTCGTGAGGTGCCTGGAACCACTTGCCGTTGCTGTAGATAATCTCCTGCAGGCGCTTGGGGTCTTGCTCGTAGTTGTGGGTCGACCAGATGTCGGTCTTGACATGCGCACCGCCGCTGACATCGTGGAAGGGACGGGTGGGGTCGAGCTGCTTGGTAAGGTCGTACAGGTCGGAAACGAAGCGGGGGAACTGCACGCGGTCGGGCCACCACTCTTCGTTCATGGGTGTCCAGATTACGATGCTGGGATGGTTGCGGTCGCGAACAATCTCCTCGGTCCACTCGGAGGTGAAGTTACGTGCCACCTCGGGGTCGTTGGCATTCATACCCCACGAAGGAGCCTCGCCCCAAGTGATGTAACCCAGCTTGTCAGCCCAATAGTGGAAACGCTCCTCGAAGACCTTTTGGTGCAGGCGGGCACCGTTGAAGCCGGCAGCCATAGAAAGCTCGATGTCGCGACGGAGCGCCTCGTCGGAGGGAGCCGTCCAGATACCATCGGGATAGAAGCCCTGGTCGAGTACCAGACGCTGGTAGAAGGGTTCGTTGTTGAGATATGTCTTGTTGCCGCTGCAATGGAACTTGCGCATGCCGATATAAGAGGCTACCTTATCCACGATGTTACCCTGCGCATCGCGCACCTCGTAGGTGAGGTCGTAAAGGAAGGGACTCTCGGGGCTCCACAGCTTGGGTGCCTTGACGGGCAGAATGAGTGTGGAGGCATCGGTGGCAACGGCGCTCTTGGTAGCTACCACCTTGGCACCGTCCTTGAGGGTAACGGTTATGGTGCCGCCGTCCTGAGCATAGAAGTGGGGGTGTACGATGACCTGCTTCTGGTCGATATCGGTAATGACCTGTGCATTCTTCAGTCCCTTGGCATCAACGGGTTCCATCCAAACGGTCTGCCAGATGCCTGTGGTACGGGTGTACATACATTCGAACTGACTCTGACGGACGTTCTGCTTGCCTGCGGGCTGCTTGGTGGTGCGGGTATCGGAGTAGGCATGAACGACAAGATCGTGTGCCTTGCCGTCCTTCAGGAAACGGGTGACATCGACGGCAAAGCCTGTGCTGCCGCCAAAGTGACGACCGGCCAGACGTCCGTCCACATATACCTCGGAGTTGTAATAGACAGCCTGGAAGTTGAGCATGATGTTACGTCCTGCCCATCCTGCAGGCATCTGAATCTGACGGTGATACCAGATGTTGTTGATGAAGTCGGTATATTCTACACCCGAAAGCTTGCTCTCGGGGGCAAAGGGAACGGTAATCTTTCCGTCGAAGCCTTTGCTCTCGTAAAACCGTCTTTCTACTCCGGAGCCTACGAAATCGAAGGTGTAGCTCCATTGGCCGTTCAGGTTGACCCAGTCCTGACGCTCGAACTGGGGACGTGGATACTCTGGGCGAGGTTGTGCCCAAACTGCGCTTACTGCTGCGAAAAGCAGTAAGCCCACTGCTTTTCGAATTGAGAATTGAGAATTGAGAATTGAGAATTTCATTTTGGTTATTTTTTTAGTTGACAAGTTGTTTTATTTACCATTTAACCATTTATAACGCTAACCGCTAACCGATAGAAGTTCCCGTTATCTAGTTGATACCGAATACGGTGAAGCTTCATCACCGATGTTTCGCTGTTTATTCGGTGTGGCACCCATTTGGAATGAGAGTATGCCGCCTTGATTGATTTCATCATAGGTGATGTAGTTGCGGGTGAGAGACTGACCGTTGAGCTGCCCATCCTGAATGTAGTAGTTCTGCGGACTGTTGTCCTGCGCCTCGATGACGAACTGGTTGCCATTCTCCATGGTGATGGTTGCCTTGCGGAAGATGGGCGAACCGATCACATACTGGTTGGTGCCGGGTGTAACGGCATAAAGGCCAAGAGCCGAAAGAACGTACCACGAGGACATTCCGCCTTGGTCCTCATCGCCCGGGAATCCATCGGGTGTGGAGTTGTAGAGCCGGTCCATAATCTGGCGCACCCAATACTGCGTCTTCCAAGGCTGACCAGCATAGGAATACAGGTAAGGCATGTGCTGAATGGGTTGGTTGCCGTGGGCATATTGGCCCATATTGGCCTGTTCCATCTCTACCATCTCGTGAATTTTGCCCCCGTACCAACCGGGATCTACCTCACCGGGAACGGAGAAAACGGAGTCTATCTTCTGACAGAAACGTTCCTTGCTGCCAAAGAGACCAATCAGTCCGTTCACATCGTGGAATACCGACCAGATGTAATGCCAAGCACAACCCTCGGTATAGGGGCCGCCCCACTTGACGGCCGAGAAAGGCTCCGTCCAAGAGCCGTCGGCATCGCGTCCGCGGAAGAAACAGATATCGGGGTCCCAAAGGTTGACGTAGTTGAACATTTGCTTTGCAAAGATTTGCTCGTAGAATTTATTGCCACACGAACGGGCTAATTGGTAAGCACACCAGTCGTCATAACAATACTCGAGGGTCTGCGTCACGCTTCCGTGCGACATAGGGAAAGGCACATAGCCCAACTGGAAATATTCCTTCCAACCGGCACGACCGTTGGCACCTCCGTATGGCCCTTTGTTCATCGCCTCGTGAGCGTATGCTACAAGGGCCGAATCGGGATTAAAGTCGTGAATACCCTTTGCCCAGGCATCGGCCAGAAGGGAGATGCTATGGTTGCCGCACATGCCGCCCGTCTCGCCGGGGAACGACCACGAAGGCAACCAGCCGCATTGCTTCTGAGCGGCCAGCAGCGCATTCATATAACGGCCCTGCTGCGTGGGATGAAGGATATTGGTGAGCGGAAACTGGCTGCGGAAGGTATCCCAGAAACCGTTATCGGTAAACATGTAGCCGTCGTATATCTTCCCGTCGTAGGGACTATAATAATAAGGCGTGCCGTCCTCCCTGATTTCGTAGAACTTGCGTGAGAACAGGTTGGCGCGGAACAGGCAGGAATAGAACGTGCGCAACTGTTCTTCGGTACCGCCTTCCACTTTTATGCGGCTCAGCAGCTTCTGCCAGACATCATGCCCGCGTTTCCTGGTCTGTTCCAAAGTCTTATCAGCACCTAATTCGCGGTTCAACGTTATTTCTGCCTGCTCGGGAGAGATATAAGACGATGCAGCCTTGGCCTGAACCTTTGAGCCTGCCTTGAACTTCAGGAAAGCACCTTTATCCCACAAGCCATAATCCAGGAAAGGTTTATCGAACTGAATGATAAAATAGTTGCGGAAGTTCTCGGCATGATTCACAAAGCGCTGGTTATTCACCCAACCGCGAATCTGTCGCTTTTCGACATCAATCTCCATCTGACTCTCAGCCGTATAGCCGTCGATGACGAGCCACGCATCGCCCTTCTTGGGGTAAGAGAAACGGAAATGAACGCCTCTGTCGGTAGGTGAGAACTCGGTACGGATGCCGTTATCAAACTGTACGCTATAGTAGTGCGGCCGGGCCGTCTCGTTGTCGTGCGAAAACTTAGCCGCGCGTTTCTCGGGATCGACCTCCAGTTCTCCGACCTCCGGGAAGAAAGTATAGACGGCATAGTCGCTCACCCAGGGAGAGCATTGGTGCGACTGACCGAAACCACGAATCTCGTCAGCCATATAAAGGTACTTGAACCCGTCGCCGTTCTTTCCCGTCTGCGGTGTCCACATGTGCTGGGCAAACGGCATGGCGGTAGCGGGGAACGTGTTGCCGTGCGAGAGACCAAAGTGCGAATTGGTTCCCTGCAAAGTGTTCACGTAAGCTACGGGGTCGGAATCGGTCGCATTCTTCTCGGCAGAAACAGAAAGAGAAGCACAGGCGATTGTTAGTACTAATAGTCGTTTAAGCATGAGGCCGAAGTTTGAAAATGTGGATTATGGCTACAAAAGTAATGATTTATAAGATGGTTTACAAGGTTTCCCCATTCATTTTTCACTTTTCGGGTGCAAATTTATGATTGACGGACGATGAATTATGAATTATCTTTAGTACCTTTGCCAACAAAACAACTACAAATTAATACGTTATGAAAACAAAAAGAATGTTGCTGGCCGTTATGCTGGCCGTTTGCGGCCTATGCACAAATGCACAGGAAAATATCAAGGGCAAGTACTATCTGTTTACCTATTTTACAGGCAATGCTCCCGAGAAGGAACAGATATGCTATGCCGTGAGTACCGACGGCTTTAACTACACACCGCTGAACGGCGGGATGCCCATTGTGGCAAGCGATACCATAGCCTTGGCCAAAGGCGTTCGCGACCCGCACATCCTGCGTTGCAGGGACGGATGGTTCCGTTTGGTGGTGACAGATATGCGCTCTTCCTTGGGTTGGGCCAGCAACAGGGGTATGGTGCTGCTGCGCTCTCGCGACCTGATTCATTGGGAGCATCATACGGTTCATTTCCCCGAGCGGTTCAGCGGAACAAACTTTGCCCACGTAACCCGCGTCTGGGCACCGCAGACCATCTACGATAAGGCGGCAGGCAAGTATATGGTTTACTTCTCGTTACTGACCGACGACGGCTCTATCCCTTACGACCGCGTCTATTGGTGCTATGCCAACGATGATTTCAGCGGACTGGAGACAGAGCCGAAGGTGCTGTTCGACTTCCATTCTCCCTCCATCGATACGGATATCGTTCAGGATAAGGACGGGCTGTACCATCTCTTCTTCAAGACCGAGGCAGACGGACGGCATAAGGGTATCAAGCAATACACATTCAAGGACCTTCACAGCCCCGAAACATGGAAGCTGCACGACGGATTCTGCGAGACAACGAAGAGCGATGTGGAAGGTGCCGGTGTGTTCCCCCTTATCGGTGGCGGCTGGTGTCTGATGTACGACTGCTACCGCGACGGCTACTATCAGTTCACCAAGAGCGATGACCTGAAGCACTTCACCTTCGTACAGAACACCGAGACCAAGGGCCTCTTTACCCCTCGTCACGGCACCGTAATCCAAATCACAAAGAAGGAATACAAAAGGCTTCAGAAAGCATTCGGTAATTAGGCCATCGGGTCAGACAAACGCTGTCATGACCCCGCTGGCGGGGCGACCGGCTAAGAGTTCGTTGCGCATGAAATCCATGTAAGGTGAAACGTGCTGGAAGAAAATCCTGTAGCCGGCACAGAGGTAGTTGAGGCCCGGCTCGCCATCGGCCGTATGAAGAAAACGGAGGCGGGGACATTCGCCATGACAGGCTTTCAGCCATTCGCACTCGCGGCATTGGCGGGGAAGGGAATCTTTCTTGAGGCGGCTGAAAGCGGTCTGCTTCTCGCCATATACCATTTGCGGCAGTCCGTCGGTAAGGATATTACCCAACCGATATTGCGGAAAGACAAAATGGTCGCAACTGTACACATCGCCGTTATGCTCCATGACAACAGCATGACCGCATTCCTCGGCATAGACACAAATGCCTGGCGCCACACCCATCCAACCGGCAAGAGTGGCATCAAAGACATTCACGAACATTTCGCCCACATCGTGCCGAACCCATTCGTCGAAGATATCGCAGAGGAACTTTCCCCATTCGGCAGGCTTAACGCTATAGGGAGCAATGGCGCAGTTCTCATCGAAAAGCTGAGCCAGATGACGACCGTCGGAATGGTGGCGGATTCTCTCCACCACAGGACTCAGTTGCAGGAACTGGCAATGCAGCTCGTCGCGGAAGAATGTATAAAATGCTAAAGGCTGAGAGAAATTGGCATGGTTGACCGTTGCCATAGCGTTCCATTCCACCCCATAGTCCTGCAACATGTGGATAGCATCAACGACCCTTTGCCAGGTTCCTTCCCCCTTGGCATCCACGCGATAGGCATCGTGCATCTCTTTTGTTCCGTCGATACTGAGTCCGACGAGCCAGCCTTCGTCGTGCAGGAACCGGCACCATTCAGGCGTCAGCAATGTGCCGTTGGTTTGTATGCTGTTACTTATTTGCCTGCCGCGCCCATAGTATTGCTGATAGCGGACGGCCTGCTTGTAGAAACTCAGCGGACGCAACATGGGCTCTCCTCCGTGCCAGGTAAAGAGCACTTCGGGTGTCTGCTGCAGTTGTATGTAGTCGCGAACATAGGACTCCAAAAGGCTGTCGCTCATAGCCCCTCTCATGCCTTCCCGAGGAGGGAGGCTTTTATCCGTAACACTTCCCTCCTCCTCGGGGGAGGGATTGAGGGAGGGGGCTAGATGCTGTTTCTCCAGATAATAGCAATATTGGCACCGAAGGTTGCAGAGCGGTCCTGCAGCCTTAGCCATAACGTAGAGAGGACGGGCGTAAGGGTAGTACATTTAGAGTTTAGAGTTGAGAGTTTAGAGTTTAGAGTTTAGAGTTGAGAGTTTTCGTTCCCCTCGCCCACGGGAGAGGGGTTAGGGGCGAGGCTGTTTATAGAAGGTTCTTCGAAAGATATCTTACCGGGTACCAGACGGCGGCCCAACCGACCAAGAGGACGGTAACGAAGATGAGTACGAGATCCCAAGGATGAACGCTGACGGGATAGGCTTCGACGATGAAGCTGCCCTCGCTCTGGCCCATAGAGATGAGGCCGTATTCCTGTTGGAGCCAACAGAGCAGAAGGCCCAGGAGAAGTCCGATGGTTGCACCAGCCACACTAATCATTCGGCCCTCGAACATAAAGATGTTGCAAATCTGCTTGTCTGTAGCTCCCATACTGCGGAGCGTCTGTACATCATGCTTCTTCTCGATCATCAGCATAGACAGGGAGCCGATGATATTAAAGCAAGCCACCAATAATATAAAGGTAAGGAAAAGGTACGAGATAAGTTTCTCGATACGCATGATGCGGAACACATCGTCCTGCTGTTCGTAGCGGTCCTGAACATTGAATTTGTCGCCCAAAAGGTTGCTTATCTCTTTCTTGGCCTGCGAGAGCGAAACGCCTTTCTTCAGTTTAACCTCAGCCGAGGAGATGCGTCCCTGCTGGTCGAATAACCTCTGGGCAAACTTCAGGCTGGTAATAATATAATTAGCATCGTACTTTCCCTGTTGCACCATAAAGACAACACCTGGGCTCTGCAGTTCCTGATGGTTGAAGGAACTCAGGGGATTGGCCATATTCACACGCTCGCCGCGTTTGGGAGCATAGACCTGGAGCGGTTCGGGAAAATCGATGGTCAGGCCCATCTTGCCGGCCAACTGAATGCCCAGAACACCGTATTCCAACACATCGGCATGAAGGACAAAAGAGCCGTCGCCGTAAAGAATCTTCTGGATATGCGTCTGCTTGTCAAAGTTATCCGCCACACCCATAATGGTTACCACGTGTTGCTGTCCGCCTGTCACCACCATAGCCTGCCCCTCCATAACGGGTGTATAGACGGCTATACTGGGCAACTTCTGCAGTTGCTGCAGGCGATTGTCGTTAGCCTGGATGACGTTTCCTTCGGCCAACGTGATACGCAGCTGGGGGTCGAAAGCCGTAAAGAGGCTGGCCACAAGGTCGTGAAAGCCGTTAAAGACACTCAGCGTACAAACGAGTGCCATAGTGGCAACGGCCACACCCACCACAGAGATGCCGCTGATGATATTGATGGCATTGTGGCTCTTCTTACTGAAGATATACCGACGGGCTATGAAAAACGGGAAGTTCAATGCTTCAGGAGTTCATCGATGTGTTCAACATAATCCAGCGAGTCGTCGATGAAGAACTTCAACTCCGGGATGATACGCAGTTGCTTTCCCACGCGTGTGCCCAGTTCGTAGCGAACCTGCCTCTGGTTGTTATTGATGTTCTGCACAATCTCCTCGGCACGTTCGCTGGGGAATACACTCAGGTAAGCACGACAGATGCTAAGGTCGGGACTTATGCGGCAGGCGCTTACACTAACCAGCACACCACGCATGGCGCTGGTCTGCTTCTGAAAGATATCGCTCAACTCCTTCTGAATGAGTCGGGCAATTTTATTTTGTCTTGTTGTTTCCATATCTGGCCCCTCTCCCTAACCCTCCCCCAAATGGGAGGGAACTGCTAGCAGGGGCTTGGGCAGTTTAGTTATAATTCCCCACTTCCCATTTGGGGGAAGAGGGGTTAGGGGTTGAAGAGGGGCCTTATTCCTCTGGTATAAACATCGGATCCCAAGCAGGAAGTCTGGTAGGCTTCTGCTTCAGGAGTTCCAGGACAGCGGCGGGACAGTATTTGCGGTTTACCACCACACGGAACATATATTCGCGGAACCATTCATCCGTCATAATGATGTAGCCGTTCAGCCCGCTGTCGGCACCCCAGCTGTTCTCCACCTTCCACTTCTTGGCTTTTCCCGCATTGTCCAAATCGACGGCCATAAGTGTCATCGCATGTGTGCTACCGCTGTCGAAGGTCTGGATGCGCTGCTTCTTGTTCATACCGAAGGTGGTGCCCAGAAGACTTCCGTAGTCGAAGTTGTTGATGTCGGCAATGCCAACGTTACGGTCTAAGAACTTGCCCACGTCGCAACTGAAATACATCTGGCAACTATCCTTCAATGAGGCGATGGCTATGCTCTCCAGCTCCTCGATGGGAAGGTTCACATAGAGCCAGTTGTGTCCGTCGTAAACATGGCGGTCGTAGTCGATTTCATATACCTTATTATACGGGCGGCTGGGGTCGTTCATCAGCATCACATAATCCTTGTTCAGGTCCTCGCCCTCGCTGATGCAGTAAGTCTTGAAGAACTCCTGCGGCGTGTAGGTTTTATCCTTCCAGGTAAACTGTGTGGGAGGTACGCCGTAAGCCATTACGAGCATTCGGTAAACGGTACCCAGTTGTTCCACCTTCAGGGCCTCCAGTTGCTTCTCACTCATGCCAGCCTCGCTTTTTTCGCGCAAGGTGATGCCGAACTCGCGGAGCTTTCTTTTCAGATGGCCGCAGAACTCGCTGGTGCTGTTGCTGACATATGTTTCGGGCATTATGTCGGCAGGGATAACACCGTACTTTGTAGCCAAATCAGCAACACCCGTATAAGTGCCGCCGTCGGAGAGCGGATGCTGGAAGAGCCAGCGTACCATCTCGCTGTCGATGGGCTGTTTGCGTGTATCTATGATACCTTGCAGGAACAAGTTGCTCTTCTCTAACTGGTCGTAGAAGAAGAGGTAGCATTGGCTCAGGACAAAGTTCTTTGTGTCCAGCTTCTTCATGGCACGGCCACGCAGCACATTCAGTCCCGTAAAGAGCCAGCAGCGGCCGCTGCTCTTCTGGTCCGTGATACCTGTATTCTTTACCTCGATACTGAAGTTCTTATCCTTGGCTCCGGCATTCTCCTGATTGATGGCCATCTTTGCGATGCCCACATTGCTGATGGCATTGCGCATAGCCTTCTCGGCAGGCGTTCCGGTATAGCTTCCTTCTAACTGCTTGAGTACCTCAGGTGTGATGTTAGCCTGAGCCTTGATAGTTGATAGTTGATAGTTGATAGTTGAAAGTCCTCCTAATAGTAGGGCACATAAAACGCTTTTTTTCATCTTTATGAACGATTTATCCTAATTATTTGCGCAAAAGTACGTTTATTTCGTTAACTTTGCAAACAAATAGGTTAGATTTCTTCGTTTCCCGACAAACAATTGAATATTAACTAATGAGAAAAAGTAACTACGATAAGTTTCCCAGCACCCGTACCGACGGTATGGCAATTGTGGGCTGGGAGAAGATTGTATCCACATTGAATGAACTATGGGCCGACGAGCCGATATGGGCCATCGACCTCTACACAGGTACTTACGAGGAGGATTTCCTGAGCGCTTTTGCCAAGACAGGGCGAAGGATTATTGATACCCGTTCGCTGATGAGGCCCGAGGAGGAAATCCGACAAATTACAGAACGATTCATAACGGATGATGTGCTGTTCGGCTATATGTCGAACGTAAGACTGGAGGAATACTTCGATAGTTCAAGAGTTCAAGGGTTCAAGAGTTCAAGGATTCAAGAGCCCTGCATCATCATTGGCACAGGCGCAGCATATATCGCAGAAAAGTACTCCCCCAAAGAGGGAGCGGAGAAGGGGTTCCCCGTTGCTTATGCTGATATGGCACGATGGGAGATTCAGCAACGTTTCCGTCGGCACGAGGTAAAAGCACTGGGTATAGACAATAGCCAGGAGGGACCCTCGCTGCAATATAAACGCGGTCTCTTCAACGATTGGATAATCTGTGACCGCTATAAAGACCTGTTGATACAGTCGTGCCGTATTCAGTATTGGATAGACAGCAACAATCGTCAGGAACCAAAGATGATTAGCGATCAGCAGTTCCGTCAGGGTATGGACCGAACATCTCGCTCCCCTTTCCGCGTGGTGCCTTTCTTCGATCCCGCTCCCTGGGGCGGTCAGTGGATGAAGGAGGTCTGCGATCTGCCTCGCGAAGAGAAGAACTACGGATGGTGCTTCGACTGCGTTCCCGAGGAAAACAGCCTCTACCTGAATCTGGATGGTGTGCTGGTGGAGTTCCCTGCCCAGGACTTGATGCGTTCGGTCTTCATTACACGCAGGACGAAAGCTATTACCTGCTGGATGCAGGAGAGGATGCAGTAGTATATTTGGGACTTAAGGAGGACATTGATGAGAAACAGATGATTAAAGACCTGCGTGCTGCCCAGAGAGGAGAAATCAGTTTCGATGCAGAGAAATACGTGAATAAGTTCCCCGCCAAGAAACACGACCATTACCTCATCCCCGCCGGTACCATCCATTGCTCGGGTGCCAACAGTATGGTATTGGAAATCAGCAGCACACCCAGTATCTTCACTTTCAAACTATGGGACTGGAACCGCTTAGGACTGGACGGCAAGCCCCGCCCCATTAATGTAGAAAGGGGCAAACAGGTAATTCAGTGGAACCGCACAACGGATTGGGTGAACCGGAACATCCGCAACCACTTTGAGGTACTCCATGAGGAAGACGGTATCATGGAGGAACGTACAGGTCTGCACCCCAACGAGTTCATCGAGACCCGTCGGCATACCTTCACCAAGACCGTTGAGCACAACACCAATGGCGGGGTGAACGTACTGAATCTGGTGGACGGCTACGAAGCTGTGGTGGAGAGTCCGGAGGGCAAGTTCGAACCCTTCACGGTGCATTATGCCGAGACTTTCATCATTCCCGCCTGCATCGGTCGTTATACCATCACCCCCGT
>CADAWW010000071.1 GCA_902791675.1 uncultured Bacteroidales bacterium
ATGCCCTCGAAATCTTTTGAGGTAGTCTGTAACACATCTACGGGGGAAAGCCTTCCCAGAAGGGGCAAGAAACGGGAAGGAACAGAGGTTCCAGAGGAACGGCATAGCAGGGAATGGCCGTTGACATGATGCAGCTTGCCTTCACATCTGGATATGGTGGCAGAGAATAGGCTCCCATGCCCTCGAAATCCTTTGAGGTAGTCTGTAACACATCTACGGGGGAAAGCCTTCCCAGAAGGGGCAAGAAACGGGAAGGAACAGAGGTTCCCAGAGGAACGGCATAGCAGGGAACAGAAATTAAAAAGAAACATTACTTCTTCTTAATATACCATTTTTTTACGGTATTGGGATTTAGTTTTACACCATATTCTGCGAATTTGGTAATAACCCATTTTTGGGGTTTGTTGAATAGTTTGTTTCTTTCGTATTGTTTTATTTCCTCAAATAATTTATATTGCCATTGTTCTTGGCCTTGTATAGTTTGCGCAAAACTAATGATTTCACAAACAATGTCAACACTTTCTGTAGTTCCCGTATAAAGGTTTTTGGCATCGTAATTTTTTATGGGGGGGAAACAACCTAACAAATCATAATCTTTTTTAATTATTTCCTTTATATCCTTTTCGCTTGTCTGGGGTGTCTGTGAATAGCCGGACAATCTAATACTTTCTTCCATCAAATTAATTTCAATAGAATCTAATCGGTAGCAGATAGTCTTATTTTTCTCCTCTTGGCCTATTCTTGAACCTAACAAATCATAGACCTTTGCAAACTTATCATGTAACTTTTTTGCATCATTACACATCTTTTGTGCCTGATACTCTGTTATGGGATAATCAAAAAAGGTCACGTTTTCCAATTCTTCAATTATCTTGTTTAGATCTAAATCCCCCCACCTTTCCCAGAAATCGTTTTCTTCTTGGCAGGACATACAAACACGAATGTTTGTAATTAGCTTCTCTAATTTCTTTATATTGTCATTCATTACGCCATCTTTTTAATTACATCTTTAAGCATTTTATCGTCAATATCGCGGTAACGTACAAAAGCCTTTGAACCTTCAACGTGCCCAGACATTCGGCCAATTAGGTTTGGATCTTGCACCACCTTGTAAGCATTACCCACAAATGTACGCCTTGCCATGTGGCTGCTTCCAACCTCGTTTATTGGCAGCATTTCATTTTCTCCCGTCTTGGGGTTGCGAACACTAACTTTGCGTGTTATCTCGCAAGCTGTTAGAATGGCCTTTATTGCTTCGTTATAATTCTGGTCTGCAATGAAAGGGAACAACCGGCCTTTAATGTCAGAACCTTTGTATTTCTTTATTAACGCCTTCGCGTGTTTATTAAGAGGTACGCGAACGGGGAAACTTTCGGTTTCGTCTTTGGTCTTTCGTGGCACATAAATAAGCATATCGCCTTCAATGTTATTTGGGGTTAATTGGGTCAAGTCCCCAACACGACAGCCAACCAAACAATGAAAAACGAAAATATCGCGTTGCACCTCTAAATGATGGTTCCCCGAAAAATCAAACCCTGCTATTAGGTTCCGTTCGTTTGGTGTCAGAAAATAAGGTGTGCCATATTTCTGTGTTCCAATCTCTACGCCATCAAAGGGGTTGTTTCTGGTTCTTTTGGTTTTTATAAGCCAATTCCAGAATGCCTTAGTATATTTTCGCATATCAACAAGGCGGTTTTCCCCTCGTTCCTCAATGGTTTCTTTCCGCTTTGTCTTTCTTACAACTGCAATTTGGTATTCGTGTTTGTCGAATATCTTCTTATATTTCCTACGGTACAGATGTTCGTCTGCGAAAAATTGGAATAGTTCTTCTATATCCTCGCGTGTTACTTCGTCAATGTTCCAGACAAAGGGGCGGTTTGCTATCTGGTTTCTGTACACCTCGAATCGTTCCAAAGAACGGAACACGCCTTTAGCCATTCTTTCCCGTATTTCGGAAAGTTGCTTTGCATCAAAATATGGTTGGCAGAAATTGAAAAGGTATTGCGCTTTTCTCTGTTCTTCCGCTTGCTGCTTTTCTATTTCCTCATTTTTTGATTGTATCATTTCGTTTATAACATCGCGTGTTATAATTCCGTTGTAGTCCTTGAAATACTCCAAAGTGGTTTCGACAAATTCCTTTGTGGCATCTGTCCCGTAAATCTCAATCAATTTAAAGGTTCTGCTTTCTGCAATCTCCAAACGTTCGCGCATATCCTGCAACTCCCTTTTGAAATCTGGGTCTATCTTTTGCGGAATGGTTAGGGCGTGTTTCTTTTCGTTCCAATACTGAACGGGAACAAAAACCCCCGATTTGGTTCTAAACCGATTTCCTTTTCTTCCCTGCTCAACGAAAAACAATACTTGCGCCAATCCGTTTGCATCAACTTTGGCAGATAAAGATTTTCTGATTGCGGCCATAACTCACGTTTTTCTGGTTTTACTCATTTTTGGGGCAAATTTAGGGTTATTTTGGTACATTTCAAATTTTTGTGCGACATTTTGTGCGACATTTTGCAATTTTTGTGCGACATTACGAAATATGCCAAAACACGCATTTTTATTTATAAATCCTTGTAACTTGCTGATAACCAACGATATTATTTTATGAAATGCAATAAAAAAGGGAAGGCTTGAAACCTCCCTTCGTAGCCCGCTTGGGGTTCGAACCCAAGACCCCAACATTAAAAGTGTTGTGCTCTACCAACTGAGCTAGCGGACCGACCTAATTACCAATGCATTTCTGCAATTGCGGGTGCAAAGGTACAATAAAAAGTGAAAAGTGAAAAGTGAAAAGTGAAAAAAAAATCATTTCACCTCACTTTTTTTTGTGTCCTCCTCTGTTTTTTGCTCTGTTTCAGCTTCTGCGGCGACTTCTTTAAGTATAAATCTGCGATAATAAGACAGCAACAGGGTGGTGAGCGGAAGAGCTATGATAAAGCCGATAATACCCATCAGACTGCCCCAAATGGAAAGACTGAGCAGGATAATGGCCGGGTTCAGTCCCATAACATGCCCCATGATACGGGGCGTAAGGTACATATCCTGTATGAGTTGCACCACAGCAAAGACGGCCAAAGCACAAAGCATTATGAACCAGAAACTCTCGCCCGTCTCGGTTGCCTTAAGGATAGCCAGTAAGATTGTTGGGATAAAGCCGAAGAGCTGCATATAAGGCACCAAATTGAGCAAACCTATAAACAAGCCCAGGCCAATAGCCAGAGGGAAATCTATGATAAGGAAGCCGATACTGAACAGGATGCCTACGATAAGTGCTATCAGGGACTGACCGCGGAAATAAGCATTCATGCCGTTCTTGACATCCTGTACCACCATAGAGGCAAAGTCTCGCTTGCCGGCAGGAATAAGATTCACCCAACCCTGACATATCTTTTCGTAATCTACCAATATAAAGAACATATAGAGTAGCACGACAAACACGCCAAGCACACTCAAGGCCACATTTACCGTGCTGGAAACCACATTCCAGGTTTGAAGCATAACAGTCTGCATGGCATCGATAAACGAACTTTGCTGAACCAGATTGACGAGGGTGTTCTTATTGCTGAGATAATCAACAATATTCTGGATGTATTTCGACATGTTGGTCTGGGTCATTACATCATGGAAATACAGCGTAGTCAATTCGGCAATGTGTATGGTCTCTTTTATAATCGGGGGGACAATCAGGGCAATAAAGCCTGCCAACAAAGCAAAAACAAACAACAGGGCCACCACAATGCTGAGAATACGGTTGCGCAAACGTAACCTGTATTGAATGAAACGCACAAGGGGGTAAAGCAGATAGGCCAGAAGCCATGCTATAAAGAATGGCAATAGCACACTGGAAAGGTCGTTGAGCAACCAAACGGCTCCTATTGAAAGACAGATGACCGTAACTGAACGGATAAAACTGTCGAAAGTTATCTTTTGTTCGAACATTTAATAAAATTGAGAATTGAAAGTTGAAAATTAAATTAAATTATAGCATTCGCGGCAGAGAGGCTCGTATTCTTGCTTCTCTCCCAGCATTACCTGCTTGTCGCCTGCCACAATTCGGTGGCTGACATAAGCAAGAGCACCACAACGGACACAGATGGCATGCACCTTGGTCACCTCGTCGGCAATGGCACAAAGCTGAGGCATGGGGCCAAAGGGCTGTGCCTTGAAGTCGAGATCCAATCCTGCCACAATCACCCGTATACCGCGCGAAGCCAGCTCATTGCAGACTTCAACAATATGCTCGTCAAAGAACTGAGCCTCATCAACGCCCACCACATCCGTATCCTGTGCTAAAAGCAGAATACTGGAAGAGGAGTCGACAGGCGTTGACATAATGCTATTGCCTTGATGACTTACGACTTCTTCCTCGCTATATCTGACATCAATGCTGGGTTTGAAAATCTCTACACGCTGATGGGCAAACTGAGCACGCTTCAGCCGTCGGATCAGTTCTTCCGTCTTGCCCGAAAACATGGAGCCGCAGATAACTTCTACCCTACCACGTCGCATCATCTCTCCGTTATGAGAGCCTACATCTTTCATTTCTTTGCTTTGTTGTTAAACTTCGCAAAAATATATATTCTATTTGAATTAGCCCCACTGAAGGGCTTAAAATTATTGAAATAATCAAAATATTTCGGTCTTTTTTCCCTAATACCGTTTTTTATGTATATTTTTGCCCCAAATATACATATTTGTATGGGAACCTTGTACTTGGTACCTACACCTGTAGGAAATTTGGAGGACATCACATTCAGAGCCTTGAAGGTGCTGAAGGAGGCCGACTTGATTCTGGCCGAGGACACTCGGACCAGCGGCATACTGCTGAAGCACTTCGAGATTAAGAATGCTATGCTCTCTTACCATAAGTTCAACGAGCACCAGACCGTGGACCGTGTGGTGGAGCGACTGAAGGGAGGCGAGACGGTGGCGGTGGTGAGCGATGCCGGTACACCTGGTATCAGCGACCCTGGCTTTCTGGTGGCACGCGAAGCTATAAAGGCGGGCATAGAAGTGATTACACTGCCTGGCGCAACAGCTTTTGTGCCTGCTTTGGTAAGCAGCGGGTTGCCTTGCGACAAGTTCTGCTTCGAGGGTTTCCTGCCCCAGAAGAAGGGGCGCCAGACCCGACTCAATGCACTTGCCGAGGAACCCAGAACAATGATATTCTACGAATCTCCCCACCGCATCGTAAAGACGCTAGAGCAATTCAAGGAGGTTTTCGGAGCAGAAAGGCCCGTTAGCGTATGCCGCGAAATCAGTAAGATTCACGAGGAGAGTGTACGCGGTACAGTAGAAGAAGTCCTGGAACACTTCAAGAAGAACGAACCCAGAGGGGAATTCGTTATCATCGTGGGCGGAGCTTTCGTTAAATCGGTTAGCGAATAACGAATATCGGTTAGCGGTTATCGTCTTTCGTAGCGAAGCAATTCGTCTTTCGTTATTAAAAATATTGAGAATTCGAAAAAAATATTGATATGAAAAAGTTTGGATTTGTTACAGTAGTGACTTTGCTGTTGGCTTCTTGCGGCCAAGGTCAGCAAATGAGTGAATCCGCTATGCAAGAGGAACGTGATTCTCTTCAGCGGATTATCAACGAGAAGGATGTTGAACTGAATGATATCATGAGTACCTTTGACGAAGTACAAGAAGGTATCAGACGAATAAATGAAGCAGAAGGCCGCGTAACAATCGCGGATGCCAGTCCTGAGAGCGCAAGCAATAAGGAGGTAATCAGAGAGAACATGAAGTTCATCCGCGAGGCAATGCAGCAGAACCGCGATATGATTGCTCAGCTGAAAGAGAAACTTCGCAAGAGTACCTTCAATGCAGATAAGCTGAAGAAAACGGTCGAGAACCTGCAGGCTCAGATTGATGCCCAGAATACGCACATTCAGGAACTGGAGGCTACACTGGCCGAGAAAGATGCGCAACTGGCTGCTCAGGGCGAACAGATTAATGCCCTGAACGAGAATGTGAACACGCTGACCGAGGAGAACAAGCAGAAGACGGCTACCGTTGCCACTCAGGAAAAGCAACTGAATGCCGCTTGGTTTGTCTTTGGTACCAAGAACGAACTGAAGGAGCAGAAGATTCTTCAGAATGGTGATGTGCTGCGTGACGGTGACTTCAACAAGGACTATTTTACCCAGATTGATATCCGTTACGACAAACTGATTAAGTTCTACAGCAAGAGTGCCACCATTCTCTCAAGTCATCCTTCTGGAACCTACCAGATGGTCAAAGACAGCAAGGGTCTGTATGAACTTCATATCACTGACCCCACCAAGTTCTGGAGCACCAGCAAATATCTGGTAGTACAGGTGAAGTAAAGAATGGTTAGCGTGGAGCGGTTAGCGGTTAGCGGAACGACCAAAACAGTAAACCGTAAACGGTAAACAGTAAACTGGCTTAATATTGAAGACTAGTAGAAGTAAACATTATAATTCCAGCAGGTCGTCTTTACCTTTCGAAGACGGCATGTCTGACGTGAAGTTCCACAATGTGGTGGAAACACGTCCCGAGAAAGCCATTCTGGTGGGTCTGATTACGCCCGACCAGAACGAGCGGAAGACAAAGGAGTACCTGGACGAACTGGAGTTTCTGGCAGAAACGGCAGGAGCGGAAACAATAAAGCGTTTCACTCAACGCATGAACGGCCCCAGCAGCGTAACCTATCTGGGTATAGGTAAACTGCAAGAGATAAGGGCCTATATCGAGGCGGAGGAAGATGCGGAGCGTGAGGTGGATCTTGTCATCTTCGATGATGAACTCTCTGCCAAGCAGTTGCGTAACATAGAGAATGAACTGAAGGTGAAGGTGCTGGACCGTACAAGTCTGATTCTGGACATCTTTGCCATGCGAGCCCAGACAGCTAACGCCAAGACGCAGGTGGAACTAGCGCAGTACCGTTATATGCTGCCCCGTCTGCAACGCTTGTGGACACACCTCGAACGTCAGGGCGGCGGTTCCGGAGGCGGAGGCGGAAAAGGCTCCGTGGGTCTGCGCGGACCAGGTGAAACGCAGCTGGAGATGGACCGTCGTATCATCCTGAACCGTATGAGCCTGCTCAAGCAACGCCTGGCCGACATAGACCGTCAGAAGACTACACAGCGCAGCAATCGCGGACGTGTGATCCGTGTGGCGCTGGTGGGGTATACCAATGTGGGCAAGAGCACCCTGATGAACCTCCTCTCCAAGAGCGAGGTGTTTGCCGAGAACAAACTTTTTGCCACCCTTGATACTACGGTACGCAAGGTAATCGTCGATAACCTGCCTTTCCTGCTCTCTGATACCGTAGGATTTATCCGCAAACTGCCTACCGACCTGGTAGACTCTTTCAAGAGTACACTGGACGAGGTACGCGAGGCTGACTTCCTGCTGCATGTGGTGGACATCAGTCATCCCGACTTCGAAGACCAAATAAAGGTGGTGGAGAAAACGCTCTCGGATCTGGGTTGTGCCGAAAAGCCTTCGATGGTTATCTTCAACAAGATAGATGCCTACACATGGGAGGAGAAAGATGCCGACGACCTAACACCCGCCACAGCCAAGAACGTTTCATTGGACGAGTTGACCCGAACATGGATGTCGCGCTTGAACGGTGACTGCCTTTTCATTTCTGCCCAGGAGAAAACCAATCTGGACACCATGAAGCAGGTTTTATATAATAAGGTAAGGGAACTGCATGTACAGAAATACCCGTACAACGATTTCCTTTTCCAGCATTACGACAGCCCCCTCCCAACTTCCCCCGAGGAGGAGTTAATTCAAGATTCAAAATAATAAGATTCAAATAGCATAATAATATAAACTGCCCAAGACCCTGCGAAGCAGTTCCCTCGCCTTTAAGGGAGAGGGTTAGGGAGAGGGTCTCCTATATGGCTGATTTCAAGTATGCCCCAATGTTCCAGATGGGCGAGGACAAAACAGAATACCGCCTCCTGACAAAGGAGGGAGTAAGCGTAGGTGAATTCGAGGGTCACAAGATCCTGAAGGTTAGCAAGGAAGCCTTGACCCTGTTGGCACAGCAGTGCTTCCACGATGTGGAGTTCATGTTGCGCCGCGAGCACAACCTGCAGGTCGCCAAGGTGCTTTCCGACCCTGAGGCAAGCGAGAACGACAAGTATGTGGCTCTGCAGTTCCTGCGTAATGCTGATGTGGCAGCCAAGGGTGTGCTGCCCTTCTGCCAGGATACAGGTACCGCCATCATTCATGGCGAGAAGGGACAGCAGGTGTGGACAGGATTCGAGGACGAGGAAGCTCTCTCGCGCGGTGTCTTCAACACCTTCACACAGGACAACCTGCGTTACTCCCAGAATGCGCCCCTGAATATGTACGACGAGGTGAACACTAAGTGCAACCTTCCTGCCCAGATTGACATCGAGGCTGTAGAAGGTGCCGAGTACCGTTTCGTCTGCGTTGCCAAGGGTGGCGGCTCTGCCAACAAAACTTATTTCTACCCCATGACCAAGGCACTCATCCAGAACGAGAAGACCTTGCTGCCTTGGTTGGTCGAAGAGATGAAGCACCTGGGTACGGCTGCATGCCCTCCTTATCATATCTGCTTCGTAATCGGCGGTACCAGCGCCGAGAAGAACCTGCTGACTGTTAAGTTAGGCTCTATCAAGTACTACGACAGTCTGCCTACCACAGGCGATGAGACAGGTCGTGCCTTCCGCGATATCGACCTGGAAGAGAAACTGCTGAAGGAGGCACAGAAGATTGGTCTGGGTGCTCAGTTCGGAGGTAAATACCTGGCTCATGACATCCGTGTGATTCGTCTGCCACGTCACGGCGCTTCCCTGCCCGTAGGTATGGGTGTAAGCTGCTCTGCCGACCGTAACATCAAGGCTAAGATCAACGAGGACGGTATCTGGATCGAGAAGATGGACAGCAACCCCACAGAGCTCATTCCCGAGGAACTGCGTAACCCGGGCGAAGGACCTAAGGGTATCGAGATAGACCTGAACAAGGGTATCGATGCCGTTCGCGCCGAACTGACCAAATATCCCGTCAGCACACGTGTCAACCTGAAGGGAACCATTATCGTGGCCCGTGATATTGCCCATGCCAAGCTGAAGGCCCGTCTGGATGCCGGCGAGGGTATGCCTCAGTACTTCAAGGATTATCCTGTGCTGTATGCCGGTCCTGCCAAGACTCCAGAAGGTTATCCCTGCGGTTCTATGGGCCCCACAACAGCCAACCGTATGGATCCCTACGTAGATGAGTTCCAGGCTAACGGAGCCTCTCTGGTAATGATTGCCAAGGGTAACCGCACTCAGCAGGTAACCGATGCCTGCAAGAAGCACGGTGGTTTCTATTTAGGTACCATTGGCGGTGTAGCTGCCGTACTGAGCCAGAGTAGTATCAAGAGCATAGAGTGCGTAGAGTATCCTGAGTTGGGTATGGAGGCTATCTGGAAGATTGATGTAGAAGACTTCCCCGCCTTTATCCTGGTAGACGACAAGGGTAATGACTTCTTCCAGCAGCTCAAACCCTGGTGCCCGGCATGTAAGTAAGGGTTATAGGTTAGCGGTTATTGGTTATTGACTTTAGACGTTACGTCTACGAAAGACGAATCGCTGCGCTACGAAAGACATCTTGAAGAAAGCGATTATTTAAATAGAAGAAAGGCAAGCCATTGACAATGACTTGCCTTTCTTATTATCGTTTTCTTTCCCGTTAAAATCGGTTACCTTATAATAATATAAAGTAGACTGTTACGGCAGGAATGGCCAGCAGGCAGCTGTCGAAACGGTCGAGCAATCCTCCGTGACCAGGCAGGATATGACTGCTGTCCTTGATGCCCAGCTGACGTTTCATATGGCTCTCTACCAAATCTCCGAATGTACCGCTTACCACCACCACAGTGGCAAATCCTAACCATTGTAACAGGCTAAGCGTTCCAGGCTGGAAGTGCCATACGACCACGGCAGCCAAAAGGGTAAAGACACAACCGCCTATGCTGCCAACCCATGTCTTCTTGGGGGACACACTGGGGAAAAGCTTCCAAGGGAAGAAGCCGTGCAGGGTAAGTCCCGAGAGATAGGCAAACGTATCGTTTACCCAAAGGAAGATGAAGAGGGAAAGCGGATAAATCCAGGTATAGGCCATACGGTCGGCTGCAGCATCTATATTGATGCTGAGCAAAGGAAGCAAGGCAAAGGGCAGGGCCACATACAATTGTGAGGCCAGAGAGAGACTCCAGTTACGAATGGAATCCTGGCTGTCACGATACAATTCACTTACCATTATATATAATAGCAGGAAGGCCCAGATAGCTGTCATGCGGGGAGCTGTATCACTGCCAATACAGAACAGCCATACAGCTGCAACCAGAATAAATCCTGCCAGAGCGTTGATAGCTCGGGGCATACTGGCAGCTGCATGATTATTCATCACAGTACCGAACTCAAAAAGAGTGGCAGCAGCTACAAGACCGAAAAAAAAGAAAGCAGTGACTGGGCTGCATATTGTGCATCCTGTCAGTAATACCACATAGATGAGGCCTGTTAGTGTACGAATTACAAGATTCTTCATTGAGAATTGAAAAATAGCTTAATCGGTTAGCGGTTATTGGGGACGATAACGATAACTAATGAACAATTAATAATTAACAATTAACAACGGGAACGTGTAGAACAAACAACTTGTTTACTCGTCAACTCGTCAACTAAAAACGAAACAGTAAACGGTAAACTGTAAAGTCTTTCGTTTTTCGTCTTTCGTTGAAAATTCTTTACTCTTCACTCTTTGTTTTTTCTTCTTCACTCAGTAACTCCTCAGGGACGGGGACCGAAGATACGCTCTACATCCTCGGCAAAGATAACTTCACGCTCCACAAGGAGTTGAGCCAACTGGGCGTGCCCCTCGGTATGCCGACTCAGGATATCCTTGGCACGCTGGTACTGCTGGGCTATCATCTTCTGCGTCTCCTTATCTATGAGTTGGGCCGTAGCCTCGCTATAGGGACGCTGGAAGTTATACTCCTGATTATTGTAATAGCAGATATTAGGCAACTCATCAGCCATTCCCATATAGGCAATCATACTGTAGGCCTGCTTGGTTACACGCTCCAAATCGTTCATGGCACCACTGCTGATGTGGCCCGTGAAGAGCTCCTCAGCAGCACGACCGCCAAGGGTGGCACACATCTCATCGAGCATCTGCTCACGCGTTGTTATCTGTCGCTCCTCGGGCAGATACCAGGCAGCGCCCAGCGCACGGCCTCGTGGAACTATTGTTACCTTAACAAGAGGATTTGCATACTGAAGGAGCCAGCTGATAGTAGCATGACCGGCCTCGTGGAGGGCGATGGTACGCTTCTCCTCCGCCGTCATCACCTTGGTTTTCTTCTCCAAGCCACCGATTATGCGGTCCACAGCAGCCAGGAAATCATCCTTGCCCACAGTTTTCTTGTTGTTACGGGCAGCTATCAGGGCAGCCTCGTTGCAGACATTGATCAGTCTTCACAGGACGCAGATGAACCTGGAAGATTTCCTTACGCTCGTTCACGTCGGGCAGATCTACATGTATCTGACGGTCGAAACGGCCAGCTCGCAGCAAGGCTTTGTCCAGAATATCGGCACGGTTGGTAGCAGCTAAGATAATTACACCGCTATTGGTACCAAAGCCGTCCATCTCGGTAAGCAACTGGTTCAGGGTACTCTCGCGCTCATCGTTAGCACCCATCTGAAGGCCCCTGCTACGGGCACGACCCACAGCATCTATCTCATCAATAAAGATAATACATGGCGCTTTCTCCTTGGCCTGACGGAAAAGGTCGCGAACACGACTGGCACCCACACCCACGAACATCTCCACAAAGTCGCTACCCGACATTGAGAAGAAGGGCACATCTGCCTCGCCTGCAACAGCTTTGGCCAAAAGAGTCTTACCGGTTCCCGGAGGTCCCACCAACAGGGCACCCTTAGGTATCTTACCACCCAGATCGGTATATTTCTCAGGGTTCTTCAGGAACTCCACAATCTCCTGCACTTCCTGCTTGGCGCCTGCCTGTCCGGCAACATCCTTAAAGGTAACCTTACCGGCTTCCTCCTTGTCCACCAACTGGGCACGGCTTTTGCCTACATTGAAGATACCCATAGGGCCGCCGCCACTTCCGCTTCCTCCGCCCATACGGCGCATAATGAAGATCCAGAAGATGGCAATAAGGATGAGGGGGCCAAAGCTCCACAGGAAATTAGAGATGGCATCGCTGCCGTTTTCGTATTTTACATCACCGCTGAAGTGTCCGGCATCATGTTCCTCCTCCATAAATTCCTCCAGCTTATCGGCAGAAGGGTACTGGGACTGAACAACACTTACGGCACCCGGCTTGATCTTGGTGGTCGGGAACACTTCACGCAGATGCTCAGGAGCAACATACATCACCAGCGTTCCTTCCTTCTTGTTCACCACAACCTTGTTGGCATACCCTTTCTTTACGTATTCCTTGAACTGACTGTAGGTCACTTCCTTGGAACCTCCATCCAGCAACGAGCCGTTTCCGCCATTAATAATAAGGTAACCAAGTACAAGGGCAATAATCAGGTACAACCATGAAAGGCTGAACTGAGGATATTTGGGTTTCTTCTGTTTACTCATAGATTCTTACAATTACATTAATCCAGATCAGGTACTTGCGTCAATCGGGCATCTGCCCAAAGGTGCTCAATATCGTAGAAAGCACGTTCCTCAGGTAACATGATGTGCACAATCACCTCGGCAAAATCCATCGCCACCCATTGCGAGTAATGCATTCCATCTACTGCCAACGGTTTCTGATGTGCCTGTTCCAGTGCTTTGTCACCTACGCTACGGGCCAGTGCCTGTATCTGTGTGGGTGAACCGCCAGTGGCAATTACAAAATATCCACAAATAGTGTCTGGAATCTCTGTGAGGTCCACCACAACAATATTCTTACCTTTTTTATCCTGCATTCCCTGTACAATAGCCTCTACCAGGGGATTCTTTTCTTTTTTCAACTTATTTATCATTTTAATTGGATGCAAAGGTACAGAGAGTTAGGGGAAAATGCAAGTTTTTTATATTTTTTTGGCAGAAAGTTTTGTCAGTTCGGAAAAAGTCCCTACCTTTGCAGCGCAAAAGGGGTTCGCCCCGTCATTTATTGGGCTATGGTGTAATGGTAACACTGCAGATTCTGGTCCTGCCTTTCCTGGTTCGAGTCCGGGTAGCCCAACAGAAAGAGCTTCATAAATCGTGAAGCTCTTTTTTTGTTCGTGCTGAACGAACCAGAAAAGGCACCCATCTAAATGGATACCTTTTCTGTTAGAGAGATTGCTATCAGTTCATGCAGCTGGTAACGCCCAGACAGCAATGACTCTTAATATCAATATAGGTTTACAATCCTATTTATTTACATTATTATAGCCGTGTCCTGCTTATTCCTAAGCGAGTTGACATGTAGAACGCTTCATG
>CADAWW010000072.1 GCA_902791675.1 uncultured Bacteroidales bacterium
CGTGTGCCTGAAGGATGGGAAGTAACCGTTCCCAAAGGGGCTCATCAGCAGTTTGCCGAGAACTGGGTGTATTACAGCGACGGAAGCAAGGTGAACAGTCAGCACAATATGGTGGCTTGCGATAAGTTGACGGAGTTCTGCAAAGCAGCCTTCAAGAAAAGCAAATATACGTGGCATGGGTTCCAGAGTCAGAGAAAGGTTCCTAAAAACATCTCGGCTTGTTGGCGCAACGGGTGTGATTCCATCAGGATTACCTTTCTGGTAACCATTCCTGAGGATGCCAAGCCAGGCAAATACACCATCGACTTTGTTGGAGGTGATGAGGAAGACGATGCTGGCATTAACAAGTACAATACATATACAGATGCCAAGGACTCGCGTATTTTCCACGTTGGAACGGTCAACAACTCCCTCGTCGAAAATAAAGCTACAAATCTGGCATGTCAGATAGAAGTGACAGAAAGTACCACAAACATGAAATCTGCTATTTCATCGGAAGAAACTATAAATGGGAAAGGAATATATACACTCGACGGGAAGAAGGTGAGGAGCAAAAAAAACACCGCAGGATTGCCCCACGGTGTTTATTATATAAATGGTAAAAAAGTAATTATCTAATTACTCTGCGGTTTCTGTAGCAGGAGCTTCACCTTCGTGACGGGGACGACGCTCACGACGTTCGCCACGTTCGCCACGTTCACGGCGCTCACCACGCTCGGGACGGGGACGACGCTCACGCTCTACGTAACCCTCGGGCTTCTCTAACAGTACACGACGGGAGAGTTTGAACTTACCGGTCTTGGGATCAATCTCCAACAACTTAACCTGCAACTTGTCGCCTTCCTTGATACCAGCCTCTTCGACGGTTTCAAGACGCTTCCAGTCAATCTCAGAGATATGGAGCAGACCATCCTTGCCTGGCATGAACTCTACGAAGCATCCGTAAGGCATAATGCTGCGAACGGTACCCTCGTAAACCTCGCCAATTTCGGGGATAGCCACGATAGCCTTAATCTTAGCCATAGCAGCATCGATAACCTCCTTGTTTGGGCCGCTGACCTGAATCTTACCTACGCCGTCTTCCTCGTCGATGGTGATGGTGGCACCGGTATCTTCCTGCATACCTTGGATAATCTTACCACCGGGGCCAATAACAGCACCGATGAACTCCTTGGGGATAATCATCTGCTCGATACGTGGTACATGAGGCTTGAGTTCTGGACGAGGCTCGGAGAGCGTCTTCATCATCTCAGCCAAGATGTGCTCACGACCAGCCTTAGCCTGCATCAGAGCCTTCTCGAGAATCTCGTAAGAAAGGCCGTCACACTTGATATCCATCTGGGTAGCAGTTAAGCCCTTAGGAGTACCTGTGGTCTTGAAGTCCATATCGCCCAGGTGGTCCTCGTCGCCAAGGATATCAGAAAGAACAGCATACTTGTCCTCTCCGGGGTTCTTGATAAGACCCATAGCAATACCGCTGACGGGAGCTGTGATGGGCACACCGGCATCCATCAGAGCCAGACAGCCGGCACAGGTTGAAGCCATAGAGCTGGAACCGTTACTCTCGAGAATATCACTTACCACACGAATGGTGTAGGGGAAGTCGGCAGGAATCTGACCCTTCAGACCACGCCAAGCCAAATGGCCGTGACCAATCTCACGACGGCCTACACCACGCTGTGCCTTAGCCTCGCCTGTAGAGAAGGGAGGGAAGTTGTAGTGAAGCAGGAAACGCTGGTACTCGCGAACGAGAACATCATCGACCAGCTTCTCGTCCAATTTGGTACCCAGTGTACAGGTAGCCAATGACTGTGTCTCACCACGGGTGAAGATAGCACTTCCGTGAGGACCGGGCAGCGGGCTTGCCTCGCACCAGATAGGACGGATATCGGTAGTCTTACGACCGTCCAGACGAATACCTTCATCCAAGATGCAACGACGCATAGCGTCTTTCTCAACATCGTGATAGTAACGGTCGATAAGTGTATTCTTTTCTTCCAGTTCGGCAGCCTCCATATCGGGGTGCTCAGCAGCATATTTCTCCTTGAACTGCTCGCGGATGGCCTCGAAAGCCTCAGCACGGGCATGCTTCTCCAAACCTTGCTTGGTAACATCATATGCGGGCTGGTAGCAAGCTGCCTTAACAGCCTCGCGCAGTTCGTCGTCGTTTACCTCGTGGCAATACTCACGCTTCACATCCTTACCCAGTTCCTTACTCAGTTCTTTCTGTAAGCGGCACATAGGCTTGATAGCCTCATGAGCACACTTCAGGGCAGCCAGAAGGTCGGTCTCCTGAACCTCCTTCATCTCACCCTCAACCATCATAATATTCTCCTCTGTAGCACCAACCATCAAGTCCATATCGGCTTCCTTGAGCTGCTCGAAGGTGGGGTTGATGACAAACTCGCCACCGATACGTGCTACACGAACTTCGGAGATGGGACCCTCGAAAGGAATATCACTGCAAGCCAAAGCAGCAGAAGCAGCAAAGCCAGCCAGAGCATCGGGCATATCCACACCATCGGCAGAGAAGAGGATTACATTAACATAAACTTCAGCATGATAATTGCTGGGGAAGAGGGGGCGCAAGGCGCGGTCAACAAGACGACAGGTAAGAATCTCGTCGTCATTAGCTTTGCCTTCGCGCTTGGTAAAACCGCCGGGAAAACGTCCGGCTGCAAAATACTTCTCTCTGTACTCTACCTGCAAGGGCATGAAATCTGTTCCGGGAACGGCATCTTTGGCAGCGCAAACAGTGGCCAGCAGCATGGTGTTGTTCATACGCAACATAACAGCTCCATCGGCTTGTTTGGCAAGTTTCCCGGTCTCGATGCTGATGGTTCTTCCATCAGGCAACTCGACTGTCTTTGTAATTACGTTCATCTTTTTTTGTTAAAAATATAAAATTGCGTCAAAAAATTGGTGCAAAGGTAGTAATTTAATTCACAATTCTTTATGCATAATTCATAATTTTTCATCTTTAATGCTCTTTTTTATTAAATAAGGTATAATACAAGATAAAAATTGTACCTTTGCGGGGCCAAAAAGCAAATTTTTATACATCATGAAGTTAAAATTATTCGTTATAGCAACTTGTCTTCTTCTGGCAGGTTGTCAGCAGAAGGGCAGATTCCATGTTACAGGTCACATTACTGATGCGGCCGATACGGTCATGTATCTGGAACACATCACACTGGGGAACGGTATTCAGGCGATAGACTCTGTCAAACTTACAGAAGACGGTTTCTACGAAATGAGCGGTGATACCGTCGGGAATCCCGAATTTTATCGTCTGCGCATCGGTAACCAATGCATCAATCTGGCCTTCGACAGCACAGAAACTGTTACCGTGGATGCCAGCCTGAAGAATATGTCGTTCGGCTATAAGGTTGAGGGCAGCGGTGTGTGCGACACCATCAGGTTGCTTTGTCTTAAACTGGCTGATTTGGAAAAACAAATCAGGCGTGTTTCCGACGACCGCAACTACACTATACAAGAACGCTCCGATATGATAGAGCAACTCATTAAGGATTATAAGACCGATGTAGAAATGGATATTATCCAAAACCGTTATGGGGCTACATATAGTTATTTTGCCTGCTTCCAAGTACTAGGCGGACGATTGCTCTTTGACCCTATGAACGATAAGAACGACCTGGCTTGGATACGAGCTATTGCAAATGCTTGGGACCAGAAGTATCCGGGTAGTCCTCGCACCCAGAATCTCTTTAATATTGCTGCCGAAGGGCGGAAGAACCAGGCACCGGCCCATAAGGTAGTCTTGAATATCGATGGAGAGAAAGTTAAGGAACTGGGAATTATTGATATGACTTTCCCTGATATCAACGGAACACCTCGTACACTGAGCGACCTTAAGGGAAAGGTTGTCCTGCTTGATTTCACTGCCTTCAGTCTTGAAGGGAGCCAGGAAAGGACCCTTCAGCTGCGCGAATTATACAATAAATATCACGCCAGCGGATTTGAAATCTATCAGGTAAGTTTCGACCCCGACCGTCATTTCTGGACACAGCGATGCGAAAATCTTCCTTGGGTCTGCGTTTATGCCGAAGAAGGTCTTGACTGCGATATGCTGACCCTCTACCAGGTACAGGCACTACCTTCCTATTTCCTGATAGACCGAAATTGTGACCTACAGTCACGAATGGAAACTACAAATGACATCAAGAAGGCAATTGAAAGCCTGCTATAATTTTTAGGAGTGAAAATTTGCAAGGTAGGAAAAATATCCCTACCTTTGCAGCGGCGAATCATAATAAGCGTTAAGTGAAGGGTTCCAGCATTACCGCTGGGATTCTTTTTCTTTTGCGTCGCGAAAAATGATGGGAGTTGACAAGTTGACGAGTTGGCACCAAAACGAAAACGAAAACAATAAAAACAAAATAAAAGGATATGGCATACATTTCACAAAAAGGCTACGATGAACTGGTAGCTAAACTGCAACACATGGAGAGTGTTGACAGACCCGCTGCGAGTGCTGCTATTGCAGAGGCGCGCGACAAGGGCGATCTTTCTGAGAATGCAGAATATGATGCGGCAAAAGAGTGGCAAGGAAAACTGGAGACAGAGATTGCTATGCTGAAGAAAACCATAATGGAGGCTAAGATTATTGATACTACCCTTATGGATACCAGCACTGTACAGATTCTGGCAACCGTAGAACTGCGCAATGTGAAGACCAAGCAGCAGATGAAGTACACCATTGTAAGTGCTACAGAAGCTGACTTACGTGCTGGAAAACTGAGCGTCGAGACACCTATTGCCAAAGGTCTGTTGGGTAAGAAGGTTGGCGAGATAGCCGAGGTAAAGGTTCCTGCCGGCACCATTCAACTGGAAGTTGTAAGCATAAAATTCGAATAAGTATTATGGCAAGTATCTTTTCACGTATTGTAGCTGGCGAGATTCCCTGCTACAAGATAGCCGAGGACGATAAATACTTTGCATTCCTCGATATCAGTCCTTTACAGAAGGGGCACACATTGGTAATCCCCAAACGCGAGGTTGACTATATCTTCGACCTCACAGACGAAGAGCTGGCAGGCCTACAGGTTTTTGCCAAGAAGGTTGCCATAGCTATTAAAAAAGCTATTCCCTGTGTTAAAGTAGGACAGTGTGTATTGGGTCTTGAGGTTCCCCATGCCCACATTCATCTGGTACCTATGCAGAGTGAGGCTGACATGCGATTCACCAACCCACACCTGGAACTGAGCCGGGAGGAGTTTGAGCAAATTGCAGCCTCTATCCGCAAAGAGTTATAATATCTTTAAGAAAATTTGATGTCTGTATGCATCTTACGCATAGCAGCCACATCAGCACGAGGGCAAATCATCAGGATTTCGCCCTCTTCTGCTATTACATAGTCGTTAAGTCCCTTAACAACGGCCGTCCTGCCTTCCGAGAGACGGATAATATTATTCTTGCTTTCGTAGAGATAAGCATTTGTGTTCAAAAGCACATTGCCGTCTTTGTCAGCAGGTGCATCATCGTGAATGCTGGCCCATGTACCTAAGTCGGCCCATTCGAATTGTCCCTGTTGCATATATACGTTATTACTCCGTTCAAGGATGCTCATGTCAATATTCAGATTCGGGAGTCGACTGAAAAACTCGGGAGCAGACTTGGACGAGCCGAATTCTGCCTCGGCCATCATGCGTGGAATCTCTACCTGATATTCGGGAACCAAGTCATACAGTTTCTGCAGCATCACGTTTACATTGAAGTAGAAAAGTCCCGTATTCCAGTAGAAGTTACCTTCCTGTAAAAATATATTGGCAAAGTCCTCGTTGGGCTTCTCTGTAAAGGACTTTACCGGATAAAAGCGGTCACCTATCTGTTGGTCATCATCGATCTGCATATAACCGTAACCTGTTTCGGGTCGGGTAGGACGCATTCCTGTTACCAGCAGGCAATCGTGAGTATCTACAAAGTCCAATGCCGAGAGTACATCTTTTTCGAAGCACGCTTCCTTCATTATCAGGTGATCAGAAGGCGAGACAAAGATTCTGGCTTTCGGATTTTCCTTAGCTATTACCACGGTTCCCCATGCTACCGATGCAAGGGTCCCGCGTCGCAGGGGTTCTTCCAATATGTGTTTGTCATCTACCATTGGCAGTTGTTCGTAAACAATAGGCAGATACTGAATATTTGTAGAAATATAAATGTGTGAAGGGTCAATAAATCGTGCCACTCGGTCGTAGGCCTGTTGTAACAATGTCCTGCCTGTTCCCAGCAGGTCCATAAACTGTTTTGGATAAGTAGTTCTGCTTACTGGCCACAATCGGCTTCCATTACCGCCAGCAAGAATTAGGCAATAGTTATTATCGGTCATGATGGGTTCTTATAGGTTGTCATAAGTAAGTGCCACCAATGGCGGCACTTACAATTATAACTCTCTTAACGTAATTTCTCGATAACGGGGAGCAGCAAGCCCTCCATAATCTTGTATCCCGCCTCGTTGGGGTGTACACCGGGGTTGTCCTGGGCTAGCTCGGCTCTCATCGCCTTACCGTCGGGGGTAACCATTGCGCTGAAATAATCTACGTATGGAATTTTGTTCTTCTTGGCGTATTCCTGAACGCGAGCATTCAGATGGCGTATTTTCTCCATCGCATCAGTTATAGCCGGACGCCAGCTGAAACCGCCGGCAGGCAGACAACTTGCCAGAACGACTTTGCACTTATGGTACTTAGCTAACTCAACCATCGAGCATACATTGCCAAAGGTTAAATCCTCGTCGTATGCACCTGTGTTTTCGGCAATATCATTGGTTCCGTAGTTGATAACAACAACTTTGGGCTTGAGATTGATAACATCCTCGCGGAAGCGGAGCAGGAACTGGTAACTGGTCTGACCTCCGATACCTCTGCCTATGATATAAGGATGGTCCTTGAAGAATTGGGCACTTACTCTTGGCCAACCGTCGGTAATGCTGTTACCCATCAGTACCACGCGCTTAGCTTTCTTGTCAGGTGCACCTAACTCTCTGTTAGCCTGAGCATAACGTTTCCAGTTTGCGAACTCGTGTTTTTGTGCGTTTACACTTGCTGCCATCATCAGTAGCAGCATAAAGAAAATCGTTTTTGTTTTCATTGTCTTTATTTCTTAGATTAAACAGTAACTTCTATTTGCGAAGGTAGAGAAAAATACCGATTCTTGCAAGCATTATTTAAAATTTTACGTATTTTATAACAAGTTTTACCATTCTGCAACATTCATTTAGCAATGCTTTGCTGCAAAACAAATAATGGAAAACAATCCGAATGATATTAGAACTGGAAGTATATAAACGGTTGCATTTTGGCTGTTACAAACTGATAGATAAAGAATACAGCTAAAATGCATATCAAGCACATTACCGGAAGGGGCAGTTTGGCAAAACCTATGCGGTAACGTCTTTTCCAATTCTCCGGCAACCAGTGAATAATCATTCCTAATATAAATAAGGTAAAGACATTGCTATATGCCAGTACAATCTCCCACACATTTCCGCTCCACGAAGAACCAATCCTTGTTACCATACTGGTAGCTGTGTTCCAGGCGGTCTCGTTGGCAATAGCAGGGTCAAGATTAGAGCCAGAGCGGAAGAACAGTCGGGTAAAGGTAATAAAGGTGAATGTCACCAATATGCACCACGAGCGCTCCAACCAACCCCAGCAATGCGGCAGGTTCATTCTTATGTAGGCCCATCTAATCCAGGCACTTACCATAATGAAGGAAACATACGCAAGGAAAAGGTTCCAAAGGGGAGACGGAACCTGTGTTGCCAGCAGCCACAGAATTGCTACTATCACGGTGCTGCCCATACAGCGAATCAGCAACGAGCTGTCGCGCCAGAACTTGAAGACTACCATACCTACACCGTTCAGACCACCCCAGATGAGGAAGTTCATACTGGCACCATGCCATAAGCCGCCTAGCAACATGGTAATCATGCTGTTCAGGTTGGCCCATATCTTACGCCTTCTCTCCGGGCAATACCAAGCCGTCAGGATTACTGCTATAGCCAATACCAATACAGAGATACTTACATACAGGTTCCCGCTCAGAATCAAAGCCGAAAGTGTTAGGACTGCTATCCAGAAGATGGTACCGAAACCGATAGTCCTGTTTCCTCCCAATGGGATGTACAGATAAGTCTGCAACCAACGGCTCAGGCTTATGTGCCAACGTTTCCAGAAGTTGCTGCAGTTGAGTGCTTTGTATGGCGAATTGAAGTTTCTGGGCAGATGGAAACCCATCAGCATGCTCAGGCCTATGGCGATATCGGTGTAACCCGAGAAGTCGGCATACACCTGTAGCGAGTACAGGAACAGCGCTGCCAGATTCTCGAAACCTGTAAAGAGCATTGGGTTATCGAATACCCTGTCTATAAAATTCACCGCCAGATAGTCGCTCAGCACAATCTTCTTAATCAATCCGTTTACTATCCAGAAGATGGCGATGCCAAACTGTCTGCGACTTAGGAAATACTTGCGGTACAGCTGCGGAATAAAGTCACTGGCCTTAACGATAGGACCAGCCACCAGCTGGGGGAAGAAACTTACGTAGAAGCCGAAGTCCAGAATATTCCTGACAGGCTTTACCAGTCCCTTATACACATCTGCCGTATAGCTTACAATCTGGAAGGTATAAAACGAGATACCTACTGGCAGGATAATCTTATCCACACTAAAGTATGATGTTTCCGTCAGCTCGTTCAACCACTTTGCTGCCACATTCGAGACTTCTATCTGGGTGCCGAACATCTGGTTGATGATGTCGGCAAAGAAATAGCTGTATTTGAAATAGCACAGGATGCCCAAATCGATGCACACACTCAACGAGAGCCAAGCCCGTTTCTTCCACCTCGCCTTGCATTTATATATCAGCTGTGCAATCAGGAAATCCGAACAAGTCACCAGTACCAGCAAGCCCACAAATGCACCGCTTGTCTTGTAGTAGAACAAGAGGCTGACAGCAAAGAGATACGCATTTCGCATCCAAGCTCTTCGCTGGAATAGGACAAAGGCCATAAACACCAGGCTGAAGAACGCCCAGAACTGGAACTGCGTGAATAGCAGCGGAGTCTCGGGGTCGAAGGCGAAAACGTTCTGAATATATCTTGTTAAAACCGACAAATCCATATCCTATCTTATGTAGTCGTTGTAATCCTGCACAAAGGCATTATATATCAGATCGGCCATCAGCTGGTATCCTGCTTCAAGGAAGTGAACATGGTCTCTGTTCATCAGACCAGCCTTTACCCATTTGCTGCTACTCCCCAATCCGCCCATCACCTGAAACTGGTCGAATACGGCTCCGTCGAACTCACGGGCCAACTCCGTCATTGCTTTCTCCACAACGGGGCCGTTGGCATTGAACACACGACGACGCCTGCTCACACGCAGCCAGCAGTCGTTGTTGGTGATAAACAGAAAAGTTGCATTGGGGTTAACACTCAGGATGCTGTTTATGAGCTGCCGATAGTTTTCCTTGAACGTTTCAACATTGAATTTGGCTGTCGAGGTGTTGGCATCGTTGATGCCTATGCCAAAGATAACCAAGTCGGGCGGACACAACCTGTTCAGTTCTTGGGTAAAAAGCTCACAACGCAGCCACGAGGGTACCGATGCGCCGTTGATTCCGCTTCCTGTGTATGTGATTCCTACCTCATCGTTCTCCGGCCAAACGCCGCGTAAGGCAAAACTGATGCTGTCGTGCTCCAAACCTTCGAAGATGATGGTGCACTCGTTGGTCGGTTGGGGGAAAGTAAACAGGAAGTCGCTGCCCTCATGTTCTAAAAGCAATGTATCAGTTTCTGCTGTTATGATAAGCGGACGGCATTCGCCACCTATCGGTTCACCAATTATTCGCAGGCGCTGAAAGGCGAAGGACTCGTCCACGCTCAAGGTCAGCGAGCAGTCTTCCGAACATGCCTCAGCTACAGCACCGCTCAGGCCCAGCGGATGGGAAGGCATTCTGTCCAGACAACGAACCCTTTTCCAACTGCCCGAAGCCGAGAATTCATAATCCTTTGGCGCATTGGTTTTGATAGCCCTGAAGGGGAACATCAGTCCTCTGCTTTGCGGCCTTTCCGGCATCATCTGCGAAAAGTTACACCTCAGTTTGTGACTCATCACACCTGCCTGCACATGGCTCCCTCCCACATGCAGGATATTCACCGTACCTTTGCCTCCCCTGCGCAGATGCTCCATTTTACGGTACAGGGCTTCGAACTTATGGTGTCCGGCTGGGAACTGTAAACGGTTGGCTTCGAAGTTCACAATGGCAGAGTCGGCTATCTCCACACACTCCAGACCTTGTGCCAGGCAAGTCCACGAAGAGACAAGCAACAGTATGATTACACTTAGCCTCCTTGTCATATCGAATCAACTTTCAGGGAATCCTCCTCCGGCAGTTCCACCTTATCCTGCCCCGAGCGGAATCTGTAAAACTTATAATAGAACTGCAGGGTCTCGTATAGCATGTGAGCCATCTTCTTGGCTCCTGCAGGCGTAAAGTGAACATAGTCGGAACCTGCCAGCCCCGAGTTGACCCACTTTGTCATACTTCCTTTTCCGCCCATCACATCGTACATATTCCAGAAAGCAGCACCTGATTCGTTGGCAGCCTCCCTGAGCGTCTTTACCACCTCCGGTAAAACAGAGTAGGT
>CADAWW010000073.1 GCA_902791675.1 uncultured Bacteroidales bacterium
GCCGTCCTTCTCGAAGACAACAGCCGTATTATGGTATAGTCCTGCCGTCCTGCGCTCAAAGAGGCTGGTCACCAGCACAATGTTGTGCTGACGGGCCAATTCGCCATAGAACTGCGTACTGGGCCCCGGAATGGGTTCTGCCAGCGAGAAGTTGTCCACATTCTCGGTCTGACAGAAATAAAGGCTGTTGTGCAACTCCTGCAACACCACCAGCTGTGCGCCCTGCTTTGCCACATCGGCAATATTCCGGGCCAGCTTCTGCTTGTTGCCTTCTATGTCAGCTGTGCAACTTTGCTGTATGATTCCTATTTTCATTGTTTTTGTCTTTCGTTATCGTTCCCGTTGGCAAAACCAACGGGAGCTGTAACTTATATTTGGTTTTGGTCTTTCGTTATCGTTCCCGTTGGCAAAACCAACGGGAGCTGTAACTTATATTTGGTTTTCGTTATCGTTATCGTTTTCGTTAACTGCCCCTACGGGGAACTGCATGGCAGAGCAATGAATGGAGCCGTGCTGAAGGATGAGCGTCTGGCTATCTATTTCCACAATCTCGTGCTTAGGGAACGCTTTGGCCAGTTGGCTGCGTGCCTGACGGTCTGACTCGTAATCGCCGTATGTGGGCATCAGCACCGCCTTATTGATGATAAGGAAATTGGCGTAGGTGGCAGGCAGGCGGGAACCGTCTTCGTCGAACCGTTTGGGAGCCATTGGCAGTGGGATAAGATTATAGGGCTCGCCGCTGAGGGTTCGGAAGGAGCGCAGCTGCTCCTCCATCAGGTTTAACTCGGCATAGTGCTCGTCTCCGGTATCTGTACATTGTACATAGGCAATGGTATTGTTGGGACAGAAACGGGCCAGCGTATCTATGTGGCTGTCCGTATCGTCGCCGGCCAGATAACCGTGATCGAGCCAGAGGATGCGCTCGGCATGGAGGTAAGAGAGTAACTTCTTCTCTATATCGGCCTGTGTGAGAGGCTGGTTCCTGTGTGGAGCCAACAGACATCGGCTGGTAGTAAGGATGGTTCCCATTCCGTCGCTCTCTATGCTGCCGCCTTCGAGAACGAAATCGAGATGGTCTTCGTACTCACCCCTGAAAATGTCCTGCTGCATAAGGTTGCGGCAAATCTGATTGTCGAACTCGGCAGGGAACTTCTCGCCCCATCCGTTGAATCGGAAGTCGAGCAGGCATGTGCCTGTCTCGGTGAGTAAGGTAATGAAGCCGTGGTCGCGCGCCCAGGTGTCGTTGGTGGGCATCTGGCAATACATAATCTGCTGGCATACCTGCTTGGGCAACTGCTCTGTAAGAAGCGCCTTTACCTGTTCGGCCTCTGGTGTGACAATCAGAAGTTTCTCGCGAGAGGCAATCTGCATGGTCATCTGGACGTAGCAATGTGTTACTTCCTTCAGCACAGGAGCCCAGTCGGTTCCGGCATGCGGCCAAGTCAGCTGGACGGCACATTGCGGATACCATTCGGCAGGCAGATGGGTAGAACGGATTTCTGTCAGTTCCGGACCATGCTCCTCATCATATCGAAGTTGCATAAGCAGATCGGTGATTGTTGTTGTCGGTTTCTGAAAATGAATAGCCATAAGTCCTCTTACCTTTTATATATATATGTGGCTGCAAAGATACGAAAAAAAGTAATAGGGAATAGTGAAAAGTGAAAAATGAGAGTAGAAATTTGGATTTTATCTTCTTTTGGCGTACCTTTGCGCCCAAGAAATGTACTTACTATGAGCGTGAGAGTTCGGGAAGTGATGAACGCCCTTGAAAATTTCGCGCCTCTGCCCTTGCAGGAGAGTTATGATAATGCTGGCTTGCAGGTTGGACTGACAGAGGCGGAAGTCTCAGGGGTTTTATTGTGCCTTGACGTGACCGAGGAAGTGATTCAGGAGGCCGTAGAGTTGGGGTGCAACCTTATTGTGTCTCATCATCCGCTGTTGTTCCGCGGCCTGAAAGTGCTTTCTGATACCGATATGGTACAGCGTTGCGTAAGGATGGCCGTTCAGAACGACATAAACATCTACGCTGCCCATACCAATCTGGACAGCGCCATAGACGGCGTAAACTACGCCATTGCGGAGCGCCTGGGATTGATGGATGTGGAGCTGATTCAGCAGCGCAGGGTATCTGTTCATACTGATGCAAAAGAGCGCATGGTGCTGGCCGGCAATGGCGTGATGGGATATCTGCCGGAGGGCGAAGATTCGTTGGTGTTCCTGCAAAGGGTGAAGCAGGCCTTTGGCGTAGAATGCCTGATGCACAACGAACTGTTGCTACGTCCGATACAATGTGTAGCCATCTGCGGCGGAGCAGGGGATTTCCTGTTGGATGAGGCTATCCGACTGAAAGCCGATGCTTTTCTGACGGGTGAAATGCATTACCATCAATACTTCGGTCATGCCCAACAGATACAGATTGGCGTGCTGGGACATTACCAGAGCGAGCAGTACACGACAGACATCTTGCGTGGGGTGATTGAGGAGAAATTCCCCAGTCTGGCCCTCTTTAAGACGACTGTCTGTACCAACCCGATTAAGTACCTTTGAGCCCCCTCTCCGCTCCCCCTTGGGGGAGTACAAAAAAATGTAAATTATAAATAGTCAAATAGTATATTTAAATTATGGCAAGAGAAAAAGTTAAGGATCCCGCAGATTTGAGCGTGGAAGAAAAGCTGAAGAATCTGTATGAGTTGCAGAAACTGTTGACAGAGATCGATAAGATTAAGACCCTGCGTGGTGAGCTGCCCCTTGAGGTTCAGGACCTGGAGGACGAAATCGAGGGTTTGTCCACTCGTATAGATAAGATTTCTGCTGAGGTGGCTGAGTTGAAACGCGAAATCAATCAGCGTAATGGTGACATCGAGGTCAATAACAGTAATATCGAACGCTTTAAGACCCAGATGGATAGCGTAAGAAACAACCGCGAATACGACACCCTGAGCAAGCAGATAGAGTATGCTGAGTTGGATAATGTATTGAATCACAAGAAGATAGCAGAGGCTAAGGCTTTGGTGGAGAGCAAAAGTGCCGAGGTTACCCAATGTAATTTGCTGGTTAAAGAAAGACGTGACGACCTGGAAGTAAAGCGTGGTGAGCTGGAGGAGATTATCGCAGAAACCAAGGCTGATGAGGATAAGCTTCGCGAGAAGGCTAAGGCTTTGGAATTAACGATAGAGCCTCGTCTGTTGGGTGCGTTCAAGCGTATTCGCAGAAATAGCCGTAATGGTCTGGGCGTTGTTTACGTACAGCGTGATGCCTGTGGTGGTTGCTTCAACAAGATTCCACCTCAGCGTCAGTTGGATATCCGTATGCGCAAGAAGATTATCGTATGCGAATACTGCGGTCGTATTATGGTTGACCCCGAACTGGCTGGTGTAGAAGTGATTGGAAAGGAAGAAAAGCCAAAGCGCAGAAGAGCTACTCGCAAGAAGGCCGAGGAGAGTTCTGAGAGTTGAAGGCCTCACCCCCAGCCCCTTTCCGAGAGAGAGGGGAGCAAGGGTGATTGTTTAGAGATTAGAGATTAGAGCTGATAAGCTATAACCCCTAAAAAAAATAGGCTGGATTTTTCCAGCCGTTTTTTTTACCCTAATAACCTAATACCCTAATAACCTAATACCCTAATAACCTAATACCCTAATAACCTAATAACTTCTCACCGAGAAAGTTCATCCCATGTGGGGATATCCGGCAGAAACTCGTAGGTTCCATTCTCGTAGTTAATCTTGCAGCAGTAATGTTGCATCCCGTTGCTAACAACAAGCCATCTGACCTGCATTTTTATGTTGTATCGGCTTATCTGGTTAAAGACATTCTGACTGATGGAAATGTGAGGTGCTTTGTATTCGACAATCATAATAGGCCGTGCCTGGGCGTCATAGACAACCGAGTCGCAACGCTTCTGTGTGTTGTTGAGGTTCAGGGCAACCTCGTTGGCGATACAAGAGGCGTTGTATCCCTTTTGGTTGATAAGAAAATGAATGAAGTGCTGGCGTACCCACTCTTCAGGAGTAAGGATGACGTGTTTTTTGCGTAAAATATCAAAAACCGTCACTCTATTTCCCTTTCTTTGTAACTTTAGGTCCGTTTTTGGTAAATTCAGCGCTTCCATTCCAGAATAATTTGTATCTTTGCCTACAAAAATATATAAAAAATGAAAACCAAGCAAGAGATTGTAGAAAATTGGTTGCCCAGATACACGCATAAGCAACTGGAAGAGTTTGGCGAATATGTTTTGCTGACCAATTTTAATAACTATGTGGACATTTTCTGCAGGAAATTCGGTATTGAAGCACCTGATTATACGTCAAACATGCGTTCGGCAACGGCAGATGGCATAAGCATCATCAACTTTGGTATGGGAAGTCCTAATGCAGCGATTATCATGGACCTTCTGACAGCCATACAACCCAAGGCCTGCCTTTTCCTGGGTAAGTGTGGAGGAATCTCGACCAAGACCCAGCGCGGCGACCTGATTCTGCCCATTGCCGGTATCAGGGGAGAAGGTACCAGCAACGACTATTTCCCGCCAGAGGTGCCTGCATTACCTGCATTTATGCTGCAGCGTGCTATCTCAAGTACCATCCGCGACTTGGGCTTCGACTACTGGACGGGAACGGTTTATACAACCAACCGTCGTGTCTGGGAACATGATGATAAGTTTAAGGAGTATCTGCGCACCACACGTGCCATGGCTGTGGATATGGAGACGGCAACCCTCTTTACCTGTGGATTTGCCAACCATATTCCCACGGGAGCCCTCTTGCTGGTAAGTGACAACCCAATGGTTCCGGAGGGGGTGAAGACTGACCAGAGTGACAAGATCGTGACAAGCAAGTATGTCGAGGATCACGTTGCTATAGGCATTCAGGCTCTTGAGATGATTAAACAGGAAAAGAAGACGGTTCGTCACTTGAAATTCGACTATTAATGGCTGCACAGGCAAAAGGAGGCATTTCGCACGAAGATATAATCCGCTCTGTTCGGGCTGGAGAGGTGAAGCCCGTCTATCTCCTGATGGGCGCAGAGGACTATTATATAGATAAATTGAGCGATTTCCTGACGGAAACGCTCTTGCAGCCGGACGAACGCGATTTTAACCTGGATATTGTGTATGGCCTTGAAACGACTGCCGACAAGGTTGTGGAGCTGGCCAGAGCTTATCCTATGATGGCCGACAGGCGTGTGGTTCTGGTACGCGAGGCGCAGGCTATGCGTTCTCTGGACGCTTTAGAGGCTTATCTGCAGCATATTACTCCCACTACGGTTCTTATTCTCTGTTACAAGCACGGCACGTTGGATAAACGCAAGGCTGTGACCAAGCTGATAGAGCAGAATGGTGTGGTATATGAGAGCAAGAGGCTTTATGATAGTCAGCTGCCACAATTTATCACGCAATATTTTAGCCGTAAAAAGGTGAAAATAGAAACGCAGGCCGTTCAGATGCTGGCAGGACACGTAGGAGCCGATTTGTGCCGTCTGTCTGCCGAAATGGATAAATTGCTGCTGTCGCTCTCTGAGAACGAGGATTGCGTAACGGCGGGCAGGGTAGAGGAGTTGACAGGAATGAGCAAGGAATTCAATGATTTTGAGTTGCGTTCCGCTCTGGCCGTTAAAGATGTCTTCAAGAGCATGCAGATAGTAAAGTACTATCAGGGCCAACAACAGAAGTTTGCCCTTCCGCAGACACTTTCCAATTTATTTACATTTTTTTCTGCCGTTTTGCTGACATATTATGCTCCGGATAAAAGTGACAGGGGAATTGCTGCCTGGTTGGGAATGCCGGAATGGCAAGCCAGAAAGGATATTATTCCGGCCTATCAAAACTACAAAGGAGTGAAGGTTTTACAGATATTATCTGAAATACGCAAAACTGATGCCAAAGGCAAGGGAGTAGGGGGGTGCAAAACTCCAAAAGAGGAGCTTTTACAGGAACTTATTTTCTTTATTTTACATTGATTTTTGTCTAGATTGTAACAGTTGACTTACAACAAAAATAGGGCCCTATATTCTGAAAAATAGCAAGTTAGGGCCTTTTTTGGCACGCTGAGAATCGCGTAAATCTGTGTGTTTTCACAGCTGGACGGGGATTCGTTACGCATTCCAAATCTGGCAAAAATAGGGCATTTTTCCGATTTTGTGGTTTAAATTTGTAAATTGAAATTGTAAACCCGATTTGCAAACACAACATCCACGGCTGCTTCGTAATTGTAAATTAAGAACTCGAATTCATATTCGCAAATATAAATTGTATGTTTGCACATTGCATTTACAATCCCAAATCACCCGGTTTTAATCATAAAACTGAATAATATGCAAAAATTAATGATATTGGTAATGGCTTAAAAATCAATCTGTTCGGTAATTGTATTTGTGATTTTACTTTATTAAAGTGTAAAGACTTTTGATTTTTTACCCCAATTTGCTATTTTAACATCTGTTAGACAACATTCACCAATTATAATACATAGACAATCAGATTTTTATATTTATCAACCTATACACTTTACTTTAAGTCTGTAAATTTGCAAATCTGCATGTAACCGTTGGATTTTGTTAACGATTACACTTTTTGATTTATAGTTGTAAATATTTGCAAGCGTAAATATTCACAAAAATTTTTCTTTTGATTTTTGAATTGTAAAATTTGGATATTTAAATCGGTTTTTCTACCTTTGTACCCAGTTTAGATTTTAAAATCGAGGGGTGCACCCCTACTAATTATACAGGAAATAAGATGAAGGACAGGATTTATCAGTTGATGAAATATCAGGGTATGTCGCAAAAGGAGTTTGCCGCAACCCTTTGTATAGCCGAAGGAACTTTGTCGGGTATCTTCACAGGAAGAACCCGCCCCACTAACAATATCGTTAATGCGATACATGAATGCTTTCCACATATCAGTATTAACTGGCTGATGTTCGGCGAGGGGGAAATGCTTCTTGACGGGACTCCATCCAAGCCTTCGGATGCTGCATCCGGACAGTCCGATTTGTTTGCCACTGATTTACCCCCTTCTTCCGAGGTGAATTCTACCCCTACTCCTGCACCCCAAATTCAAGAAGTAGTAAAATATATTGACAAACCGCAACGTAGAATCACAGAAATCCGTGTGTTTTATGACGACGGAACGTTCGAAACATTTTCATCTTAAATGAAAAAACTCCTGAAACTCTGCCTTGTGTTTCAGGTTTTTTTTATACCTTCGCACAAAAATAGGCAGAATAAGTAAATGAAGAAGTATATTTTGGACTTGAAACTGACGGCTGTCGAGCGGCTTCATGAGCGCTATGTGCTGTTAAAGGCTACGGATTGCCAGAAGCCCTTGCCCGAGATGCAACCCGGTCAGTTTGCCCAATTACAGATAGAAGGCAGCAAGCAGACTTTTCTGCGTCGCCCCATCAGTATTCATTATGTTGACAGAAAGCAGAACGAGGTATGGTTCCTTGTTCAGACCGTAGGTGACGGCACGCGCCAGCTTGCCAGGATGCAGGCAGGAGATACGCTGAACGTAATCCTTCCCTTGGGTAACGGCTTTACGATGCCCTCAGATGCCTCGGCTCGTGTTTTGCAGGTTGGCGGAGGCGTAGGCGTGGCTCCCCTATTGTATATGGGTGCCGTAATGAGAGAGAAAGGCATAGAACCTACTTTTCTTTTAGGTGCCCGTAGTGCAGGAGATCTGTTGCAGCTGGATAAGTTCAGGGCTTTGGGACGCGTGTTTGTTACTACAGAAGACGGTTCGATGGGCGAGAAAGGCTTTGTTACCCAGCACAGCCTTCTGCAGCAGGAGAAGTTCACCCAGATTAGCGTATGCGGCCCCAAGCCCATGATGGTGGCTGTGGCCCGTTATGCCAAGAGTGCTGATACGCCTTGCGAGGTCAGTCTGGAGAATATGATGGCATGCGGTTTAGGCGCCTGCCTGTGTTGTGTCGAGGACACAGAGACGGGCAATGTGTGTGTATGCAAGGAAGGTCCTGTATTCGATATAAAGAAACTGAAATGGCAGATTTAAGAACTAACATAGCAGGCTTGCAGCTCTGCAATCCCGTGATGACCGCCAGCGGAACATTCGGCTACGGTCTGGAGTTCCAGGATTTTGTCAATCTTGAACAGATAGGCGGTATAATTGTTAAAGGTACAACCTTGCAGCCTCGTCAGGGAAACCCCTATCCCCGTATGGCTGAGACAGCCCAGGGAATGCTCAACTGCGTAGGCCTTCAGAACAAGGGTGTGGACTACTTCTGCGAGCACATCTACCCGCAGATCAAGGATATCCGCACCAATATGATTGTGAATGTATCGGGCAACAGTCCCGAGGATTATGCCGAGTGTGCTGCCCGTATCAACGAACTGGAGCACATTCCCGCCATAGAGTTGAACATCTCCTGCCCCAATGTCAAGCACGGCGGAATGGCCTTCGGAACTACCACCGATGGTGCTGCCAGCGTGGTTAAGGCTGTCAGGGAGGCTTATAAGAAGACGCTGATTGTGAAACTTTCGCCCAATGTGACAAGCATCACGGATATAGCCTTGGCTGTTCAGGATGCAGGAGCCGATGCCGTCAGCCTTATCAATACGTTGATGGGAATGGCTATCGATGCCGAGAAGCGCAAGCGTGTGCTTAGTATCGGAACAGGCGGTTTGAGCGGCCCGTGCGTTAAACCTGTGGCGCTCAGGATGGTCTATCAGGTAGCACATGCTGTCCGGATTCCTGTTATCGGATTGGGCGGCATCAGTTGCGCTACGGATGCAGTAGAGTTCCTTCTTGCAGGGGCATCAGCTGTTGAGATTGGAACTGCCAACTTCCTGGACCCTGCCATAACCGTAAAGGTGGCAGAAGGTATTAATGCTTATCTGGACCGTCATGGATTCCAAAGCGTAAAAGATATTATAGGTATATGCGAATAGACATCATAACCGTCTTGCCCGAACTGCTGGAGAACTTTACTCAGGAGAGTATCGTCGGCCGTGCGCAGAAGAAAGGGCTGGTGGAGATACACATCCACAATCTGCGTGATTACACGTTGGATAAGTGGCGACGTGTTGACGACTACCCCTTTGGTGGCTTTGCCGGTATGGTTATGCAATGCGAGCCTATAGACCGTTGCATCAGCAAGCTCAAGAGTGAGCGCCACTACGACGAGATTATCTTCACCACTCCCGACGGTGAGCAATTCTCGCAGCCGATGGCCAACAGCCTCTCGTTGTGCGAGAACATCATCATCCTGTGCGGTCATTACAAGGGTATCGACTACCGCGTTCGCGAGCATCTTATCACCAAGGAAGTCTCCATTGGCGATTATGTGCTTACAGGCGGAGAACTGGCAGCTGCCGTCATGACGGATGCCATCGTGCGTATTATCCCAGGAGCCATAGGTGACGAGCAGAGCGCTCTCTCTGACAGCTTCCAGGATAATCTGTTGGCGGCACCCGTCTATACGCGTCCTGCTGAATACAAGGATTGGGGCCGTGTGCCTGATATCCTCCTCTCCGGCCATGAGGCCAAGATTAAGGAGTGGGAGCTTCAGCAGAGCTTAGAGAGAACAAAAAGATTACGTCCAGACCTTTTGAAGAAAAAGTAAGAGTTATGGAACATCAGAAAAAGAAAATGAACCTGTATGTTATTGCGGGCTGTAACGGAGCCGGAAAGACAACGGCCTCTTTTACCGTTCTGCCCGAGATGCTGAAATGCAGGGAGTTTGTGAATGCCGACGAGATTGCCGCAGGTATCTCGCCCTTCAACCCCGAAGGAGTGGCTATTCAGGCAGGCCGACTGATGATTGACCGAATCATCCAGTTGCTCAAGGACGGAGAGACCTTCGCCTTCGAGACCACCCTTGCCACCCGTTCGTACGTCAAGTTGATTCAGCAGGCCAAGAAGCGCGGTTATTTTGTAACCCTGCTGTTCTTCTCGTTGAGTACTCCCGAGCAAGCCCAGCGCCGTGTGGCCCAACGTGTGAGCATGGGAGGTCATAATATCCCTTCAGATGTGATTGTTCGCAGGTACGAGGCCGGATTGCAGAACCTGTTCCAGCTGTATATGCCTGTATGCGACTACTGGACGCTCTACGACAACAGCAACTGTCCCGCCATACGTATAGCCAGCGGCTTCGGGTCCGAGAAGATCGAGATTCTCGACAAAGAGCGTTATCAGACCCTTTATAAAAAATATCACCAGCAGCCGGAGGAGGGCCAGAAGAAATGACAGATTATGAAGTTCGTGAGATGCAGCGTCTGATAGATGCCGGCATCCAGTTGGCCCATAAGCGCCTTCTTGCCCGTGCCCGCTTCGACCAGCAGGTTCTGGTTTTTTCTCAGGATGGTAAAGTTGTAGAGAAAATTCCCGATGGAGTTGCCACCTCTCCAGCTTTGGAGGGCGATCCTCTTCTTCGTCATCGTATATTCCAAGATTAAGAAACAGCATGCCAGGCAGAGACTTGCTTGATAAGTCCATGCAATCGTTAAGAAGCGCCCTTCTGCCCACGTGGAAGAGCGCCTCTTGGTTGCTTCAGCTTATGATACCCATCTCCCTTGCCGTCGCTCTTCTGCAGCATTGGGGCGTGCTGGCCTGGATAGCCGGCTATCTGAATCCCCTGTTCTCTATGCTGGGCTTGCCTGGCGAGTC
>CADAWW010000074.1 GCA_902791675.1 uncultured Bacteroidales bacterium
TTTAACCGCATCAACCTGCACTACAAATAAGACTTAAAGTACTCAACGAGTAATACAAATAAGCCTCTAAGCTATCAACTAAAATCGTTAAACTACAGGAAGATTTTCCATTTCAAAGTTTGGGATGTAAGTTCCAAAGTTTGAAATGTACATACCAAAGTTTGCAACGTATATTCCAAAGTTTGGAACAGAAAATTTCAATAGGCAAAAAAGATTTTGTTTGATGTATAAGAAACAAAAAGAGGCAGGATGTAAGGATTTACAAGCCTGCCCCTATTTTGTTATGGTTATTCCAGAAGATGCGTTATTTACGTTTCTTTATCTTGTTGGCGCGCACACCTTCGAACGTCATTTTAACAGGACGTATGGTGCCGTCGGGATTAAATTCCAGTTTATCAATACAGGTAACGCGATGATTGCCATCGGTTTCTTCTAAAGGACGACGATGATAGATAATGTAATACTCGTCTTTGCCGGGAACCTTGATTACGCTATGATGACCAGCTCCTCTAGCAATACTCTCGTCACGCTCCAGAATCTTACCTATACGCTGAAATGGACCGAAGGGACTGTCGGCAATAGCATAAGCCACACAATAATCGGGACCTGTCCAGCCTCCCTCGCTCCACATGAAGTAATACTTACCGTTGCGCTTCAGCATGAAGGGACCTTCAACATAAGTCTTGCTGGGTGTAATCTCATGGAATTTCTGACCGTCTTCCCATGGTACGATACTAAGCAAGTCCGGACTTAGCTTACAGACGTTACAATGGCGCCATCCGCCATAGAACATATAGTACTGGCCGTCATCGTCGCGGAAGACAAACTGATCGATAGGTTGGGCTCCATTTACAATTTCGTTTATAAGAGGTTTACCCAGGGCATCCACATACGGACCTTCGGGCTTATCTGAAACAGCAACGCCTATACCACCTATTTCACCTTCGTGCACATCGTTACCACCAAAGAAAAGGTAGAACTTGTTATTAGCTTCTATAATGGCAGGCGCCCATAGAGCCATGTGGAGCCAAGGAATGTTCTTCTGTTCCAAGACCCGTTCATGCTTTGTCCAGTTCACCAAATCGGTGCTGCTGAAAGCATCGAAATGGAGCTGCTGTTTATATGGCGCACTATAAGTGGGGAAAATCCAATACTTGCCGTCGAGGACTGCACCTTCAGGATCGGCATACCAACCTTGGGCAATGGGATTACCGCTGGTTTTCTTCTTTCTGGCACTGATATCACTTCCTGCAAAGAAGCACAGAGCCAACGCAATGATTAAAATCCTTTTCATGTTGTTAATTTTTATATACTTTATACTCTCAACTCTAAACTCTCAACTCTAATCTCAAACTCCCCTCCTACCCATTCAGTATCAGGTTCTTCCTGGCATAGCAGATGGTAAGAGAGTAATTTGCCTTCTTCTGATGTCTCCACCACCAATGGGCCATGTATTATCTCACCATCAGCAGTCTTTATTCTATGGTAGCCCCGTTTTATTGTCATAATTGATAACGGCGGCGAACTCTTCTGTTTCCTTGATTACGCCTTGTACTACGATTGGTTTGCGGTTTCTCCTTAGTAACGTTAATCTTCTTGCTATGCGGTTGTTTGTCTCGTAGTTCAAGCGGAGAAAGTCGCTTCTCGACCGAAGGAGAAGGCAATGTATCTAAACGTAGGGTGTCGTTCTGAATAGAGTCTGCTGCAATGGTATCTTTCTTTTCGGGGTGCATACGAATCATCGAGAGGTCCCGCAACAAGAGCACCATCAAGCTATTCTCGTTAGGTTGCATGGTAGGCATATATACAAAACCATTCATCTTACGTAGCATAACCGTATCAAGTGGAGAAGAAGGAGTATATTTAATATCAAAATTATTATTACCCCTGACATTTTGTGTAATGCAGACAACAGAGTCGTTATCGTATTGCAAAGTAAAGACAGCATAGGTCTCCCGATCAGATCCTTGCGTAATAAACTGGGTATGAAAATGCCAGATAAAGGCATCGCCTGGCTGATAAGTGCTATCGGCCATAAGAGTAAACTGATATATATTCTGCAATCTGTCAGGTATGATACAGGTATTGGGATGATCGGTCCAAATATTCGCAGTATCACCCTGATCTGTAAGATGACTATATTGGTTTTGGGTGGCACGAGCATCAACACCGAACTTCTCGGCTTGTGCTTGCACCTTTAGGCTGACATTCTTATAAATTTCAAAGAATTTCTCGGAGTTCTCGAAATAATATACCAGCGAAGAATCAAACTCAGCCTCGGTAATATGATGCTTCTTGAAAACAGCTTGAATATATTTATATCGAGTAGCCTCCAAGTCACCCTCGTTAGCAGCTTCTGCCATACCCTGAGCCAGATGATAATCCACCATCACTTTCTCCATCTTACCTTCAGACAAGATTCCCTTGGGTCTTTTGGGCTTACAGCCAGTCAGTATGAAAAACGCCAAGAAGAGGCAGAGGAAAGAAAAAGCATTAATCCTCATTTCGGAACAGCTTTTTGTTATAAAAGAGAATTAATGCAATTACACCGCATGATATGCAGGCGTCAGCAAAATTGAAGATAGGGCTGAAGAAGATGAAATGCTGCCCATGTAACATAGGGACCCAAGAAGGCCAGTCCCACTCTACCAATGGGAAGTAGAACATATCTACCACACGACCATGAAAGAGTCTTTCGTAACCTGTTCCCCAGTTAACAAATTCGGCAACCATAGGTGCAGGCGGGTTATTGAAGATCATACCATAGAAGACACAATCAAAAATATTACCTGCTGCTCCTGCCGTAATGAGAATCAGGCAAAACAACACTCCCCAGCCAATTCCTTTCCTTATCTGCTTAGATATATAATATATAAGGTATGAAACAGCAACGATACGAAATGAAGTAAGGATTAGTTTATCAAACAATTCCATACCAAATGCCATTCCACGATTCTCTGTAAAGACAATCTGGAACCAGTCTGTCACGTGAATACTCTGGTGTAGGTACATACCCGTCTTGACGGCTATCTTTATAAACTGGTCAACACAGAGTATGCCTACTGAGAGTATTACACTGAAGAGCGCCTGTTTTTGTCTGCAAGTCATCGACAAATGAAATTACTTGCGTTTGTCACGAGCATTTTTTGCCTCAATACTAAGAGTTGCATGAGGCACCAAACGTAGGCGTTCTTTTGGAATAAGTTTACCCGTTTCGCGGCAGATGCCATACGTCTTGTTATTAATACGCACCAATGCCTGTTCCAAGCCCTGAATGAACTTCTGAGTACGCACGGCCATATTCATAAGCGTTTCCTTAGACAAAGCCTCAGATCCCTCCTCTAACTGATGGTAAGTGGGAGCTGTATCGTCAACTCCATTGTCGTTACGACGCGTAAGCTGATCCATATAAGCTTCATAGTCCCGACGTGTGACAGCCAGTTTGTCAAGTATAATCTGACGGAACTCTTCCAGTTCCTCGTCAGAATAACGTTTCTTTTCTTCTTCCATGATTTTATATTTTTTGTATTGTTAATTCTTCGCCTAAAGAGATACTGTCTGCCAAGACCTGAGTTGCGATGTATTCGCCAAATGTCTTTACGCAAGCCTCGTTGTCCTCGTTCGTTGGAAGCGTTACAACGATGCGGTCGGTAATCTCAAGACCTGTATCTTTACGCATTTGCTGAATGCTACGTACCAATTCGCGAGCTACACCTTCAAGACGTAACTCGGGAGTGATAGTAATATCCAAAGCAACGGTCAGTATGCCCTCACTGGTAACGCTCCATCCAGGCATATCCTGAGCGGAAATTTCGACATCTTCACGTGTCAGTTCATAATCTGACCCTTCCACGTTGATGATAATGGTTCCATTCTCCAGCTGGGCAATCTGATCCTGGCTCAGAGCCGTAACCACATCAGCAGCAGCCTTCATCTGCTTGCCGAACTTCTTACCCATAACGCGGAAGTTAGGCTTAACACTCTTCTCTACCATCTGTCCTTCAACAAATTCAATCTCTTTGATGTTAAGTTCCTCCAGGATAATTTGCTTCAGGAAGATAATGCCCTCCTTTATACTATTGTCTGTAACAGGGATAGCTATACGTTGTAAAGGCTGACGTACGCCAATTTTCTCTTTCTTACGCAGCGAAAGCGCCATAGAACAGACTTTCTGTACGACGTCCATATTCTGCTCCAGCGACTTGTCAATAATGCTTTCATTAGCAACCGGATAACTGTCCAGATGTACGCTAGTCTTAGCTTCGTTGAAAGTAAGGTCTCTGTACAGACGGTCGGCAAAGAAGGGAGAAATGGGAGCAATCAGCTTACTTACGGTTAGCAGACACTCGTACAGAGTCTGATAGCAAGCCAACTTATCCTGCTGCAAGCCCTCGCCCCATAAACGTTTCTTGGCCAAACGTACATACCAGTTGCTCAGGTTGTCGATAACGAATGTCTGAATAGCACGTCCGGCACGAGTAGGCTCGTAATCGTCCAATGCCTCCGTTACCTCTTTTATAAGAGTATTCAGCTGACTGATAATCCAACGGTCGAACAAAGCACGCTCAGCATAGGGAACCTGAGGCTGAGAATTGTCCCAACCATCAACATTAGCATACATAGCCAATAAGCTGTATGTCTGATGCAGTTTCACAAAGAAGCTGCCACTGACCTCCTTTACACCATCAGGGTCGAAACTCAGGTTATCCCAAGGTGCGGAATTTGTTACCATATACCAGCGTACGGGGTCTGTTCCGTATGTCTCGATGCACTCAAAAGGATTGATGACGTTACCCAATCGTTTTGACATCTTGATGCCGTTCTTGTCCAATACCAATCCATTGCTGATAACTGCCTTATATGCCACGCTATCAAACACCATTGTGGCAATAGCATGCAAAGTAAAGAACCATCCGCGTGTCTGATCCACGCCCTCGGCAATGAAGTCGGCAGGATAGCATACACGGCTGTCCAACGCTTCCTTATTCTCAAAGGGGTAATGAACCTGAGCGTATGGCATAGCACCAGAGTCAAACCAAACGTCAATAAGGTCCAGCTCACGTGTCAGCACATCGCCGTTCTTACCGACCAACTTGATATCATCAACGTAGGGTCGGTGCAAGTCTATCTTGTCATAGTTCTCCTGACTCATATCGCCAGGAACAAAACCTTTATCCTTCAGGGGGTTGCCGGACATAACTCCAGCAGCCACAGCCTTCTCAATTTCATTGTAGAGTTCTTCTACGCTACCGATGCAGATTTCCTCTTTGGTATCGCGATTACGCCAGATGGGCAAGGGAGTACCCCAATAACGGCTACGGGAAAGATTCCAATCGTTCAGGTTCTCAAGCCATTTGCCAAATCGCCCCGTTCCTGTTGCCTCAGGTTTCCACTTGATGGTCTTGTTCAGTTCCACCATACGATCCTTGCAGGCAGTAGAGCGAATAAACCAAGAATCCAAAGGATAATAAAGCACAGGCTTATCGGTACGCCAGCAATGGGGATAGTTGTGTACATGCTTTTCGATCTTAAAGGCACTGCCTTCTTCTTTCATCTCCAGACAGAGTACCACATTCAGGTCCATATCCTTATTGGCTGCCTTCTCGTCATACTTGCCATCAACGTTATATTTTGGATCATAAGCATTCTTTACATAATTGCCGCTATGCTTCCAGTATGAGTCATTAACACAAGTTGATACGAAATTAGGATCCATATCTTCTTTCAGGAAATACTTTCCCTGAAAATCAACCATAGGACGGGTATCACCTGCCTTATCTATAATAAATAAGGAAGGTATGCCTGCATCCTTAGCTACCTTGGCGTCATCAGCACCAAAAGTCGGAGCAATGTGGACAATACCTGTACCATCCTCGGTAGTTACATAGTCACCAGGGATTACGCGGAATGCCTCAGCACTTTTTTCAACAACTTTGTCACCTTCTAAAGCACAAGGCTTTACCCAAGGCATCAGCTGCTGATAATGCAGACCAACCAGATCTGTACCCTTACCACGCCAAAGAATCTCCAGCTCCTGTCCTTCTTCTGCCTGGAAGTATGCACTAAGACGACTCTCGGCCAGAATATAGACAGCTTCTTCACCGCTATAGGGATTGTTACCCTTTACAGCGACATAGTCAATCTTTGGACCAACGCACAATGCAGTATTTGATGGCAATGTCCACGGCGTTGTAGTCCAGGCCAATATATAAAGTTGAGAGTTGAGGGTTGAGAGTTGAGAGTTCTCTGTCCCATCAAAAACAACTTTAAACTGTGCTGTTACCGTAGTATCCTTCACATCGCGATAACAACCGGGCTGGTTTAATTCGTGACTGGAAAGACCTGTGCCAGCTGCTGGACTATAAGGCTGTATGGTGTACCCTTTATAAAGTAAGTCTTTGTTATAGAGCTGTTTCAGCAACCACCAGAGACTCTCGATGTACTTGTTGTCGTATGTGATGTACGGATGTTCCAGATCAACCCAATACCCCATCTTGTTGGTAAGGTCAGACCACTCATCAGTATACATCATAACATTCTTCTTACATGCACTATTGTAGTCGTCAACGCTAATCTTCTTGCCAATATCTTCCTTAGTAATACCCAGGCTCTTCTCGACACTCAATTCCACAGGTAATCCGTGAGTATCCCAACCTGCCTTACGCTTTACCTGGAAACCCTGCATTGTCTTATAACGCAGGAAAGTATCTTTGATGGTTCGGCCCATCACATGGTGAATACCAGGATGTCCGTTTGCAGATGGAGGGCCCTCAAAGAAAATAAAAGAGGGACAACTTTCACGTTCTGAAATACTTCTGTGGAACAGGTCCTCGCCTTTCCACTGCTCCAGAACCTCCTTATTGACATCACTGAGATTCAGTTTATTATGCTCTGCAAATTTCTTGCCCATAATGCACTTTATTTAATACCTTATTTTATTTGGGGTGCAAAGATACGAATAAGTGAGAGAATAACCAAATTTTATTTGGATTTTTCAGATTGGCCATAATTTAGTGATGATTTATTTTGTATTCCGCTCAATTATTTGTATCTTTGGGCTAACTTCGGGTTTATAAGCAGACCGTGTCAACAGAAAAGGACAATTAGACACATTGAAGGTTATTGGCACGGATTTTGTACTACCGTTTGTGACTATATATAAAAATTACATGACAATAAAGTTTTCACCAGAATTAAACATGATACTGGCATTCAGCAAGGAAGAAGCGGAACGCCTACATAACGACTGTGTGACACCCATACATCTAGTTCTAGCCATACTACGACAGGAAAAAGAAAATCCTGCCAGAGATGCATTGCTACAACTACAGCCCGACCTATCACTTTTAAAACAAGAATTAGAAGCAATAGCCAAACAGAAACAAGTGTTGGTCCCGCCATCACTAACCGATATGGGGTTTGATATAACAACATCCAGAATTCTTAGGGTTTGTGTTCTGGAGGCAAAATCCATGAAGTCGGACAGCATTTACATAATTCATGTGTTACTGGCATTACTTAAGTTAGGCGACAGTGATGCCAGCATCATATTGGAACGCATGAATATAACCTATCAGACGATTACCCGGGTTTTACAGCAGAACGGAGTTACTAGAGAATCAGTGAATGATTCCATCGATAACGAAAATGATGATGACAATATGGAAACAGCACAGGGTGATGATACCGGTGCGCTTTCTCTGATACAAATAAAGAAAAAGTCAGGAAATAGTAAGACACCTGTCTTGGACAACTTTGGCACAGACTTGACACAAGCCGCTGCTGACGGATTACTGGATCCCGTTATTGGCAGGCAGAAAGAGATTGAGCGTGTGGCACAGATTTTAAGTCGCCGCAAGAAGAACAACCCCATCCTAATTGGACAACCCGGTGTAGGCAAAAGCGCTATAGTAGAAGGTTTGGCACAACGTATTGTACAGCACAAAGTCAGTCATCTGCTATGGAATAAACGTGTAATTGTACTTGACATGGCCAGTGTTGTAGCGGGCACGAAATATCGCGGACAGTTTGAAGAACGTATGCGTAGCATCATCTTGGAACTGCAAAAGAATCCTGACATTATTATTTTTATTGACGAGATTCATACATTGGTCGGAGCTGGGGCAGCTGCTGGCTCTATGGATGCTGCCAACATGTTGAAGCCGGCTCTGAGCAGAGGTGAATTCCAATGTATCGGTGCAACAACCACGGATGAATTCCGAAAGACAATAGAGAAAGACGGTGCACTTGACAGACGTTTCCAGAAAGTAATGGTTGAACCCACTACCCCAAATGAGACATTGCAGATTCTGTTAAATCTGAAAGAACGCTACGAGGAGCATCATAACATTTCATATACTCTTGAAGCATTGGATGCCTGTGTTCACCTGACTGATCGCTATGTAACAGAACGGAGCTTCCCGGACAAGGCTATTGATGCCATGGATGAGGCAGGTAGCCGAATTCATATCCAAGAAGTACCCATTCCTGACGAGATATCGCAATTAGAAGCTCACATAGCAGAACTGAAAAAGCAGAAAGATAAGGCAGTTAAGGAACAGCACTTCGAGTTGGCAGCGGAATATCGCGATCAACTGAAGAATATCGAGCATGCTATGCAAGAAAAGCAAAAAGAATGGGAAGAAAAAATCAAAAACAATCGCCCCGTTGTTGACGAGACCGTCGTAGCAGACGTAATTAGCATGATGACTGGTATACCTGTACAACGAATCGGCGAAGAGGAAAACCAGAAATTAAGAAACCTAGCTGGCAACCTGAAGAGTGCTGTAATTGGTCAGGACGATGCGATCCAGACTATTGTCAGAAGCATTCAACGCAGTCGTATAGGTCTAAAAGATCCCAGGAAACCAATAGGTACATTTATGTTCGTCGGTCCTACCGGTGTAGGAAAGACTTATCTGACCAAGTGTTTGGCATTAGAGATGTTCGGTTCTGCCGACAACATTATCAGAATAGACATGAGCGAATACATGGAGAAGCATACTGTTAGTAGAATGGTAGGCGCACCTCCTGGATACGTAGGATTTGAAGAAGGCGGACAACTGACAGAAAAGGTACGCCGCAAACCATACAGTATTGTATTACTAGATGAAATCGAAAAGGCTCACCCTGATGTATTCAATATTCTGTTACAAATGATGGATGAAGGAAGATTGACCGACGGAAACGGTGCCACCATCGACTTCAAAAACACTATCATTGTAATGACATCTAACTGTGGAACAAAGCAAATCAGGGATTTCGGGCGAGGTATAGGATTCCAGAGTGGAAAAGATGCCAGTCAGAACAAGCAGTTAAGCAGAGATTTGGTTCAGAAAGCATTAAAAAAACAGTTCGCGCCAGAATTCCTTAACCGTTTAGACGATATCATATATTTTGATCAACTAAGCGAGGAGAGCATACAGAAGATTGTTGACATAGAATTGAAGCCTCTACTCCTTCGTGTCGAAGAACTGGGTGTAACGTTAGAAGTCACTCCAGAGGCCCGACAGTTATTAGGCAAGAAAGGTTATGACGTACAATACGGCGCCCGGCCCCTGAAACGCATCTTGCAAACCATGTTGGAAGACCCACTGTGCGATGTTCTAATGCAAGATCAGCACTCAACAGCCCTAAAAACAGAAGTAAAAGAAGAAAAGATTGTTATTGTAGATAAATAAAATTTCAAAATAAAATGAAACAAGGTAATATCGGGGTTACAACAGAGAACATTTTCCCCGTCATAAAAAAGTTCTTGTATAGTGATCATGAGATTTTTCTGCGTGAGATTGTCAGCAATGCTGTAGATGCAACACAGAAATTAAAAACACTAAGCGGCAAAGGAGAGTTCAAAGGCGAACTGGGTGACCTGAAGGTTACCGTCAGCGTTGACAAGGATGCCAAGACCGTTACCGTTACTGATCGTGGTATAGGTATGACAGCCGACGAGATTGAGAAGTACATCAACCAGATTGCATTTTCTGGTGCAAACGACTTCCTGGACAAGTACAAAGATGATGCCAACGCTATCATTGGCCACTTCGGATTGGGATTCTACAGCTCCTTTATGGTCAGCAAGCAGGTGGACATCATCACCAAGAGCTATCAGGATGCTCCGGCCATGAAATGGAGTTGTGACGGAAGCCCTTCTTTCACTTTGGAAGAAGTTCAAAAGGAAGATCGTGGTACCAGCATCATTATGCACATCGACGATGACTGCCAGGAATTCCTTGAAAAGAATAAGATTGAGGACCTTCTTCGCAAGTACTGCCACTTCCTGCCAGTTCCCGTTGCTTTCGGCAAGAAAACGGAATGGAAGGATGGTAAACAGGTGGAAACTGAAGAGGATAATATTATAAATAATGTAGAGCCACTTTGGATTAAAAAGCCTAGCGAACTGAAGGATGAGGACTACAAGGAGTTCTATCGCCACCTCTTCCCCATGTCCGACGAACCTCTGTTCTGGATTCATCTGAATGTAGACTATCCCTTCAACCTGACAGGTATTCTCTACTTCCCCAAAATCAAGAACAACATAGAGATGCAGCGCAACAAGATTCAGCTTTACTGCAATCAGGTATTCGTGACAGATTCCGTAGAAAGTATTGTG
>CADAWW010000075.1 GCA_902791675.1 uncultured Bacteroidales bacterium
TTGGCGGGTATTTTTATTTGTCATACTTTTGCAGTGTACTATTCAACTATTACACTATGATAAGTATTGAAAATGTTACATTCGGGTACAATAAGTACCACAATGTTTTAGAGAATTTCAGTTTGCAATTCAAGAAAGGTGGCGTATATGGCCTGCTTGGAAAGAACGGCACGGGTAAGAGCACGTTGCTTTACTTGATAATGGGTTTGCTGCGTCCCAAGCAGGGTGAGGTAAGAATAGAGGGTGTGCTTGCTTCTATGCGGAGACCCGAAGTCTTGCAAGATATGTTTATTGTTCCTGAGGAGTACGATCTGCCCCGTATCAGCCTTAGAAACTATGTAAAGAGTCTGAAGCCTTTCTATCCAAAGTTCTCTGACGAATTGCTGGAGCGTTGTCTCGCAGGTTTTGATATGTCTGCTGACGTTAATCTGGGTGCCCTTTCTATGGGACAGAAGAAAAAGGTGTATATGTGCATTGCCTTGGCAACGAATACAGCATACCTGCTGATGGACGAGCCGACCAACGGATTGGACATTCTCTCCAAGAGTCAGTTCCGTAAGGTGGTGATTGAAGGTATGTCGGAGGAGAAGACCGTAATTATCTCTACCCATCAGGTACATGATGTGGAGCGTATGTTGGATCATGTGTGCATCATCGAGCCTAACAAGGTATTACTGGATGCTCCCTTGGTTGAGCAAGATGAGCCCATCGACCTGGAGAAACTATTCATCGAAACATTAACGAATAAGAAAGTGGAGGACTAAGATATGAAAGCATTTGATTTTAACCGTTTCCTGAACGTGGCCCGCTGGGACCTCAGTGTCAATAGCAAGTTCTATACTCGTTCCGCATTGCTCATGGTGGCTATTATCTGTATGCCCATCGTAATTTACTACCTGTATAATATGCTGACAAATGGTTTCTTCTTTACCACAGAAACATATGATAATATATATTCTTTTGTTTCGATTGATACCATTCTGGGTTTAGTGTACACAATCATAACTTCTGGTTACATATTCCATAACCTGCTTACAAAGCAAGGACGTATCAATGAACTCACTCTCCCTGCCACAAACTTGGAACGTTTCCTATGGCATGTTGTGGTCATCGTGATTGGTGTTCAGGTGGTTTGGCTCGTCGGTATTTTGTGTTCCGATTTGTTGCATGCTCTCTTCCGTTTGGCTATTCCTCATGCGGAAATCAAGTCGATTACCAAAGTTTTTCTCGACTATAGCGCTCTTTCAGATATTACTCCGTTTGGTCACCATTCTTTTGGCATTATTTTGTTCTTCTTCATTATGTTTTGTTGCTATGTGAGAAGCTTCTGCCTTGGGAACGCTTGGAAGTATAAGTATAACATCCCCTGGACGTTCCTGTTCTATTTCGTCTTCCAGAATGCTTTTGGCCTGCTTCTGCTCTTTCTTATCAAGCTTTTTATCTCGCGTGAGTTTGCACAGAGTATCGCCGAATGGATTAGTGGAACGAATCCTACAGTTTGGATTGTCTGTCTGAACATCTTTGCAGTTTTGCTTTATGTCGGCATCTGGTGCCTGACCTATCGCCTGTACTGCCGAGCCCAGATTACGACACGCAGGAATCCGTAAATAACAAACGAATTGAAAAACAGTATTATTATGGACTTTAAAAATCAGAAACCTATATATCTTCAGATTGCTGAAAGCATCTGTGATAGCATTCTCGCCGGGAAATACAGGGAGAATGAGAAGCTGCCGTCGGTGCGTGAGTTTGCTGCCGAGGTTGAGGTGAACGTTAATACCGTGGCCCGCTCCTTCGAGTGGTTGCAGAACCAGGATGTTGTGGCAACACGTCGGGGCTTGGGAAACTTTGTCAACGAGGGGGCTCGTGAAGCTGTCTTGAAACTTCGCAAGAAGGAGTTCTTTGAAGAGCAAGTGCCTGAGTTCTTTCGCACCATGAAGGCGTTAGACATCACCATGGATCAGGTAATAGCATGCGGTAAATATGCTTGTGCATTCCTGGCTACTATTCTAACCCCCAATGGTATGATATAATAACCAAATTCAGATAATATATTTAACAAACCAGTTAAAACCATTAAGATTATGAAAGCACGTTTTATTTTTTCACCTATTGTGTTGTTGGTAGCACTGTCTATCATTCTATCCAGTTGTACAGAAGCTGTGAATAAGTTGGCATCCGTAGCTGTTAATCACCAATTCCAGTTTGAACGTGAAGATACGGTCAAGTGGGGTAAGGTAATGGAACAGACATGTGAGATGACAGATTTTAAGACCTTAGACATAGAGGGAGTTGTCTGTGTCATCTATGGTCAGGACAGTGTTTATTCTGTACGTCTTCGTGGAAACGAGAAATGTCTGCAGGCTTATAAAGTTGAACTTGACGAAGATGAGCTGCAGGTGAAACTTAAGGAAGGAGAAAAGAAGAATGTCAGCGATAAGACTCCTGGCATCATCCTCTACGTTACGGCGCCTTGCCTGACAGATGTGGACTTCTCTGGAGGGGGCAAGCTGATGATGCAGGGCAAGATAGAGATGCCTGGTGAGTTGAAAGTAGAATTGAATGGTGCCTCCAACTTTATAGTGGACAGTCTCACGGTCGGTAACTTGGAGTTGGAGACAAACGGTGCGGCAAAGTGCACACTTACCAATGTGGTGACAGCGGGAAATATTGAGATTGAGATGAATGGTGCAGGCGATATTGATGCGAATGTCTTCTGTCAGGATCTCCGCATAGAACTGAACGGTGCAGGAAAGGGTGTATTCAGCGGCGAATGCAAGAAGTTGGTTTGCGAGGAAAACGGTGCCAGCAAAGTGGACTTTTCTAACTTGAAAAGATAATCTCCTTAACTAGGAAAATATATTTCTCTAACTAGGAAAAATGATTCAATTAACTAACATTCATAAAACGTACCAGGGTGCCCAACCATTGCATGTGCTGAAGGGTATAGACCTGCATATAGGAAAAGGTGAGTTCGTGGCCATCATGGGTGCATCGGGTTCGGGCAAGTCAACTCTGCTGAATATACTGGGCATCCTGGACGATTATGACGAGGGCGAATACCGCCTGGATGGTACACTTATCCGCAATCTTTCTGAGACGAAAGCGGCAGATTACCGGAACCGCATGATCGGGTTTATCTTCCAAAGTTTCAACTTGATATCCTTTAAGGATGCAATGGAGAATGTTGCCCTGCCCCTTTTTTATCAGGGAATTAACAGGAGAAAACGCAATCAGTTGGCTATGGAGTATCTGGAAAAGGTGGGTCTAACGGAATGGGCCCACCATATGCCCAACGAATTGTCGGGCGGGCAGAAACAGCGTGTTGCCATAGCGCGTGCACTCATCACGCAGCCCCGCATTATCCTAGCCGATGAGCCGACGGGCGCATTGGACAGTAAGACTTCTCTGGAGGTGATGCAGCTGCTGAAGAAACTGCACGAGCAGGGAATGACCATCATCGTGGTTACACACGAGAGCGGTGTTGCCTATCAGGCAGAAAAGATTGTACACATAAAGGACGGTCAGATAGAGAATGTAGAGTTGAACGACGGATCTAAAAAATCTCCTTTTGGCGTGAATGGAGTAATGAAGTAGGAGTGAAAAGTTATTAGGTTAAGAGTATGCTTGAGCTTTTACAGGAGATAAAGGGAACGCTGAGACGCAATATGATACGTACCATTGCTACAGGATTTGCTGTGGTTAGCGGACTGTTCTTGCTGATTGTGCTACAGGGAGCGGGCAATGGTGTTATCCATTCGTTTCAGTATAACATGGGAAGTTTTGCCTTTGATGCCGTTCACGTTTTTGGTGGTAGAACAACCAAGCCTTGGGAAGGTATAAAAGAAGGCCGGTTGATTAGGCTGGACGACCGCGATTTATATATGAGCCGTCACCACTTTCCTCATCAGATTACCAATGCTATTCCTACTGTTACTCAGGATGGAATGGTGGCCAGCTTCGGCAGCCACTATGTCAGCAGTAGTTCAATGGTGGGCGTTTATCCCGAGTATGCCGCTTCGCAAGCTGTGGAGATGCTGGAGGGACGCTTCATTAATATCATGGACATAGCAGAGAAGCGTAAGGTGTGTGTGCTGGGAGCTAACAGTTGCAAGGATCTTTTCAAGGAAGAAGGCTCGCCCATAGGACGGAAAGTGAAGTTAGGTGGCATCCTGTATACTGTGGTAGGGAAATACAAAACAGACGAGATGTTTAGCGGTAGCAAATTCTATGTTCCTTACACCACCTTGTGTACGATATATAATAGAGGTAGGTTCATAGACGAGCTGACAATGAATATAAAGAATATCCCCACGGACTCTGCTATGGAACAGTTCATGGATGAATACACCCGTGCTACCAGTTATATCCATTCCTTTGATCCGGAGGATAACAGAGCCTTGTGGATATGGAATCAGGCAGGAGATAATATACAAATGAATCGGGCTATGAGCATTCTGAATAAGGCCTTCTGGATTCTGGGTTTGCTGACGTTGTTGAGCGGTGTGGTAAGTGTAAGCAACATAATGCTTATCAGTGTCAAGGAACGTACGCGTGAGTTCGGTATTCGCAGGGCTATCGGTGCCCGCCCGTGGAACATTATCTCGATGGTAGTCCTGGAGAGTGTCGTCATTACGGCCATCTTTGGCTACATAGGTATGTTGCTGGGAATTTTCTTCTGCGAATGGATGAATGCTACGGTGGGAAATCAAGTAATGGACTTGGGCGTTTTCCAAGCCAAATACTTCGTGGACCCTACAGTAGATCTGCACATCTGTTTCCAGGCTACTATTGTGATTATAATAGCCGGTGCGCTGGCGGGTTTCTTCCCTGCACGTAAGGCTGTAAAGGTAAAAACTATAGATGCGTTGAGGGCTTAAGGTATGAAACTATTGGATTCTGATTTGTGGGAAGAGATATTTGACTCCCTTCGTAAGAATCGTACACGTACGTTCCTGACGGCCTTTGGTATCTTCTGGGGTGTGTTCATGCTCATCCTGCTGATGGGTGGAGGCAAAGGTCTGGAAACGATGTTGGGCGAGAACTTTGCCGGAGCGGCTTCCAACTCAGGCTTTATGATCTCCAATACCACCAGCGAACCCTACAAGGGGTTCCGAAGTGGCAGGATTTGGCACTTGGAATTGGACGATGTGGCACGTATCCGTAATTGTGTGCCTGAGATCAGCGTTGTTACTCCTACCATCCAGAAATGGGGCGCAAGGGCCTTGGCCAATGATAAGTCGTGCGGAGTCTCCCTAACGGGGCAATATGCCGACTACAGTATGGTGGACAATCCTAAGATAAAACACGGGCGTGCACTGACGGATGCTGATGGTATTCAGCACAGAAAGGTTTGTGTGATAGGAAAACGTATAGCTGAGGAGTTGTTCCCCAATTTGGAGAACCCTTGCGGAGAGTTCCTGCGCATAGACAGTATCAACTATTGTATTATTGGTGTGAGCGGGAAAGGCTCCGGGGGAATAAATATTGGCGGTAATCCGCAGACTACAGTCTATCTGCCATACGAGACAATGCGTCAGATGTATAACAGGGGTAATGAGGTGGATATCCTGGCATTGGTGGCTAAGGATGAATATCCTATGTCTGAGGTACAGTACAAGGTGGAAGCTTTGCTGAAACGTGTTCACATGATTCACCCCAAAGACACGCAAGCCTTGATAAAGGTGAATACAGAGGCCATCTTCAGTATGATAGACAGTCTGTTTACTGGTGTGAGCATTCTGGTATGGATGATAGGTTTGGGTACTCTATTAGCTGGAGCCATCGGTGTGAGTAATATCATGGTTGTGACCGTAAAGGAGCGAACGACGGAGATTGGTATTCGCCGTGCTATTGGTGCTACGCCTAGGGACATTCTGACAATGGTGATGAGCGAGAGTATCGTGCTGACTCTGATTGCCGGAATGAGCGGCATCTCTCTGGCGGTGTTTATCTTGCAGATGGTGGAGAATGCCACCCATGCCGAATTTCCGACAGCACAGTATCAGATATCCTTTGGTGTGGCAATAGGAGCATCGCTTCTGCTCACCGTATTGGGCGTGTTAGCTGGCTTGGCTCCCGCTATACGCGCTATGAAGATAAAACCGGTAGATGCTATGAGGGAAGAGTAGAAAGTGAAAAGTGTAAAATTATAAGATATGAAAAAGTTTGTAAAATGGGCAGTTATTGCATTGGTGGCTGCCATCTTTGTGGGAACATTCGTATTTCTGTATCAGAAGTCACAACCCAAGGAAATGGTGTACGAAATATCTGATGTACAACTAAAAGATTTGGAGAAATCAACTATTGTGACAGGAAAGATTGAACCGCGTGATGAGGTGAACATCAAGCCTCAGATCTCTGGTATCATTTCAGAGTTGTATAAAGAAGCCGGTCAGATGGTGAAGAAGGATGAGGTGATTGCCAAGGTGAAGGTGATTCCAGATATGAACAGCCTGAACAGTGCAGAGAATAGGGTTCGCTTGGCTGAAATTAATCTGGCGCAGACGGAGAAAGATTTCCAGCGTATGGAGAAATTGTATGAGGAAAAGGTAGTGAGTGCCGAGGATTTTGAGAAGTCTCAGGTGGCACTGAAGCAGGCCAAGAGTGAGATGACCAATAGCCGGGATGCGCTGAACATTGTGCGCGAGGGTATTTCGCTGAGTAATGCCAAGATGAGCACAACGCTGGTTCGTTCTACAGTAGATGGCTTGATTCTGGATATTCCTGTAAAGGTGGGTAACTCGGTTATCTTGAGCAACTCATTCAATGACGGTACCACCATAGCTACAGTGGCAGATATGAAGAATCTTATCTTCCGGGGTAACATAGATGAGACAGAGGTGGAACGGATTATGGAAGGAATGCCTGTGACGATAACAGTAGGAGCTGTACAGAACCTGAAGATGGAAGCCCGCCTGGAGTATATCTCTCCCAAAGGACGTGAGAGCAACGGTGCCAATCAATTCGAGATAAAGGCTGCTCTTTCGTTGCCGGACACGGTTACGCTACGTTCTGGATATGGGGCCAATGCCGAAATTGTACTGGATAGGGTTAAGAAAGCTGTTAGTGTGCCAGAGGCTGCCCTGGAGTTTGTCGGTGACAGTACTTTTGTCTATGTGCTTACAGATTCTGTTCCCAAGCAGCAGTTCCTGCGTCGTAAGGTAGAGACGGGTTTGAGCAATGGAATAGACATTGAGATTAAAAGTGGGGTGAAAGTGGGCGAAAAGGTTCGTGGAATTCTAAAAGAAGATAAGAAATGAAACGCCAGATAATCACAACGTTAGCAATCAGTGTTTGGTTGCAATGTGTGGCTCAGCAGGCCAGGGAGTGGGGATTGACAGAATGTGTCCAATATGCGCTGGCACATAATTTGAACATTAAGCAGCAGGAAGATAATGTGAAGCTTCAGGAGATATCGCTCAGCACAAGTAAAAACAGCCGTTTGCCCGACTTGAATGGAAGTGTAGGGGAAAATTTCAGTTTTGGGCGTGCTCTTACATCTGACAATACCTATATGAATCGCAATACGCAAAGCACCAGTTTTAGCTTGGGAACAACTATCCCCCTAATCACCGGAGGTAGGATTCCTGCTGATATTAAGATGCGCAAACTTAATCTTCAGGCAGCCCTTCAAGATTATGAACACGCTCGCGAGAATATTGCGCTTAGCGTAACATCTTCCTATCTGGAGGCCATTTATCAGAAGGATATGGTTCAAGTGGCTGAGCGTCAGGTGGAGCTGAGTAAGGAGCAGGTACATAGAATGGAATTGCTTTTTCAGAATGATAAAGCTTCTGAGGCTGAACTGTCACAGATTCGTTCTACATTGGCAAACGACGAACTCTCACTTACCCAACAGCAGAATAGTTATATGCTGGCTTTATTGGATTTGTCGCAGTTGTTGGAATTAGAGTCCCCTGATGGCTTTGATGTAGTTCGACCTGAGGTGGAATCCGTGAAGGGTGACGAATTGCCTTCGCCCGACATGGTCTACAACGAGGCTGTAGGTGTCAAACCGCAGATTCAAGCGGAACAGATTAGGTTACAGAGTGCTGAGAAGAGTATTCTGTTGGCTAAGAGCGCACTGTATCCTTCTCTTCATTTTAATGCGGGTTTGGGTAGTAGTTACTATAAGACTTCGGGTTACGAAACGACAGGTTTTGGCAAGCAACTGCGCGATAATTTCAACCAATACTTGGGTGTATCTCTGTCTGTTCCTATTTTCAATCGTTTGGCAACTCGAAACAATATCCGGACAGCACGTTTGCAAGTTCATTCCCAGCAGATAAAGCTGGATCAAGCAAAGAAACAACTTTACAAAGAGATTCAACAGGCCTATTACAATGCTATAGCTGCCGGTAGACAGTGTGAGAGTAGCGATGAGGCTCTCGTCAGTGCTAATACAGCTTTTATACTCATGCAGCGTAAATACGAGAATGGCAAGGCAACTGCTACTGAGTTTCAGGATGCTAAGACTAAATTTATGAGAGCCGAGTCACAGCAGATTCAGTCACGTTATACCTATCTCTTTCGTAAAAAAATACTTGAGTTTTATCGGGGCAAGGAACTATAGAGAACAAAACAAGAGGGGCGACCCTCTTGTTTTGTTATTGGCAGGCACGTTTCAGTTTTTCCCACGTTTCCTGTGACAAAATCTTACGATAAGGTCCATTGTCCGGAAAATGCATCTTTCGGATGTGTGCGGCACGTTTCTTGCTGTCGGCATGATCCATCAGATAAGACAGGATACCGTAACTCTCAAATTTCTCAAGTGTGCTGGCCATCTCCATCGGGTTGATATGCATGGCATGCATATAGTGCGCTCCATGTTCGTCTGCTTCGTTTTCCTTGGCACGGGTAATGGAGTTACTTATTATCTTGCTGGTGAGATTTGCGAGTACTTCAGAATGTCCGTTACCACTAATTAAAGTAAATAATACTGTAATAACAGCCTGCTGACGTACAGCTGACTTGATATGTCCCAATCGAAGATGGGCCATCTCGTGTGCTATCACGGCACAGAGTTGTGATTCGTTTTCCATCTTCTTGATGAGAGCTGTATTGATAATCAGGTGGTTGCCTACCGTAGCATAGGCATTCACCTCGTTATCACGGTTTACTATAATGTGCACATCGGCCATGCTGATGTCGTTGGCCTTGCACATCTCATATACTAAACTGTCGATGGGTGCGCACACATCATGGTTGTTTACTTTCCAAAGGCTTGATTCTGCCATCTTCCATACCCATTCCGATAGTTTGTCGCCTACTATCGTGGGTTGCAAGTGAAACAGCTTCATCCAGTCGACCTGCAGGGTTACATAAAAGATGCTGAAGAACAATGAAGCTGATATAAGGAATTCTTTGAGTATCTTTTTCATCTTTTACAAATCTTATCGGTTATTGTACTGTAAAGATACCATCTGTGTATTAAGCCTTTACGTGTGCTAACGGCAGAGCGGACGGTCTCTATGAAATCATAGATGTTATATATGTTGACCGTGAAAAAGTATGCGATGTAGACTGATGAGAGGTCGGTAAAGCAAAATAGGATTCTAATGGTCCACCAGAATAGAATGTTGTTCATGATGAACAGAGGTACCTGAGAAATGAGCGCCTGAATGGAATTCCATCTGACAAAGAACGTTCCTTTCCTTGACATAAAGTAGAAGATGCCTGTTGCCAAAAGATTTATGATAGGCATAGGCAGTCCAATCATTACGGCAACTAACGACATGATGTAGCAGCCCGATGCACGTTCTTTCTCGTCTTCGCGTGGAACGACATCTTCTATTCGTACATCACGCTCGTTTACGTGTATTTCATAAGATTCCATATCCAATTAATCAATATAGCTAAAATGCCGGCAAAGGCATAAGGCCAGCTTCGCAGTTTTTTTTCTGTAATACGATAAGCGTTGAGGAGGGAAACAGAATTGGTAAGTAAATCAATCACTATCCAAACGGGAATCACTACCATAAGAGCAGCCATTATGATTCCTATCGGGTTATAATATAGTGCTCCTAACCATTCTCCATGAAAAACTGCCCGTACAGCTCTTGTCGTTCCACATGAAGGACATGGTATATGAAATAAATATCTTATCAAGCACCCGTTCCAACCAAAAACCCTACTACTATCATCACAGACAAACAACCAAATGTAGCCGCATGCTGTTAATAATAGAAGTAGGGGATATAGCCGTCCTCTGGTAAGACTCATTCTTTAAATGATAGACATGAGGCGTGTAAGGTTCTTTTCGCGTGTTGAATTCATTATAAAAAACCAGTCTATGATAGTCCATATACCCAGACCTCCGCAAGTGAGCAGTTTGGCAATGCCCAATCCAGTGTCACCTATAAAGAAACGGTCAATACCCAAATTGCCAGTCAAGATGCTCAAGATAAGAGATATTATAGGATCCTTATATTGTATTGTGTGAAGCATGTTTGTCCTGTTTTCATCAGCAGCCAGCAGACGCTCGCGGATGAAAGGAATTTGTGACTCAGGGAAATACTTGTTGTTCATCATAATGAACATGTCAACTTTTTGCTGTTCCATTTATATAATTTTCATACAACGCAACAGATTTACTAAGAAAGACGTTTCTGATAATAAAATAAATTGTCTTATTGATGAATTTGTAATTGTGGGAAGGGGAATTTAATAGCTTGACGGTTGAAGTCCTCATAAATTTTTTTGTTCAGATCAAAGAAAACGGGCCAGTAGTCAGCACCGCATACCCAAACACGGAAAGTGAAGTTTACACTACTGTCAGCCAATGCACTCAGGGCACAGAAGGGTTCGGGGTCCTTCAAAATACGTTCGTCAGAGTTGGCTATAGCTTTCAACGCACTCATCACCTTTTCAACATCTGTCCCATACTCGACACTTATGGTAAAATCCACGCGTCGGGTTTCCATTTTGCTGTAGTTGGTTATGCTTCCACTACTCAATGAACCGTTGGGCAAATAAATCTCCTTGTTGTCAACGGTCAGTAATATCGTGTGGATAATTTGAATCTCCTTCACCTTACCCATTGTGCCCTGTGCCTCTATAAAATCACCTACCTTAAAGGGTTTAAATAACAAGATGATGAGTCCGCCTGCCAGATTCTGCAGGTTGCCGCTCAGCGCCATACCTGCTGCTACACCAATAGATGCCAGTAATGCGGCAAACGAGGTGGTGTCAACGCCCAAAGCGCTGATAACCATTATAATCAACAGGACATTCAGCAGAATGCTCACGAAACTTTTTAGGAACGACTGTATTGTTGGGTCAATATTCTTGCGTTCCAGCATCTGTTGGGTCAGTCGGTTTATAAGTTTAATGACAAACTTTCCGGCCATGTAAATAATGATGGCAAGCAAAATATTCTTACCAATTTCCACACCTGTTGTCATTAATTGTTTTAAGAGCGTGTCAATTTTCCCGCCCGAAACGGCCTCAATCACTCCGGAGGTTTTCTCCATAACTTCATTTGCTTGTAATAATGTAATCATTTAATTTACGTTTTAGGTTTGTTTTTTATTGCTGCAAAGATACGACAAATCTTCATTGCATCAGTATAAATTGCCTCGTTTTCTTTTCGCGCACGCGCGCTATATATAATAAGGTGTGAGAAAAAAAACATCAGTAATTTCCAAAAAAAGAAAGCCTAAATATTGTGAGGTTTTAAAAGTCGTCGTACCTTTGCATCCGCAAATGAGGAACGAACCACCTCACTAAGGTGGGCAGGTCTGAATGCGCTTTATTCAAAAGTTCTTTGACATAATTCCATAGACAGAAATTGTAGTACAAGAGAAACAAGTACGAACCGTCATTCTGAAAAGAAATGAGATACTCGGCCAGTCAGATAACAATAATCGGAAGATATTAGATATTATACAAGGCTCCTAGCAGCGAGAGCAATAGGGAAGCTCGCTTTCATATTGCCGAGTCGCGACGGAGGCTCGTAAAAATATCTTTCGGAAAAAGATATTTTTACAATGAAGAGTTTGATCCTGGCTCAGGATGAACGCTAGCTACAGGCTTAACACATGCAAGTCGAGGGGCAGCATGGAGTCAGCTTGCTGACTTTGATGGCGACCGGCGCACGGGTGCGTAACACGTATCCAATCTGCCCGTTACTCGGGGATAGCCTTTCGAAAGAAAGATTAATACCCGATGGCTTCACACCGCCGCATGGCGTTGTGAATAAAGATTCATCGGTAACGGATGAGGATGCGTCCGATTAGCTTGTTGGCGGGGTAACGGCCCACCAAGGCGACGATCGGTAGGGGCTCTGAGAGGAGGATCCCCCACATTGGAACTGAGACACGGTCCAAACTCCTACGGGAGGCAGCAGTGAGGAATATTGGTCAATGGGCGAGAGCCTGAACCAGCCAAGTAGCGTTAATACGGAAGATGCGAGCGTTATCCGGATTTATTGGGTTTAAAGGGAGCGTAGGCGGGCCTTTAAGCCAGCGGTCAAATGTCATGGCCCAACCTTGGCATGCCGTTGGAACTGGTGGCCTTGAATACACACAAGGAAGGTGGAATTCGTCGTGTAGCGGTGAAATGCTTAGATATGACGAAGAACTCCGATTGCGAAGGCAGCCTTCTGGGGTGCGATTGACGCTGAGGCTCGAAAGTGCGGGTATCGAACAGGATTAGATACCCTGGTAGTCCGCACAGTAAACGATGAATGCTCGTCATCGGCGACAGACAGTCGGTGACCTAGGGAAACCATTAAGCATTCCACCTGGGGAGTACGCCGGCAACGGTGAAACTCAAAGGAATTGACGGGGGCCCGCACAAGCGGAGGAACATGTGGTTTAGAGGAACCTTACCCGGGCTTGAATTGCAGGAGAACTCGGCAGAGATGCCAAGGTCCTTCGGGACTCCTGTGAAGGTGCTGCATGGTTGTCGTCAGCTCGTGCCGTGAGGTGTCGGCTTAAGTGCCATAACGAGCGCAACCCTTGCTGTCAGTTGCCATCAGGTAGAGCTGGGCACTCTGGCGGGACTGCCATCGCAAGATGTGAGGAAGGTGGGGATGACGTCAAATCAGCACGGCCCTTACGTCCGGGGCTACACACGTGTTACAATGGGGGG
>CADAWW010000076.1 GCA_902791675.1 uncultured Bacteroidales bacterium
CTCGGAGGGTTTTCTGCGTTTATAGGCTACCTCCTCTCTTATGGGGAGTGGGCGACTGAGGTCTTCAGAGTAGTGACTGGATGTCACTACGGCCTCACAAAGGGGAGCGAATCCCCATTCGCGACGGAGGGGCAAGAGGGCCTTCAGAGGAAAGACTGAATGTCTTTCCGTGCCCGATGAGGAGAGCCATACCTCCTATGGCGACGGAGGGGTGTAGGTAGCCGCCGTTTTTTAAAATGTGAGAAGCCTCTGCATCTGAAAGATGTGGAGGCTTTCTCTTTTTATGCGGCCAGCTACTCTCTCGCGGGTCCTTCAATTTTCAATTCTCGACTGGCCCTGACCTTCGAAGATAATTAAAAGCCGGCTCAATTGAACCGGCTTAACCAACTATTATTAACTATCTTCCAAAGCCTCACGGCTTGAGTTTTTATAAGAGAGATTTATTACGTTCTATTTGCCGATTGCAAAATTATGCATATTTTTACTGTTGTGCAAATATTCTGGTACAATTATTTCTCTTCTACTATGAGATAGCCTAAGTTACTTCGTGCTGAACTTATATATGGTTGTGGTAAGGTATTTCTCTCCAGGACGAAGTGTAGTGCTTGGCCATTCAGGATGGTTGGGGCTGTCGGGGTAATGCTGACTCTCGAAGCAGAATGCACTGCGACAAGGATACTTCACACCTTTCTTGCCAACGAAACTGCCATCCAGGAAATTACCTGCATAGAACTGTACACCAGGCTGATCAGTAAACATCTCCATGAATATTCCAGAGTTAGGATCGTAGAGCGTACCAAATGGCTTGGTGATATCTCCCTTGGTATTCAGAATCCAGTTGTGGTCATAACCCTTACCATTCACAATCTGCTGGTCGGATGTGTCGTCTATACGGTCACCGATTGCTGTTGCGGTGCGGAAGTCGAATGGAGTCCCTTCAACAGCAAGTACCTCTCCAGTTACTGCTACGTCAGCATCAACAGCTGTGATGCTGTCTGCATCGAGTGTGAGAATCTCGTCAAGGCAGTCTGTGCTTGGGTCGCCACTCAGGTTGAAGTAGCAGTGGTTGGTAAGATTGAGTACGGTTGCCTTATCGGTAGTTCCCTCATAGGTAATCTGCAATGCATTCTCATCGGTGAGGGTATAGGTAACCTTAACTTCGATGTTACCTGGGTAGCCATCTTCTCCATCAGCGCTTGTCGTATTGAACTCTACGTTCTGGTCGTCAATCTGGTTTGCAGCCCAAATACGGTTGTGGAATGCAATCGGGCCGCCGCCGTGAAGACTGTTGGGACCATTGTTGATAGGTAGCTGATAGCTTTCGCCATCGAGTGTAAACTGTCCTTTTGCAATACGATTACCATAGCGACCGATAAGGGCACCAAAGTTGCAACCTTCTGCACCATATTTCTCGTAATCCTGAATATTGTCATGTCCAAGACAAACATCCTGCATGTTACCGTCCTTATCGGGTACCATGATGCTGACAATGCGTCCGCCGAAGTTGGTGAAGCACACTTCCATGCCATTGGTGTTGGTTAGAACGTACAGAGCTGTGGAGTCCGTTGCAAAATTTTCGGCACAGAGACCGGAGGCGGTAAGCTTGTCAGCCTCTTGCTTAGCTGTGTTGTTGCATGAAATCATGCCAAAGCCTAAGGCGGCAGCCATTAGGCAGAAACATAAGGTTTTCTTCATCTTTTTTTGTTTTGGTTAATAGATAGAATAATGTATAAATAAAAGTATTTTTTATTGCTTTCCTATTTCCACTTATTAGGACAAAATTATGAGTTTTTTGTGAAATAGAGAATGATTTTAAAGTTTTTTTGCAAAAAGTCTGGACTTTAGGGCAAAGATGAAAATAAAAATGCTATCTTTGCGTCATAAATAATAAAATAACCTAATAAAATGTGTAAACCGATTAAACTATTTGGCATGTTGCTGCTCCTCTTTGTCGCGTATAGTTGTTCAGAGGAGATAGATGAGTCATCACGTTATGTTTTTAAGTATGAAACCATACTCAGTTACCTGCAAAAGCATGAGGCCTATCACGATTATGCTGAGGTGTTGAGTAAGGTTAATATTGGCAAGTATAGTGCTTCTAAAGTATCCCAGTTATTGAGTGCTCGAGGAAACTATACCGTTTTTGCACCGACAAACGAAGCAATAGCTGAATATTTACAGTCTTTGGTTGACGAAGGACTTATAAGCGAACCGTCATGGGACGCCTTCACTGATAGCGTAAAGTTGGACTCTATTCGTAAAGTCATTGTCTTCAATAGTATTATTGACGGAGGTGACGAACAGAATAACTACTATTATGTGCATGATTTCCCCGAAATCAGTCAGGGTGAGTTCATCCTTGGCAACCTGTTCGACCGTAAACTGAGCGTTTATCGTTTTTCCGAAGATCCCGACAGTTTGTGTATAAATGGTGACTGCCCTGTTAGCAAATTGCAGCGTGATATCCTCTGCACTAACGGTATCATCCATCAGGTAGGGAAGGTAATTGCCCCCAAGGATGTTACGGCAGCCAGTTATATACAAGAATGTCTGGATGAGAAGAAGGAAGGTTACCTTACCATTTTCCGTGTCATTCAGGCTTGTGGTTTGTTGGATACTCTTCGTGCGGTAAGAGATGAGGTGTATGAGGAATTGTACCAGCAGGGTAAGATTGCAGATCTTCCTAATATGACCGGTATAGGCTTTGCCGAGGGTAGTATAGCCTCAGCTCCCAAGCATAGGCTTTATGGCTTTACCATTTTTGCCGAGACTGACGATTTCTGGCGTTCCGAAGGAATTGATCCCACAGACCCTGATCTTCTGGAAAAACTTACCAAATGGATTTTGGACAACCATCAGTATTCCTATGAAGATAATTTCACGACAGGTACAGACTATACTTCTGAGAGCCATCTGCTCTATCAATGGGTAACATACCATATTCTGCCAATGAAGATTCCTGCTGATAAGCTGGTGTTCCACATTAACGAGCTAGGTTTCAACCTAAGTTCACCTAAGGTTTATGGTATTCCCGTTTACGAGTATTACACTTCTTTTGGCAAGCGCCGCCTGTTCAAGATATATGAGAGCAAGGAGAGCAAAGGTATATACATTAACCGCTTCCCTGTTCACGATAACGGACGAAGGGGTACTAACCATGAGATTTCCTGCGATCCCGATAAGGTGGGATGCCGGATAGGCACAGATTCGGAGAATGCTATTTTGAATGACATGATTAATTGTAATATCTATCCTATTGACGCGCCTCTCTCCTATAGCGATGCTGTACGTGACAACCTACAGAAAGACCGTATACGATTTGATGGAATGAGTTTGTTCCCCGAGGCTATAAACAATGATTTCCGTCTGAAGAAAGCTACTGCCGAGATGTATAAGCATGTTTATATACCTAATACTGTACGTAGCTATAACTATCTTCCCAATATGCAGCAGAATGCCGATATGAATTTCGTGTATTACAACGCGTGGAATGATGACTGGTGCAACCTGCAGCGTGATGAAATGAAGGCGGTAGGACGCTTTGAGGTCATGTTCACCTTACCTCCCGTTCCGCGTCGTGGTACATATGAGGTTCGTTACAAAGTGCTTGCCAACGGTAACCGTGGTATTGCTCAGATTTATTTCGGCTCAGATCCTGAGAATCTTCCTGTTGCCGGTATTCCTATCGATTTGACGATGGATTGTAGAAATGCCTTGGATGCGTTGAAGGTCGGATATGAGCGTGACTCGGACACTGATGACGATTATAATGCAGAAATTGACAAGCGTATGCGTAACAACGGATATATGAAGGGCCCGCAGTCTATTAATTCCAACGACGGTACAGAGCGTGGATGGAACGATCGTGAGAATATCCGCCATATCTTTGTGCGCCAGACACTGGATCCTGACAAAACTTATTATATTAAGTTGAAGTCTGTGTTGGATTCGGACAAGAAAGAGTTCTATATGGACTTTATAGAATATTGCGCAAAGGAGATATATGATAACCCCGAAACACCCGAGGATATTTGGTAAAAATAGTTTTTTTTGAATAAAATGAAAGAAAAGTTCTTTTTGTATGTTACAAGGGAACTTTTCTTTTGTCTATTATATGAGTGCTGTGAAGCACGATGTGGATATGGTTAATAAATTTTCATTAGGTTAATTTGAATGGTTGGTATTGGTTTTTAGGTAAAAAGATTTGTTACAAAAGGCCAACCTTTGTTAAAGAAAGAGCAATTCTTATCGGAACTGCTCTTTTCTTTTTCCTGTTGTGAACATAAGAAAAACTAAAAGTTGTCTATTTTATTTCAAATATGTACTTTTGTACCATATATTATATAATAAGGTATAGGAAATGAAAAGATTTTTATTATTAACCATCTGTCTTATCAGGTTCTTTTGTGTGTGGGGCGAATCATTGTCCATAAGGATAAACAGCCGGTATCTTAATATCCCCATTTCTCACAGAATGGACCGCAAACAGCTTACCTTTACCGCAAAAGGGGAGGATACGCTGACGGTTGTGGTCAGAATAGCAGAAGATGCACCGGATTACTGGGTGTTCAAAGATGTAAGCAGATACAAGGGAAAGAATCTGAGGCTAAGTTTCGAGGGCTCGAGGAAAGCCTTGGAGAATATCGTTCAGGCTGACAGTATCTTCGGCGCTTCGGCTATGTATAAAGAAAAAAATCGGCCTCAATTTCATTTTTCGACCCGTAGAGGCTGGATCAACGACCCCAATGGATTAGTCTTTCATAATGGTTTATATCATTTGTACTACCAGCATAATCCCTATGAGCGTGAGTGGGAAAATATGACTTGGGGGCATGCTACGAGCCCGGATTTGCTTCACTGGACCGAGCATGACGATGTGCTCTTCCCCGATCGTCTGGGAACCATGTTTTCCGGTTCTGCTGTCCTTGACGAACAGAATACTTCTGGTTTTGGAACCCGAAAGTCTCCACCTCTTGTCTATGCCTATACAGCAGACCGTAGCGACCGTGAGGTACAGTGTATAGCATATAGTTTAGACGGAGGCATGACCCTGAAGAAGTACAAAGGTAATCCTGTGATAGACTCGCATGATATGTGGCAGACGCATGATACCCGAGATCCCCGCCTTTTCTGGTATGAACCGGGAAAACATTGGGTGATGGTACTGAATGAGCGCGACGGTCATAGCATCTACAACTCCGACAACTTGAAAGACTGGACTTTCGAGAGTCATATTACGGGTTTTTGGGAATGCCCTGATTTATTTGAGCTTCCTGTTGACGGAGATCCTGGTAATACGCGCTGGGTGATGTACGGCGCTAGCAATACCTATATGATAGGTTCGTTCGATGGCAAGTCTTTCGTTCCTCAAGGTGGAAAGTATCGTTTCTGCACAGGTACTATCTATGCTGCCCAGACCGTTAGCCATGCGCCCGATGGACGAAGGATTCAGATAGGTTGGGGTAGGGTTTCGCATCCCGACATGCCCTTCAACGGTATGATGCTATTGCCGACAGAACTGTCACTTGTAACTACCAGCGAGGGTATTCGCATGGTAAGCAAGCCCATAAGCGAGGTACAGACATTATTGCAGAATATGCTCTCGAGTGATCGCAGGCTGAATGCAGAGGCTGCCAATCGCCTGTTGGCTTCCTTGAGCTGGCAGGATGGAATGCATCTGAACTTTACCCTTCACTTGAATCACCGTACCAGTGCGGGCATTTCTTTGGCCGGTAGAAACATACTGGATTATGATAGCAATTTTAATACCATAAACGGACAGTACTATTCCCCGCAGGATCCTACAAGTATGGATCTGACAGCAGATGTCTATATTGATCGGACCAGTGTGGAAGTCTTTATTGACGGCGGATTATATAGCTATAGTATGGAGTGGCATGAAAGGAAACCTGAAGGGTTGAGATTTTGGGGCACTAATCTTACTGTTTCGGGCTTAAAGGTGGACCGTGTGAAAAGTATCTGGTAATTTTTATGTGAAACTTTTGGATGGGAATGAAAAAACATCTAACTTTGTGGAGCAAAATATAATAATCTAATATAAAAAGATAAAATTATGGCTTTTTTAACTAACGAAAAACTGGTAATCGTTGGTGCCGGTGGTATGATCGGCTCTAACATGGTACAGAGTGTGCTGATGCTGGGTTTGACTCCCAACATTTGTTTGTATGATATCTATGAGCCCGGTGTTCATGGTGTCTATGATGAGATGTGCCATTGTGCTATTCCTGGTGCAAATCTTTCTTATACCGTAGATGCCAAGGAGGCTTTCACAGGTGCTAAGTACATCATCTCTTCCGGTGGTGCTCCACGTAAGGAGGGTATGACCCGTGAGGATCTGTTGAAGGGTAACTGCCAGATTGCCGCTGATTTTGGCGAGAATATTAAGAAGTACTGCCCCGATGTTAAGCATGTTGTTGTAATCTTCAATCCTGCTGACGTTACAGCCCTTACTGCACTGATTCACTCAGGCTTGAAGCCTAACCAATTGACATCTTTGGCTGCTTTGGACTCTACCCGTCTGCAGCAGCAGCTGGCTCAGGAGTTCGGAGTTCAGCAGGATAAGGTAACCAAAGCATTTACCTATGGCGGTCATGGCGAGCAGATGGCAGTATTTGCCAGCAAGGCGCTCATTGACGGAAAGCCTTTGTCGGAACTTCCTTTGTCAGCAGAGCGTTGGGCTGAGATAAAGCACATGACCACACAGGGCGGTAGCAACATCATTAAGCTACGTGGCCGTTCTTCTTTCCAGAGCCCTGCTTATCAGGCTGTTAAGATGATAGAGGGTGCTATGGGTGGCGAGCCCTTCACATGGCCTGCAGGTTGCTACGTAAACTGCGACAAGTGCGGTTTCAAGAATGTAATGATGGCTATGCCTACTGTAATTGATAAGGATGGTGTTCACTTTACTGCACCCGAGGGTACTGCAGAAGAGATGGCAGCTCTCCAGGCTTCTTATGAGCACCTTCAGAAGATGCGTGATGAGATTATCGGTCTTGGTATCATTCCTCCAGTTGCTGAGTGGGGCAAGGATAATCCAAACCTTTAATGACTGCTGCTGACATTCTTGATTAAAAAGGTCTTTTTCTAAGATAACCCCGAAAGTCTATCAGAATCTTTCGGGGTTTATTGTGCCAAATAGCTGCAGATTTGCTAAAAAAATGCAGAAAATTTTTGTCGGGTCAAAAAGTATGTGTAATTTTGCGCCGCGTTTTTGGCGCTTAGTATTTATTAATAACATTAATTAAACAAACAAAACAATGATTGTAGTACCTGTAAAAGAAGGCGAGAACATTGAGAGAGCGTTGAAGAAGTTCAAGCGTAAGTTTGAGAAGACTGGTGTTGTAAAGGAACTCCGTGCACGTCAGCAGTTTGACAAGCCCTCTGTTTTGAAGCGTCTTGCTAAGGAGCATGCTGTATATGTTCAGCAGTTGCACCGCGTAGAAGATTAAATTAAATTAATTTTTCGGCTTATTTTTTGGAATTGCAGAAAATAATGTCTATCTTCGCAATGTAAAGTGCATTGAAGAAGATGTGGATAAAGATTTTCGTCGACTATCTGAGGTTCGAGAGGAACCTGTCTGAAAAGACAATAGAAGGATATCAGGCTGACTTGGAAGCGTTCAAGCAGTTTTACGAAAATCTGAACAGCGAAATTTCTTGGAAGACCGTAGACTCTGATATTATAAGAGACTGGGAGGTAAGTATGATGAATAACGGCAATACGGCCAGCAGTGTTAACCGAAGGCTGAGCGCGTTGCGTAGTTTTTATCGTTTTTTGCTCAAACGTAAACTTGTGACGGTAGATCCTGCACATAATCTGCGTGGTCCTAAAAAGGAGAAATCCTTACCTTATTATATTAGAGAATCTGAGATGAACCGGCTACTTGATGAAGAAAATCATTTCTCTGATGATTTCGAAGGACACCGTGATAAGATGATTATGCTGATGTTCTACTCTACGGGTGTCAGACTGTCTGAATTGACTGGCTTGAATCTGCCCGATGTGGATCTGGACCAGATGCAAATCAAAGTAACGGGAAAAAGAAACAAGCAGCGGATTATACCCTATGGCGATGAAATGGGTGATGCGATAAGGGCCTATTTGGACATGCGTGCCTCGTTTCTTGCGGAAAAGGGCAAGGAAGACGAAAAAGCTTTTTTTGTTGATATAAGAAGCGGAAACAGGATTCTTCCCGGTAAGGTTCAGTTGCTGGTAAAGAAATATCTTTCGCAGGTAACCACTCAGCGCAAGCGAAGTCCCCATGTACTGCGACATAGCTTTGCTACCTCAATGCTTAATCATCATGCAGATTTGCAGTCGGTGAAAGAGTTGCTGGGGCACGAAAGTCTTTCCACGACAGAGATTTATACCCACACCTCTTTCGAGGAACTGAAAGAAATGTATAAACAGGCTCATCCACGGGCTAAATAAAAAAAGGAGGTATTTATGGACATTAACATTCAAGCAATTCATTTTGAGGCTACACAGAAGTTGCAAGACTTTATTGCCAAGAAAGTAGGAAAACTAGGTAAGTTCGAATCCGAAATAAGAAAGGTAGAGGTGTCGTTGAAAGTCGTAAAACCTGAGACCGCAGTAAACAAAGAAGTTGCTCTTAAGATGTCCCTTTCGGGGAAGGAACTTTTTGCTCAGGAAATTTGCGATACATTTGAAGAAGGAATAGATAAAACGGTGGATTCGCTGATTAGACAGCTATCCAAATACAAAGAAAAGCAGAAAAATCGCTAAAAAACCGAAAAAAGTTTTGTCGGTTCAAAAAATATATCTAATTTTGCAACCGCTTAGCCGGTAAGTGGATTTGCCGGTGGTTGCAAAATGCCTCTTTAGCTCAGTTGGCCAGAGCACGTGATTTGTAATCTCGGGGTCGTTGGTTCGAATCCGACAAGAGGCTCAAGGATTCATCTTGATAGACAGCGAAAGCATGCTTTTAGATGGCAAGAAAGATGAAGACTTGAAAGCCTGCCCCGGCAGGTGCTCGGATATCTAATCCGACAAGAGGCTCAAGGGTGTTCTTTGAATAAATGTTTTGGGTGGTTACCAGAGTGGCCAAATGGGGCAGACTGTAAATCTGCTGGCTTTCGCCTTCGGTGGTTCGAATCCATCACCACCCACATCTTGTTGAGTAAGATGCGGAAGTAGCTCAGTCGATAGAGCACTAGCCTTCCAAGCTGGGGGTCGCGGGTTTGAGCCCCGTCTTCCGCTCTGCTTCAAAAGATATAATAATATAATATGTGTTGCTGCTTTAGCTCAGTGGTAGAGCGCATCCTTGGTAAGGATGAGGTCCCGAGTTCAACTCTCGGAAGCAGCTCTCATATCGAGAGAGTTAATGTTTTGTAGAAAAAGTTTATTCATTTACCAAAATAAATAAAAAAACGCTATGGCAAAAGAAAAATTCGAACGTACCAAACCCCATGTAAACATTGGTACTATTGGTCATGTTGACCACGGTAAGACTACTCTGACCGCTGCTATTACAACTGTATTGGCAAAGCAGGGTCTTTCTGAGGTTAAGAGTTTCGACCAGATTGACAATGCTCCCGAAGAGAAGGAGCGTGGTATTACTATTAACACCGCTCACGTTGAGTACGAGACCGCTAAGCGTCACTATGCTCACGTTGACTGTCCGGGTCACGCCGACTATGTAAAGAACATGGTAACTGGTGCTGCTCAGATGGATGGTGCTATCATCGTAGTTGCTGCAACTGATGGTCCTATGCCTCAGACTCGTGAGCACATCCTGCTCGCTCGTCAGGTAAACGTTCCCCGTTTGGTTGTGTTCCTGAACAAGTGTGATATGGTTGAGGATGAGGAAATGCTGGAGCTCGTTGAAATGGAAATGCGTGAGCTCCTCGAGCAGTATGAGTTCGAAGAGGATACTCCTATCATCCGCGGTTCTGCTCTTGGTGCCTTGAATGGTGTTAAGGAGTGGGAAGACAAGGTTATGGAGCTGATGGATGCTTGCGATACTTGGATTCAGGAGCCCGTACGTGCCATTGATAAGCCATTCTTGATGCCTGTTGAGGACGTATTCTCTATTACAGGTCGTGGTACCGTAGCTACTGGTCGTATCGAGACTGGTGTTGTTAAGGTAGGCGATGAGGTTCAGATTCTGGGTCTCGGTGAGGATAAGAAGTCAGTTATTACCGGTGTTGAGATGTTCCGTAAGATTCTTGACGAAGGTGAAGCTGGTGATAACGTAGGTCTGTTGCTTCGTGGTATTGATAAGAACGAGGTTAAGCGTGGTATGGTTATCACACACCCCGGTGCTATCACTCCTCACAAGGGCTTCAAGGCTTCTATCTATGTATTGAAGAAGGAAGAGGGTGGTCGTCATACTCCCTTCGGTAACAAGTATCGTCCTCAGTTCTATCTCCGTACCATGGACTGTACAGGTGAGATCCACCTGCCCGATGGAATCGAGATGGTAATGCCTGGTGATAACGTTGAGATCAAGGTTGAGCTCATCTACGCTGTAGCTCTGAACGTAGGTCTTCGTTTCGCTATCCGTGAGGGTGGTCGTACCGT
>CADAWW010000077.1 GCA_902791675.1 uncultured Bacteroidales bacterium
GGTCTCTCCTCTGGTAGCCTCTTCATCATATTTGGCTTTCAGTGTTTGCAACTCCTTCATAGCCTGAGTATATTCAGGCATTTCCTTTATCACCTGCTGGTAGCTCAAATAGCCGAACTGAAGCTGAGCCGAGGCGATTACAGGAACCAGGACAAAGAGAAATAAAACCAGGCGTTTCATAGTCCTTTATTTTTTTTACTGAACACCAACCTCTTTCTTGATCTGATCTGAGATGTCAGTACTCAACTGAGTATTAACAAATGGTATTGCACCTATGTTGAGGTCAACAACGTATACATAGCCACCAGCTTCACCTATTTTCTTTACGGCAGCCATAACCTTCTCGTTAATAGCACCCAGTTTTTCCTGGCGAGCCTTCTCTAATGCTTGCTGATTGTCCTGGTATGACTGCTGCAGACGCTGGTACAGATCCTGCAGTTCCTGCTCGCGACGCTGACGTACATTGTCCAACAGGTTAGCCTGCTCTTTCTGGTATTCATCACCTTTCTTCTGAAGTTCTTCCTGCATCAGTTTCATATCGTCCTCATACTGCTTTGCCATAGCCTGAATTTCCTCAGTGGCAGTTACATACTCCTTCATATTCGGAAGAATGTCAGCACTATTAAAATGAGCAAACTTCTGTGCATTCAAACTCAGGGGAGCTATCATCATGATAGCAATCACTAATCTTTTCATAACCTTCTCTTTATTATTTTTGTTAATGTTTTCGTCTATAACCAATAACCGATAACCGATTAAACTTTTCGTCTTTCGTCTTTCGTTTAATTATATCCCAACTTAGAGAGAACCTCGTTAGAGATGTCTATCTTGGGGTTAGCATAGATGATACCAGCATCGCTGGCACGGTCCAATATCAGGCTGTAGCCTTTCAAGTCCGAGATGTCTTTCACAGCATTGTAGATCTCGTCTTGTATACTCTGCAGCTTCCTTCTCCTTTGCCACGATGGCCTCCTCGCGCTGGGTTTTCTGCTCATTGCTCAGAAAGACTGCCTCTGACTGATAGTTCTTATACAGTGTCTGTGCCTCTTGTGTAAGCGCATCCACCTCTGCCTGCCATTTTTTGCTTACTTGATTCAACTGTTCATTGGCGCGTTCATAGGCAGGAACATTCTTCAGGATATATTCCATATCTATTAAAGCAAACTTCTGTGCCATGACATTAACACTTGCCATAACCATTAAAATCAATAATAGCTTTTTCATATTCGTAAACTTATGATGTGAAATTATTAAAATTCTTGTCCCAAAACAAAGTGGAAATGACTTCCGCTGTACGTTTTACTGCCAAAGACCGAATCGAAACCGTAAGCCCAGTCAATACCTAACATACCAACCATTGGCAAGAAGATACGGACACCCACACCAGCCGATTTCTTCATGTCGAAGGGATTGAACTTCTTCACCTCATCCCACGCATTTCCGCCTTCCAGGAAAGCTAGGCCATAGATATTGGTACTGGCTCCCAGAATAAAGGGATAGCGCAACTCTATGGAGAATCTGTCATAGGCATAACCATTATAACCGTTCGGTGTAAGAGAACCGTTGTCATATCCGCGCAGACCGATGGTCTCTGTTGCATAGTTATAGCTGTATCCGCTCATACCGTCACCACCCACATAGAAGGTTTCGAACGGAGAACGTTTGTTCTTGTTGTAATGACCCAACAAGCCCAGTTCAACTCTGGTAGAGAGTACAAAGCACTTATTGCCTCCTGAGAGGGCTGTGTAGGTACGGCTCTTGAATTTCCACTTATGATACTCTATCCATCTGTGCTTCTCCTGCATCTCGTTCTGGTAGGTCTCGCTGTAGAAATCATTGGCCAGATTAGCATAGTCTTTCTTGTCGAACAGGCTATAGGGAGGAGTCAGCGACGCACTCAGCATAAACTCGGAACCGCTACGAGGATAAATAGGATTGTCAACGTTATTTCTGCTAAGTGTCAGACCCAGCGTGATATTGTTACAGTTACCATTATTTATCAGGAAATACTGCCAGTCCTTCATCATATAGCGGATATAGCTTAGTTCAGCTGTCAGGTTGAAGTAATCATCCGGCCAGCGCAAACGCTTTCCCCAGCCTATGCTGAAGCTGAAGGTCATGAAGGATTTGTCCGGATCGTAGTAGTTCTCGTAATAGTTATAGCCGTATCCACCGCCCATGCCATAAAGGAAGCTGCTATAATAATTGTTGTAATAAGCCGAGTTGTAGTAGTTGTCGCTGATATCCGTCTGCTTACTGAAAGAAGCACCGATGCTAAGTGTATTAGGACGCTTGCCGCCAAACCACGGATTAATGTAGTTGACACTATAGCTCTGGAAATACCTACCGTTGGTCTGACCGCTGATACTGAATGTCTCGCCGTTTCCCTGAGGCAACAGACCGCGTCTTATTCCATTTTTCTTAAACAGATTGGCCATACAGAAATTGGTAAACTTCAGACCTATTCTACCGACAACACCTGTCTGTCCGTAACCCAGCGAGAATTCTATCTGATCACTGCTCTTTGACGTCAGGCCCCAGTCTATATCAACCGTTCCATTCGTGGGATCAGGCTTAATATCAGGATTGATACTTTCTGCATCGAAATGCCCTAGGGCAGCTATCTCACGGTAAGAACGCATCAAGGCATCTTTCGAGAACAAGTCACCGGGTTTGTTCTTCAGCTCACGACGTACCACATTCTCGTAAACACGGTCATTTCCTGTTATTCTGACATGACTGATGTGAGCCTGTACACCTTCGAAAATACGAATCTCCAAGTCTACCGAGTCCTCAACTACATTTACGACAACAGGATCCAACTGAGAGAATACATAGCCGTTGTTATAATAGAGGTTACCAACGGCATCGTCATCACCCTTAAGTCTGTCATTCAGATGCTTCTGGTTAAACACATCACCCTTTTTCATTCGCAGCAGTTCGCCCAGACCTTCTGTAGGATAAAGTGTATTACCCACCCATTCTATGTTACGGACGAAGTATCTCTGTCCCTCCTCAACAGTCATGTAAATATCAACATCATTGCCAAAGGGAACTACGCTGTCTGAAACCAGTATAGCGTCCATATAACCCAGTTCGGCATACTTGCTCATCAAGTTTTCTTTTGCCTCTTTATATTTAGCATCTGTAAACTTCTTGCTACGGAACAAACCTGCCAATGTACCCTTTTCGTGGATTTTCTTCAGAACACCGGGTTTAATCAGGTTACCCTTTATCTTGCCAGTCTTCAGATTCTGGTTTCCTATGATGTGGATTTTATGAATCTTCACTTTATCTTTCTTATCCACATTGACATCCAGGATTACCTTATCCGGTTGGCTTGCATCATCGCGCTGCATGATTGTTATCTCGGCATTCTTAAAACCCTTATCGTCGAAATATCTCTTGCACAACAACTTGGCGCGATCCAACATATTAGGTGTCAACTGGTTGTCCTTTATCAGCCCCAGTTTCTCCTGCAGGTCATCACGCTCGCCTTTCCTTACGCCGTTATAGTTTATCTGAGATATCCTGGGACGCTGCTGCAACTGAATATGCAAGTATACCGAATCGTTCACCAGACTGTCCACGCTGATAGCGACATTGCTAAACAGTCCGTTTCTCCAGTAACGCTTTACAGCCTTGGTAATCTCATCACCCGGTATGGTGATAGGCTGTCCCACCGTTAATCCGCTCAATCCTATCAGCAGATAGTCATCGTAGTTATTGATCCCATCCACTGTGATATTACCGATATAATAGGTACGTGGAGTGCGGGTATAGTCTATTGTCGGGTTTATCTCACGCTGCCCCACCTGTCCAAACACATCTGGCAGCAGTGCTGCTAACAATAATATAACAATGTATATTCTTTTCACAACTAAGTCTGTCTCTTTTGTTTACTTCTTTTCCTCTTCCACCTGGTCACCAGTCTTCCCAAACCTGCGCTGGCGTCTTTGGTACTCAGCAATGGCTTTATGCAAATCCTCCTCCTTGAAATCCGGCCAATATGTGTCGCAAAAATAAAACTCGCTATAGGCACACTGCCACAAAAGGTAGTTGCTTATTCTCAGCTCTCCTCCTGTTCGTATCAGCAGATCCGGATCTGTCATGAAGTTAGTCTCCAGATGGTCCGAAACATACTTTTCATCTATCTCCTCAGGTTTTATCTTTCCTGCTGCAGCATCCCTTGCCACCTGCTGCATAGCCTTTGTCAACTCCCACCGACTGCTGTAGTTAAGAGCAGTTATGGCAGTCATTCTGGTATTGTTGGCTGTATTTGCCATACATTCCTCCAGACGATGTCTGGCATGCTGGGGCAAACGTGTGATATCACCTATCAGGCGAAAACGCACATTGTTTTTCATGAATATCTCGTCCTCTAGCTTAGTGGCAATCAGGTTCATCAGCGCAGCCACCTCAGTTTCCGGACGATTCCAGTTTTCTGTCGAGAAGGTGTACATGGTCAGGTATTTTACCCCCAGGCGCGCACACTCCGATGTAATACGTGTTACCGTCTCCACGCCCTCTACATGTCCTGCCGAGCGAGGCAACCCTTTCTCTTTAGCCCATCGTCCGTTTCCGTCCATAATAATGGCAATAGACTCAGGGATATTGTTCATGTCAAGTTCTATCTTATCGCAATTCATAATTCATAATTCTCAATAATTCAACGTAAACGTCAACAAAAAGTTATCGTTATCGTACGAAGTTTCAATTATTGCATTTCCTCAACTTAGGCATAATCTCATACGTCAGATACACCATTGTAAAGTTGTAGCAGTCCTTGTTCTTCAGTCCTTTGCTCTTTATTCCGTAAGGATGTGCCAACTGGGTTGTCCCCTCCGGCGTAGCATCCAACCTGTCGCTTGTAGTAAAGCGCATGGTCCATTCGAAACCTATATTCAGGCGTGGTTTCAACTTATATTTTACGCCCACTCCCACGGGCAGGCACAAGGCACCGCAGGCACTTGCTCCGCCTCCCATTCCTATTGTCATGCCTATACCTGCCAGGGCATAGGGAGTAATTCTTTTCAGGTCTTTATAACCGCCTCCCAAACCGAAGCCCCAGAAATTCATTTCAAACTGAGCTCCTATGTCCAGCACGTTGCGCGAGAAGTCAACCTTAGCTGGTACACCTCCCTCTATGCTGCCGCTTAATGGGTCTACAGGAATAAAGCCGTCCATGGTTCCGCGCAGGTGTCCCATTGCGATATTCATCTTTACTGCCATTCTGGGGTTCAGGATGCGCCTGGCTGTCAGGCCGCCCATAAAACTCATATGAGCATACGGAGTACTGTTCGCATCTCCCAAATAGAAACACGTTCCTATGGCAGCCCCCAAGTCCATCTTGTATTCCAAATCCTCGGCTTTCAGCCTGCCGGGAAGAAGATACAAAAGGAATAGTAGTGTTATTGCCGTTCGAAGTCCAGTCTGTTCAGTTTTCCTCGCCATACTTCACCATCGGCAATTAACCATATCACATTTTCCCCGTCAACCACACTGCAAATCGGACCGTTCATATCTTTCAATGCCTTGGGCATATGCCATTCCGAATCGGTGCGCCACGATATACCGTAGTCCTGGCTCACATACAGCGCATCCATTGCTTTCCGGGTTCCTTTTCCTTCAACAGAAGCACCGCCAAAAGCCAGACACTTCTCGTCGTATTGTATCAAGTTCAGGTATTCCAGCTGAGGCAATGTGCACCTATTATCATCAGTCTGATTCATGAACATCCATGTGCCGCTACTTTCAGGGATATCATCATTCCACATCTTATTCCATACTACAAATGTCTTGTCGCTCTCCTCGGCCCTGACACCTACCATTACCAAACGATTGTTCCCGTTTTTCTGCTTCATCTGCAATGTCTTCACATTCTTCACAGGCAAATAGGCGGAACTCTCGTCCAGACTCTCAGGCTGCAAGTCCCATCCACTCTGGTCATTCTTGCTGCATCTGTACAACGAACCATCCATCAGCGTATACAGGTAATCGTCGGTAGCACCTGCCAGCACCATACCTGGATGCTGCGGGAAATTCAGATTCTGCCAGTCTTTACCGTCTGTTGTGGTATAGATGTCACCATCTGTCGTAGTGACAAAGAAAGCTTCTCCCTGCTTCACAACCGTTTCAACATCGGTTGTTGGAGGCAAGTTGGTAAGGGTTTCGCTCCACAAGCCATCTGCCGAACGTTCCACACAGGTAACAGCATCATTCTTTTTGCCGAGGACGGCTAAGCGTCCCTGTATCATGAGTGCACGCTGCTGACCCAAGCCTTGCAACAGAGGTTCGGCATCAGCAACCTTGTTCCAATAGAGCGAGTCGCCTTCCAACTGGTGAATATTTACATTCATGGTATATATTCTCGAGCTCATACCGTCATTGGCAATAACCAGCAGCTCCAAGGGCCTGCGCAAATCCAGGCTGTCGTCCGGACTGTAAGGCTTCCAAATACTGTCTGAATCACATTTAACACGGTATCCCACTCTGGAACCAACGTATGAAATATCTACAATCACAGCACGCACCACCGACCCGTACAACAGGGAATCCAGGTTCTCGATTGTATTTGTACGCTGGTTTATAACCATATCGTAATTGTTTCCCGTATAAGAAGTCCTTATGACAGTATCATTGCCTAAAGAATCCAGCATATGGACTTCTCGCTTTATAGAGCCCAAGTCCACATCCATGATGTAACAATAGTCATCTGTCTTTGCCTCCTGATCGGATATACACGAACCAACCAGGAAAGGTATCGTTGCCAGCAGCAACACCAAATATTTCTTCATTCTCTTATGTGCGCACATTTAATATGGTAAACTTTAACCAAGGTGCAAAGGTATAGTTATTATTTGATATTACATCAAATTCCGCTTCGGAATTAAGTAAAATTAGGGTTTATCCGACCTAAAGTGGCTGTTTTTGCTGGTTTTTTTACATTTCGCGACTATAGTTAAGGATTTTTCTGCCATCTACAGATAGTTCCGTTTTCAGGTTCTCCTCCATTATTTTGGGGGCCGGAACACCTCTACTCAGAGCGAAAGGCGCAATCTCCACACGAGCCTCATCCCACAGACCTTCATCTATGAAATGCTGTAACAGCCGGCCTCCTCCTTCCACCATCAGCGACTGAATACCACGTTTATACAAGTCACCCAAAATCTCCCTCAAATTGCCGGTATCATAAATTACCGTCGGCACCTTGCCGTCCTTCAGATGAACAGATTCGGGCAATACCCTATGACGGTCTATGGTCACTCTCAGCGGATCAGGTCCTTCCCACAGACGGGTTGTAAGCGTGGGATTATCCATCAGAACAGTTCTGGTACCCACCATGATGGCCTGATGCACAGCGCGCAGCTGGTGGACGAGTGTCCGGGTGAAGGTTGTCGAGAACTGAACAGATTCCTCACTTTCGTCTCGCTCTGCATCCATAAAACCGTCTTCGCTCTGCGCCCACTTCAACGTTACGAAAGGACGATGTAGCTGGTGAAAGGTAAAGAACCGCCTGTTCAGTTCCATGCACTCCTTCTCCAGCACGCCCACCTCAACCTCTATTCCGGCATCGCGCAACTTCCTGATTCCCTGTCCGTTCACCTTGGAAAAGGGGTCCAGGCAGCCGACCGCCACACGGGGAATCTGCTTTTCTATTATCAAGTCGGCACACGGCGGTGTCTTTCCGTAATGCGAACAAGGTTCCAGGCTTACATAGATCGTGCTATCCTTCAGCAGGGATTCATCCCTTACGCTGCGGATGGCATTCACCTCGGCATGGGGGCCGCCACACCTTCTGTGATAACCTTCGCCTATTATCTTCCCCTCATGCACAATCACAGCCCCCACCATCGGATTGGGAGGAGCACCCATCGCACCACACTTGGCTAATTGGATGCAACGCTGCATGTATTTTAGTCCATAAGTCATAAAATGTTCAATGTTCAATGTTCAATGTTCAATGTTTTTTGTACTTTTGCAGCATGAATCCCATGCAGAGACTTTTGTCCGTCTATCCGCAACGTGAGGCTCGTGCCCTTTACATGCTGGTTATGGAAGTCGCTTTTGGCTTGACTCCCACACAAGTTTTGACAGGCAAAGATAATGAATTATCTTCAGATAAACGGGCTTTGCTGCAAAATATTATCGACAGACTTCTCAGAAAAGAACCAGTACAGTATATTCTGGGACAATCAGATTTCTGCGGGCACACATTTCACGTAGCACCAGGCGTCCTGATTCCCAGACCCGAAACCGAGGGGCTTGTCCGTCTTATCGGTCAGCAATTCCCCACACCCTGTACAATTCTCGATATTGGAACAGGCAGCGGATGTATCGCCGTTTCTCTGGCCTTGATGGGGCACAAGGTGACTGCTATGGATGTTTCTGCCGATGCTTTGAGCATCGCACGCGAGAATGCCAGAAGGCTTCAGGCTGATATTCTTTTTCTTCAGGAAGATATTTTACATCCAACACCCACTCAACAGCAATGGGATGTCATTGTCAGCAATCCCCCTTATGTCTGTCAGAAGGAAGCCGCACAGATGGACAGCAATGTATTGGATTACGAGCCGCATCTGGCCCTTTTTGTACCAGACAGCGACCCGCTTCTGTTCTATCGCGCCATTGCCCTATATGCAATCAAGCACCTAACAGCCAATGGATGCCTATACTTCGAGATCAACCAGGCATACCCTGCAGAAACCACATCATTACTGGAACAGACAGGATTCTCTAAAATCGAGGCTCACACAGATTGTTTCGATAAACCAAGATTCATTTCAGCCATTAAAGCATGAAAACACTCACCTACGAACAAGCCCTTTCTCGTGCAGCCGCCCTTTGTAGCGGAAGCGAACATTGCAGTTCAGATATACACAAGAAACTGCTCCTCTGGGGTCTTTCCCCGACTCAAGCAGAGAAAGCAATAGCCTTCCTGAAAAAAGAGAAATATATTGACAATCAGCGCTTCTGTCGCGCCTATTGCCTGGACAAGTTCCGTTACAATCATTGGGGGCACATCAAGATAAGTCAGATGCTTCGGCTTTTGGAAATGGACAGCGCCGATATCAACGAAGGCCTTGATGCCATTCCCGAGGAGGAATATCAGGAAGTCCTCCAGCACATCCTGGAGCAGAAAAACAAACAGCTCCGCGATTCCAACCCATATATTCGCAAAGGCAAGCTGGTTCGTCACGCCCTATCCAGAGGTTTCGAAACTTATCTTGTCTTAGAGGCAGCAGAAGAGCTTCTCCATAAGTCCATTTAGGAATACTGTCAACAATGTCAGGAAGGTTGTCAACCTATTCAGCAAATTGACTGTCAACCACATCAGGAAAAGAGCAGAAAACTGTCAACCGTATTCAGGAAAAGACACACAGACCCTTTTTATTGTGTTTTCTTAAGGGTGTCAAGAGACTGTTTATATAGCTTGTCGACAATGACGGCAAGGGCACCGTCGCCAGTCACGTTGCAAGCGGTACCGAAGGAGTCCATCGCTATGTAGAGAGCAATCATCAGCGCCTGAGCCTCTGGATCGAAACCAAGAATGCCGGCCATCGGCCCCAATGCTGCCATCACCGCTCCGCCAGGCACACCTGGAGCTGCTACCATACAAATGGCCAGAAGCACGATAAAATGGAGGAAGAGCGGCAGGTCGTGTGGCAGTCCGCCGATGAGACAGACGGTAAGGGCACAACAAGTAATCTTCATCATCGAACCGGAAAGATGGATGGTGGCACAGAGGGGAACGCAGAAACCGGCAATCTCATCGCTCACACCGTTCTTTATGGTCCGTCGCAGAGTGACAGGTATCGTAGCAGCACTCGACGAAGTGCCCAAAGCTGTTATATAGGCCGGCAGCATGTTCAGCAGCAACCGCAACGGATTCTTACGTGCCAGCACGCCGGCAATTATGAACTCGTATATGAGGATAACGATATGCAGCACGAAGATGATGCAGATAATCTTGGCGAACACCATGATGATATAATAAGCCTCGCCCGTATAGGTTATGCCGAGGAAGATGCCAAAGATGTATAGCGGCAGTAGCGGGATAATGGCCGTCGCGATGGTTTTCTCGATGATTACGCGGAACTCCGAACAGACTTTCTTCAACGTCGGCGAGTCGGTATAGGCGATGCCGATGCCGATCACGAACGAGCTCACCAGCGCAGCCATCACGTCGAGAATGGGCGGTATCTCCAAGAGGAAGTAAGGCTGCAACTTCTGCACACTATCCACCTTTATCGACGGCTCCGCGTCTATTAAAGCCGGAAAGATGGCCGAACCCGTAAAGAATGCCAAGATTCCAGCAAGGATCGTGTCTGCATATGCCAGTCCGACGGTCAGCAACAGCAACTTGCCTGCCGAACGGCCAATATCGGCAATGGCAGGTGTCACCAGTCCAATGATGATAAGCGGAATGAGGAACCCCAGAAACTGGCTGAACACTAAGTTGAAAGTCACAAACACGCGCACCGCGCCTTCCTGCAGCACGTTTCCCATCAACACGCCCAATACAATGGCAATCACAATGCGGGGCAATAATCCTATTTTCTTCATATCTATCGACAAAGTTACAGAAAGTTGAGAGCAGGACAAAAAGAATCCTCTTTTTTTTTGCCGAGACAAGGCAACTTTGCTATCTTTGATGGCAAAGTTACGAATAAGTGCAAGAAATACAGAAGAAAAAGACAAAAATCCTACACCTACATAATTACACCGACACTCCCGATAGAGTTTCCATAGTGTAGCAAGGTATTTGCCTCGAATTCTGAACAGTAAACACACAGTTTGATGCCATCGTCTCGAAGGTAGGCGGCATCTCGGAAATAAAAAAAATTATTTTCGATTTCTTTCGATTTGCACTACCTTTGGCTATCGCCAAGTTACTTTCGTTTGGAATAAGAAAAGAAAAACAAGTTTTCCTTTTGCTTTTCGCTCACTTAATCGTACCTTTGCACCCTGAAAAGGAAGTTTTTATAAAATAAGGAATAGATATGAGTACATTGGAATCAATTTTTGCAGAGAAACTGCTGAATGTTAAAGCTATAAAGTTGCAGCCCAGCGCACCTTTCACCTGGGCAAGCGGTTGGAAGAGTCCTTTCTATTGCGATAACCGCAAGACTCTTTCTTATGCTAACCTCCGCTCTTTCGTGAAGATTGAGCTTACACGTACAATTCTGGAGAACTTCCAGGATGTTGATGCCATTGCCGGCGTTGCTACGGGTGCTATAGCACAGGGTGCTTTGGTAGCTGATACACTGAACCTTCCTTTTGTGAGCTGAAGCCTGGCATGAAGGTGGTAGTGGTTGAGGACCTTATCAGTACAGGCGGTAGCAGCCTGAAGGCTGTGGAGGCTATCCGCAATAACGGCTGCGAGGTGGTTGGCATGGTAGCCAGCTATACCTACGGGTTCCCTGTTGCCGAAAAGGCTTTTGCGGATGCTAAGGTTAAGCTTATCACACTGACTAACTACGAGGCTGTTGTAGAGCAGGCTGTAAAGACGGGCTACATCACCGAGGATGAGGTGGAAGTTTTACACGAGTGGCGTAAGGATCCCGCTCATTGGAACGGATGATGATCAGTTCAGAGTTTAAAGTTTAGAGCACTATAGACCGAATTATGGCTGAATATAAAAGCGACGTAAAGAAGATTTATTACCCTGTGGAAAGGGTGTACGACCGACTGTCGGACCTGAACAATCTGGCTGTCATCCAACAGAATCTGGATAACCCGATGATTCGCGAGAAGATGCTGGAGCAGGCCGGCGACAAAGCTACGCCTGAGCAGTTAGACAGCGTGCTGGAGAAACTACGTGAACTGAAGTTCGACAGCGACAGCGTTTCGGGTTCCTCTCCTGTGGGCAACATCACGCTGCGCATCATCGAGCGTGAGGAGAACAAGACCATCAAGTTTGCTCTGGAGGGTGCTCCCATTCTGGCTAACATGTGGATTCAGCTACTGCCATCCACTGAACAGGAGTGTGCAATGAAACTGACAGTGAAGGCCGACCTGAATTTCTTTATCAAACAGGTGATTGGCAACAAACTGCAACAGGGGGTAGACGGCCTGGCACAGATGCTGGCAAGTATTCCGTATTGAGAGTTAGCCCCCTCCCAACCTCCCCCGAGGAGGAGGGGCTATAAATTGAGAGCTGGGGACGAGAAGGCTGATGGCTGATGGCTGAAGTCTGAAACTCTATTAAGCTACTAAGCTATTAAGCTAATTTCGCTAACCGATTAAGCAAACGTTCAATGTAAGAAGATGGCAAAGCTTTGGGATAAAGGATTTGAGATTCAAGATAAGATAGAGAGGTTTACTATAGGGCGTGACCGCGAGATGGACCACTACTTAGCAGAGGCTGACGTATTGGGCTCCATGGCTCACATCACCATGTTGGAGAGCATCGGGCTGTTGCAGCCCGATGAGTTGAAACAGCTTCTAGCTGAACTCAGGAACATTCACGCTGAGATTAAGAAAGGCGAGTTTGTGATTGAGGAGGGCATAGAGGACGTCCATTCTCAGGTGGAACTGATGCTGACGCGCAAGTTGGGCGACATAGGCAAGAAAATCCATTCGGGTCGTAGCAGGAACGACCAGGTATTGGTGGACCTGAAACTCTTTATCCGCCGCCAACTGAAGGACAT
>CADAWW010000078.1 GCA_902791675.1 uncultured Bacteroidales bacterium
ACAAAGACACTCGTTAACAATTATATAAAGAAACTGAATGCCCTGAGAGGCTCCTTGCTGGATGATTTCCTCGAGGCATTTAATGGTATGTCTGGCTTACGCATAGCCATCACTGAATCAGAAAAAGCCTACGCTGCCTACGCTGCAAAGGCTCAGGCTGTGAGGGACTTCCTGGATCAGAATCAGGGCTTGCAGGGTGACGATGTCGACCTGCTGGTGGAATACCTGGAAGAGGACGTAGAGCCTAATGAACAGTTCCCCAACGGAAGTTATGTTTATATCATGAATAACATGACTCTGCTGGCCGACGAACTTTCTGACGAGACAGCCAATCTGCAGGCAATGCACGAACTTGCTATCGCCAGAGGCTATGGTGAAGGAGATGATATTTCCACCTTGCTTGTTAACGCTGATTTCTCTAACCAGACTAACGGATGGACCTACAATATGGGTAGTCAGACCGGTTGGTGGAACAATCAGAAGGGTACAGTGCCGAATATCGCTAACTCAGCTACTATGGACCTGAGTCAGACTGTAACAGGACTGAAGAATGGTCTCTATGAGGTACGTATCAACTGTTATACAGAGTTCTCCGGAGGTACTGCCAGCAGCGAAGCAACCTACAACTATACGGGCTTTATCTATGCCAATGACTACAGGAACTACGTGAAGACACAGCTCTCTAATCTGCAGTCCGATGAGATGAAGGAATTGTATCCTAATGACTTTGCTGAGAGACTTGATATCTATGGCGAACTAATGGGTTATGCCCCCAGTTCTATTCAGGGTGTAGCCTACGCATTCCAAGAAGGGTATTATGATAATCGTATCCTGGCCAACGTGACAGACGGAACCCTAACAGTGGGTATTTCCAACTTGGGCGTAGAGGGAAAAGGATGTGCTTCATACTATGCTAATGCCAAACTCATCTACCTTGGTTCTATGGAAAATGCCGAAAGCGGTGTGGACGAAGTGCTCAGTGCCGTGCTGGAAAATGCCAAGCATGTGACAGAAGACTACCAGCCCTCTTTCGATGCTTATGCCGAGGCTCCAAATTACCAGGCCAAATTGAACGAACAGCTTAAGGGACTGGTAGCACAGGCAGAAGCTGCTACCACTGTACAGGAGAAGTGCGACCTGATTAAGGCTATTGGTAATGTGTTCAAGGCTATCTATGAGAGTAAGAGCAAATATCTGGAGTTGACCGAGGTGTTTAATGATATTTCTGACGCCTATTACGAGCAGAACTGTACACGTGATCAGGAAGAGTATATGCAGGACATGGTAAACCAGATGTTAGACATTTACGAGAGCGGCAGTGCTACGAACGAAGAGGTTCAGCAGTGGATAGACAAGGTAAAACATGATCCCTTCTACCTGCTTACCTATGGCGAGGAGCCTGAGCAAATAGACGGAGTGTTCCAGCTCTCCTCAGCATCGAACTTGGTATGGTTCTCTTATTATATAAATAATGTGGCAAAGAAGGCTCAAGTGAAGGCTGTTCTTACAAACGATATTGATATGTCCTCACTCGCTAACTTCGTGCCTATTGGAACCTATATCAAGGATGCCAACGAGAATGAATTTGTTGGCGAATTCGATGGTCAGGGTCACGTTATCCGTAACCTAAATGTGGATGTTTACGATGGACGTGAGGCTGGTTTCTTCGGTCGTGCCCTGGATGCAACAATCAAGAACGTAGGTATTGTAAATGCTAAGATAGTAAACACCGGTGGTTTCCGTGCCGGCGTATTAGGCGGTGAGATTCACAGAGCAAACGTGATTAACTGTTATGTAACCGGTGACCTGGTAATAGAAACTGAACACCAGCAGCATGCAGGTATTGCCGGAGAGTGTGCCTCAACTGCTGTACGCAACTGTTGGACTTCTTATCCCGAACTGACCAATGCTGCCAGTGTAGAAGAGAACTGCTTCTATGGCGAAGAGGCCGAGGCCATCATGGCAACCGGTGAACTGGCATTCCGCCTGAACGGTGACCAGAGTCAGCTCTCGTGGTACCAGACTATCGGAGAGGATGCTTATCCCGTATTGGATCAGACACATGGTGTAGTCTATCTGAAGGGAGAAGTAGATTGCGGCGGCAACAGCGTAGGTGACGTGGCTTATACAAATGAAAAGCAGGATGTCGTTCTCCCTGAGCATCAGTACGACGAGGACGGTATTTGTACAGTCTGCGGTGCTGATGGCGGTAAGTGTGCTCCTGCCGAGGACGGTTACTTCCACTTGACGAATGCATACCAGTTGCGTTATTTCGCTAATTATGTCACTTCTACCGATGAGAATGCCAAGGCACGCCTCGACAACGATATAGACATGAGTGTAATAGAGAACTTCCCCATGATAGGACGTTATTCTGACTACCTGCCCAATTCACGCGTATTCCGTGGCGAATTCGACGGACAGGGTCACGTTATCCGCAACCTGAAGGTAACGGTGGATGATCGCTGGGAGGCTGGATTCTGCAGTCGTAGCTCTGGCGGTACATTCCGTAACTTAGGTATCGAGAATGCCACCATCACGAATACCCATTCCGATGGCGTACGTGCCGGTATCTTGGGCGGTGAGTTGCATCAGACCAATGTCTATAACTGCTGGACATGCGGTGACTTGGAGATTAATACCACCCATAGTCAGAAGGGCGGTTTCGGTGGCGAGGCTGCAGAAGGTCATTTCTACGGATGTTGGACTACATACAAGAACATCGGTGCGATGGCTACACCTCACAACTCCTATGCTGGTGAGGAGGTTGCCACAACCATCGGTACTGGAGAGCTCTGCTACAACCTGAATGCCGGAAAGGTAGTATCTCCCGCATGGCGTCAGACATTAGGAGTGGACAATTATCCTGTTCTGGATTCTTCACATAAGGTTGTATTCCTTGACGAGGATGGTACCTATACAAACGGTAACAGCAAGCTTCCCGAACAAAAGGGTACTCAGGACGATCCGTTCATCATCATGAGTGTCAACGACCTGCTTTCTCTGAATGACTATCTCTCTGCCGACCAGATTAACTTTGTACAACTGGGAGCAGACTTGGATATGTCTAAGGTAACAGGGTGGGAGCCTATCTGTAATAATACGGCCTTCACTATCGACTTTGATGGTCAGGGACACACCATCAGTAATCTTACTTGCAATGCAGCTTCTTCTTACAATAGCTTCTTTGGCGTACTGAATGGTAACCTTCGCAATATCGGTTTCGAGAATATGACGGTAGCTGACGGTGACCGCACAGGTATGATTGCTGCCAAAGTAGGCTTCGAAGACAACCGCATGGAGTCAGTAATAGAACATGTATATGTAAACGGAACACTTACTAGTGCCGGTGCATACGGCGGTGGTATGTTTGGTAAGGTTGCCGGTTACACAATCATCAAGAACTGCTATGCTAATGTAACAATCAACTCTACCTCCACTTATACCGGTGGTATCGTAGGTCAGGTTGCAGCGCTACTCTCCATAGAGAATGTTTATGCAGCCGGTTCTACCACTCGTGGCGGCGGTATTGTAGGCGGTGGTCAGACCAAGGAAACTCCTGCTTCTACCTACAAGAATGTGGCTGTATGGAACAACGATTACGAAATCTTTGGCCGTACTGTCAGAGGTGATATCAAACAAGACGTTATTTTCTATGACAGCACCAACTTCTCAGATTTGCAGAAGGCCGTTGTGGCATGGGACGCATCCGTATGGTCTTGTGACATGGAAGAAGGCAGCTATCCTGTGCTTGTCGGCTCTGCCAATATGCCCGATGCCATCGAGGACGTCAACGTCAACGTGAACACACGCGATGTCTATGATCTCACAGGCCGCAAGGTTAATTCTCAGTTGAAGAAGGGAATCTATATTGTAGGCGGAAAGAAAGTTCTTTTCAGATAACAAAGGTTGAGCCCTGTTTTCAGGGATATCCCGGGTGGCATGTGCTGCTCGGGATATTTTAAAAACGCAGGAATTATGCCCCCAACTATGTACCCGATAAAGGTTCTCTCATATCTCCGACACGTCACATCAGGACCAATGCTGCTGTGTCTGCTTATGTATGCTGTAACAGGAAGTGCCCAGACGGCCGACCGACTGCATATCAACGAGATTATGGTGGCTAACATAGACCGTTTTCTGGATACCAGTTGGAATTACGGCTCATGGGTGGAGATATACAACAGTTCTTCCACCGACATAAACCTGAACAGGTATTATATCAATACCGATAACAACAATCAGGGGAAAATGAGGATTGGGTATGACTTGGTGATTCCGGCCCGGGGGTATGTCGTGCTGTGGTTCGGGCACCGTTATTGGAAAGCTCCGACCCAGATAGATGCGGAACTGGATAACGACGGGGGATACATAACGCTGTTCTCGCCCGGTGGAAATGTTCTGGACAGGGTGCAGTACCCTGCCTCTGTATCGCGCTGCAGTTGGGCCCGTTGTGGTGACGGGGCGGGGGAGTGGACCTATACCTCGTGTCCCACGCCTGCGGAAACCAACGGCGATCTGCCTGCCACAGAGTGGCGAATGCCTGCCCCTGTAGTGAATACTGACAGCAGGTTCTTCTCTGCCATCCTAAGTGTACAGGTGGAGATTCCGGAAGGAGCTACGCTACGTTACACTACCGATGGCTCTACCCCCTCACGCACCAACGGAGAGACCAGCGAAACGGGGTCGTTCCGAATGACTTCGAGCAGGGTCTACAGGTTCGTGCTTATCAAGGACGGGTACCTGGACAGTCCCGTTGTCACCCGTTCGTATATCCGTAAACAGCAGGGCATGAACATGCCCATCGTGAGCATCGTTACCGATCCGGCCCACCTTTACGACTCGAAGATCGGTTTTTTTGTTAAAGGAACAAACGGGCGTGCCGGAAAGGGTACGGCGGAGTTATGTAACTGGAACATGGACTGGGACAGACCTGTAAATATAGAGCTTATCACACAGGACAATGTCTGCCGTTTGAACCAGGAAGCATGGATGAGCCGTTGTGGAGGGCATAGTAAGGGTTTTACGCCTATGAGCTTCAAGATTCGTGCCTCGAAGGATTTCGACGGTCAGAATACTTTGGACTATGCTTTCTTCCCGGATAAGCCCTACCTGCGACATAAGGCATTGCAGTTCAGGAACGGGGGCAACGACTTTGAGTGCCGTATCTTTGATGCAGCACTGCAGTCATTGGTTCGTACCAGCGGAATCGACATGGACTTGCAAGACTACCAGCCGGTGGCACACTACATCAACGGCAAGTTCATGGGAACCATTAATATGCGCGAGCCCAACAATAAACACAATGTGTATGCCAATCATGGGTACGATTCCGAAGAGATAGACATGTTCGAGATAGACTGTGACAGTTGCTATGTGCAGATGTGCGGTACAAGGGATGCCTGGGAGGAATTGCTGGAGCTGAGTGCTACCGCATATAATATCGATACGTACCAAAGAATCCTGAATAAAATAGATGTGGATGAGTTCTGCAACTATATGGCTGTACAGTTTTATCTGGGAAATATGGACTGGCCGCAGAACAACTGCAAAGGATGGCGCCCGAGAGAAGAAGACGGGAAATTCCGTTTTGTGCTTTATGACCTGGACCTGACTTTTGGGGCGGGCAGTCCGTTCTCTCATTTCGACAATGTGTCGTACTACACCTTTTGCCCGTTATATGATGTTCCTGGGGTATCTCAGTTTACAAGGGAGGTGGAGTTGGTAAGGCTGTTCCGCAATCTTTGTAAAAACTCACTCTTTGTACAGCATTTTGCCGATGCGTTTACCCTGGTGGGCGGATCCGTGTTCAGACCCGACCGGTGTTCCCAGCTTATCAGCAGGTATGCTTCGGCTGTCGAGAATGTACAGATGATGGAGTCGGGCTACCCGGGACGTAACGCGTCACCCTGGCCATCGGCACAAAGGCTGATATCGAGTCTGAACGACAGGCAGAAGGAGGTTTTCCCTGCCTTACAAGCCTATATACCCTCTGTGCTTTTAGGGAAGGTGGTGAAGGAGGTGTCCTTCTCGGTGAATATCCCGCAGGCAAGTATTCTGATGAATGGTAAGCAGGTTCCGCTAGGGAGGTTCCGCGGGAATGCATTTTTGCCTGTCACCCTTGAGGCAATGGCCCCTGAGGGTTATAGCTTTGTAGGATGGAAAGAGGTTGAGACGGGGAATATCCTCTCCGAAAATCGGGTGCTGGAACTGACCCGCAGTTTGGCGCGTGGGGAGCTGGAAGCCTGCTTCGACAAGGATTATACAGGAAAGCCCCTTGTGATAAACGAGGTAAGTGCCGGTAACAACATCTATGTGAATGAATATTTCAAGCAGAAAGACTGGGTGGAAATTTATAATCCTTCCCCCTCAGCGGTTGATATCAGCGGTTATTTCCTGAGCGACGATTTGGATGATCCATTCAAATATAAGATAGAAGGTCCACATACCACCATACCTGCTGGAGGATATAAGATAATCTGGTGCGACGAGATGCCGGCGGAAAAGTACCTTCATGCCAACTTCAAGCTCTCCAATACGGACGGAGAGCTGGTGGTACTGTCTGCTCCTGACATGGCATGGCAGGATACGCTTTTTTATTGTGCACACTCCGGGCGCGAGACCGTAGGCCGTTTCCCGGATGGAGGCCGTCAGCAGTATAGATTTACGCGTCCCACCATAGAGAGCGCAAACGCCATGAACAGCTATTCGGTACCCGTCGAAGAGGCCATTATTGCAGATGACCTAAGACTCACTCCGGCCTTTGTCAAAGACAGAGGAGATGTTTACGACTTAAGCGGCCGCAAAGTTAACTCACAACTCACAACTCTCAACTCTCAACTCAAGAAGGGAGTCTACATTGTAGGTGGAAAACGTATCTTGGTAAGGTAAAAGCCATGGAGTTCGGACAAAAAAGTCAGAAATGCCATAAACTTATATAATAAAGTCATTTTCTAACCATAAAAAAACAATCATAAAAACTATTTTTGCCAAAAAATCTGATTAACTATTTTAGTAACTTAATTGTGTACTTTATGAAAAAACTTTGTACTTTTTTGCTTGCTGCCTCTTTTTGTTTAAGCAGCGCAGCTATTGATCAGGACGGAGAGTGGTATCTGATTCGCACCTCTCAGGACCTGGTGGATTATTCAAACATTGTGAACAATGAAAACAATCACGCAAAGGGCCGTCTTATGAACGACATAGACATGTCCGGTGTCGAGAACTTTACGCCCATCGGCCTCTTTGCCGATAATGACGGTGCCCAGACAACTTTCCAAGGCGAGTTTAACGGAAATGGCTTCGTGGTGAAGAACATGACCGTAAAAATTGCAAATTACGAGGTCGGAATGTTCTCTCGTATTTCGGGTGGCAATGTGTATAACCTTGGTGTTGTGAACTCTTATTTCGAGAGTACCGACGGTAAGCGTGCCGGTGCCCTTGGCGGCGAGATTCTGTTTATTACAGTTTCCGGTTGTTTTGGCGTAAACAACGAGATTGTTACAACAAGTGATCAGAAGGGCGGCTTGGCTGGTGAGGCTGCCGGCGATACACGCTTCAGCCGTTGCTATACCGACTATCCTGTTCTGTCTGGTAACTTGGGTCAGTTGGTTGACAACTCGAAACAGAATGTTCCCGTCGAAGACATCATGAGCGGTAAACTTTGCTTCGAGATGAATAATTTCCATACCTATACTCCTCTTTGGCGTCAGGACTTGAAGAACAATGGCTATCCCGTAGTCAACTCAAATGTTCCTCAGGTTACAAAGTTGCTGGAGAGCGACACCTATACCAACGAGCATAACTTTGTGGACGGTGTTTGCCGCGAGTGTGTGGATTTCTTCTATCAGGAAGACTATATGACTCCCAATGCTGACGGCTTCTTCCTTATTTCAACACCCGAGCAGCTGATGTGGTTCAGTGTCTATGCCTGTCACTTCCACCAGGGCGCTAAGGCCAAGCTGACAGCCGACATAGATATGAGTAGCATTAAGGACTTTTATGGCATCGGACTGTACGAAGACGGCGGCGAGAATTATGTCTATGCCGGCACATTTGACGGTCAGGGGCACGTTATCAGCAACCTTACAGTTTACCGGGACAACAAGATAGAGACGGGTTTCTTTGGCAGGGCCTCAGGAGCAAACATTCAGAATATTGGTTTTATGGGCGATATCACCATTACGAATACACAAGGCATCCGTGCCGGTGTCTTAGGCGGTGAATTGGAAAGATGTACCATCAACAATGTCTTTGTCCGTGCCAATTCCATTACCTATAACACTACCAACGCACAGAAGGGTCCTTTCGGTGGCGAGGCTTCAAACAGCACCTTTACGGGTTGCTATACCACGGAGTCCACTTTTGTCGGTGGGCTGGGTACTTTCAATAAGTGCTACAATAATGCCGAAGGCTATGTAGATGCAAATGCAGCTACAGGTAAATTATGTGCCGAGTTGGGCACAGGCTGGTACCAGAATATCGACAATGGTCAGCCCGTTGATGAATGGCCTACACTCGATGCCACTCACGCTCCTGTATTCCCCTCTTGTGATGGTTTGAGCTATTCTAATACCAGCGGTCATAACTACCTGAATGGTATCTGTCAGAACGAGGGCTGCCTGAATATCTACGAAGAGCCCGGACGTGATGATGAACTCGATGCCTTTACCATTGGCAACCTCGGTCAGCTGATTCGCTTCTCTCAGATTGTCAATACACAGAATCAGAATGCTAACGGATCTCTGGTCAGTGACATTGATATGGAGTTCAGCGACAAGTTCTCTCCCATCGGTCTGAACAATGATGCAGATAAATCAACACCTTATAGGGGCAGATTCTATGGTAACAATCATGTGATTCGTAACATTTTCGTGAAGACCGACTGCGAAGGAGGACTCTTCTCTCGCCTGATCGGAGGGTACATCGAGAATCTGGGAGTTGAGAACGGACACATAGAGAGCACCGCCAATCTGCGTTGCGGTGCCATTGTAGGTGAACATCACGCTAATGCCTGGATGAATAATTGTTTCGCCCGCGGTAACTTTGAATTTGTAACTGGCCATGAGCAGAAGGGCGGTCTCTGCGGCGAGGCTGCAACAGGCTTCTTCGCAAACTGCTACACTACGCTGCCTGTCATTTCCTGTGCCTATCCTAATAGCGGCAGAGCAGATAATTGCTACGAGGGTGTGACAGCAGAGCTGGCAGCCAGCGGAGAACTCTGCTATAAGTTGGGCGCAGCCTTCCGTCAGAATATCGGCGAGGATGCTTACCCCGAACTTGATCAGACTCATGGTATCGTAAAGGAGATTTCCGAAGCCGGCTATGCTACGATGTTCATTTCTGAGGCTGTTGATGCCCCCGAAAATGTTGAGGTTTATACAGGTAGTATCTATAACGACAAACTGGCGCTGAATGCTCTTGAGGGTACAGTTCCCGCCTGGGAACCTGTCATACTGAAGGGTGCTGCCGGTTTCTATAGCTTCAAGCCTGCTGCAGCTGCAGAGAAGAGTGTTTCTGTGGACTTCTCCGCTATGGGCTTTGAGAATGCACAGGAACTTTCAAGTACCATTACTGTGGATGATTTAGATATCAGCTTCGATCTCGGTGAAGGAGTTACGACTCCTAAGTACTACAATTCGGGTACGGCAGCACGCATCTATGGCGGCAATATTCTTTCTGTTTATGCATTAGGTCAGCCTATTACCAAGATTGAATTTAACTTTGGCAAGAACAATGCTCCAACCAGCAGCGAAGCTGTATTCAATGGCGGTGATTTCGACTTCGAAACCTTTACGTGGACAGGTAATGCAGAGACTGTGACACTAACCCGTAATGCAACCAGTGGCCACTATCGTTTAGTAGGCATGACTGTTACCTATGCAAGTCTGCCTGCCAATATCGAAGGCAACGACCTGATGGGTGCTGCTGAGGATATGGAAGCTGCAGGCAAGTATGTTCTGGCTCAGCCAGAGGACAAACCTGTTGGTTTCTATTTGGCAGACAAGGGTATCATCAAGGCAGGTAAGGCTTACCTAATGGGTGCTGAAGGTGTAAAGGCCTTCTTCTTCAACGAGGAAGACGCTACAGGCATAGATAACGTTAACGTTAACGCTAACCTTAACGAAGGTGCTATTTACAACATAGCTGGTCAGCGTGTAAGCAAGGCTCAGAAGGGCATC
>CADAWW010000079.1 GCA_902791675.1 uncultured Bacteroidales bacterium
TTTGCAAAGATAATCATAAAACCCGAATATATAACTATTATAGCGTTTAATTTTGCGTTTATTTGTAAAATGCTTGATGTTGTATTGTCTTCTTCTTGTATATTTGATTATAATGTCATACTTTTGCAGTCAGAATAAAAAATATAGTTCATGAAAAATATAATATTTCCGTTACTATTACTTATTTTCGTTGGCGGTTCTTGTACTGATAAACCGGCAGAAAGTAAGAAAAATGTTGACAGTCAGGAACAACAGGTTCCCACAAGAGTAAAAACAGAGTTGGTAAAACCTATGACGGGTGAAGGTGCCCAAACTTACGTTGGTATTATAGAAGAGAACGAAGCTACTGCAGTAAGTTTCACAAGTATGGGTGTTGTAAAACGTTTGTTGGTAGACGAAGGTCAGGTTGTAAGTAAGGGACAACTTATTGCTGAGATGGATGATACACAAGCTCGTAATATGTTAGCTGGTGCCGAAGCTCAGATGACACAGGCCAATGATGCATTGCAACGGTATGGACAGTTACATGAGAATGGTTCGTTGCCTGAGGTGCAGTGGGTTGAAGTGCAGAGTAAGGTGGCACAAGCGCAAGCTCAGCTGGAAGTGGCTAAGAAAAATCTTGCCGATTGCAAACTTGTCGCTCCCGTAAGCGGAATTATAGGAAAAAAACAAGTTGGAGCAGGCGAGACAGCTATGCCTTCTCAAGCAGTAGTTAGCATCCTTAATATAAATAAGGTTAAGGTTAAGGTGGCAATCCCTGAGGCAGAAATAAGCGAAATAAGTAGTAGTACTCCCTCGAATATTAAGGTAGATGCCATTAAGCAAAAATTAATAGGTGGTGCAATTGAAAAAGGGGTACAGGCTGATGCGCTTACACATACATATGAAATCCGCATCAACGTTGCTAATCCTGGGCATCAGTTACTTCCCGGAATGGTTGCATCTGTTACATTCAACTTGTTATCGCAGCAAAGCTCGGATGCAAAGCAGCTGACACTTCCTGTTACTGCAGTTCAGAAGAAAGCGAGTGGCAAATTGTTCGTATGGTCTATCGATGAATATAATAAAGCACACCGTAATGACGTTACCATAGGTTCTACCATGGGTAACAGAATTGTTATTACTTCGGGTTTAAATGCTGGCCAGCGCATTGTTACAGAAGGTTATCAGAAGTTGAGTGAAGGCACTAAGGTTATTTATTAGTTGACAGTTGAGAACTTGAGTTATGCAAAAGAAGATGAATTGGCTGGCATGGCCATTAGAACATTACCCCATCTCTCTCCTCATTATCGGTATCCTTTTTGTTCTGGGTATCATGGGCATGTACGAGATGCCCAAGGATGAGTTCCCTCAGGTTACTATTCGTCAAGGCGTAGTGGTTGCTATTTATCCTGGCGCCACAAGCGAGGAGGTAGAACAGCAGGTGGCTCGCCCGCTGGAGCGTTACCTGTTTACCTTTGGAGAGGTGAACCGTGTTAAGACCACCACCACATCGCAGAACGGTATGTGCATAGTGATGGTAGAGTTGAACGATGATGTAAATAATAAAGAGGAAGTTTGGAGCAAGATTAAGCATGGAATCAACACATTCAAGTATTCCTTGCCGCAAGGTGTTCTTGGCGTTATTGTGAATGACGACTTCGGAAATACCTCAGCCTTGCTGATTGCCATTGAGAGTGAGCAGCGTAGTTATCGAGAGTTGAAAGAGTACAGCGATAATCTGAGTGACCGCCTGCGTCGCATCCCATCGGTTGCTAATGTTAAACTTTTTGGTGAGCAGAAAGAACAGATATCCCTTTACGTTGATCGTCAGCGCTTGCAGGCATACGGAATCGGTCAGCAGTTGCTCTTTACGCGTTTGCAGGCACAGGGGCTCATCACCACAAGTGGCAGTCTCAGTGATGACGACCAGCATATTCCCATACACGTAGAGGCCATAGAAAACACTGAAGAAGAGATTGCCAACCAGATAATTTTCTCCGACCCTGTTACTGGCAAGGTGGCTCGTGTAAGAGATGTCGCCCGTGTGGTTAGGGAGTATGACAGAGATAACAGTTTTATTAATCAGGACGGACATCCCTGTATGTTGCTTTCCATGGAAATGTCTCCAGGCAATAATGTAATTCTGTACGGGCGTGAGGTTGACAAGGTGTTGAAGGCTTTTCGCCAGAACGAATTACCCTCCGACGTAAATGTTACCCGTATTGCTGATAAACCCAAAGTTGTTGCCAAGAGTGTGCACGATTTCCTTCGTGACTTACTCATCTCTATGGTCATTATTATCCTGGTTATGATGGTGCTGTTCCCTATCCGTTCGGCCATTGTGGCATCGGCTACCATTCCTATCAGTACATTTGTGAGCGTATCTATTATGTATATGATGGGCATCGAACTGAATATAATCACGCTGGCAGCACTCATCGTAGTGCTGGGAATGATTGTGGATAATTCCATTGTTGTCATCGACGGCTATCTGGAGTATCTGGGAAAGGGCTACGAGCCTAAGGTGGCAGCCATTGCATCGGCTCGCCAGTACTTTATGCCTATGATGCTGGCTACCGTCTGCATATGCGGTATCTTTTTCCCCTTCCTGGCTACGCTGAAGGGAATGTTTCTGGATGCACTGTATTATTTCCCAATGACCATCACCATCAACCTGATGGTTTCTCTATTGTTGGCTGTTACGGTGATACCCTTCCTGGAGGTACGAATCATTAAGCCAGGGAAGGTAAGTACCGAAGGCAATGCCATTACCAACTTTGTACAGAAGACATACAACCACGTGCTTGATTTCACTTTCCGCTTCCCTTGGATTACCATCGGCGGTGGAGTGGTCATAATTGTCCTTTCACTACTTATTATTCCCACGCTTAAAATCAGGCTTTTCCCGTATGCCGACCGCGACCAGTTTGCCGTGGAGATATATCTGCCAGACGGAAAGGGCTTGGCAGAAACCCGCGCAGTGGCAGATTCTGTTCAAAGTGTTCTTGCTAAAGATAAGCGCATTACCAACATAACCAGCTTCATAGGCTGTTCTTCGCCCCGCTTCATGGATTGTTATGCGCCTCAGATAGCAGGCAAGAATTATGCTCAGTTAATTGTTAATACGAAATCGAATAGTACCACCCTCGACCTCCTTGCTGAGTATCAACCCCAGTTAGGCGAGTCTTTCCCTAATGCATATGTCAAGTTCAAAAGACTTGACTATATGAGGGTTCCTGAACTGGAGTACCGTTTTTATGGCGAGAACATCGACTCGCTGCATATTGTAGCTGAAAGGCTTGTAAAGCATATGCGCCAGTTTCCCGAGTTGGAATGGGTGCATACCGATTACTTGCAGCCATTCCCCATGGTTAATGTTCAGCTCAACCCTGTAACCTCTGCTCAGTTGGGTGTTAGCAGGGCAACGGCAGAGTTGGCATTGAATGCTACCTCCAGTGATTTGCGTGTTGGGCAGCTTTGGGAGGGAAACTATGAGGTGCCCATCGTTGTTAAGGATGATGCTGATATGACGTTCTCTGATATCGAGAACCTAGGTATTGCTACACCCGTTACTATGGCCTCAACAGCATTTGGCAATAATAATAATACTACTATTCCCTTGCGTCAGATTGCTGATGTGAAGCCCCGCTGGACAGAGAGTCGCATTGTGCACCGTGGAGGCGAGCGTTGCATTACCGTAACGGCACATTTTGAACAGGGTATATATACAACACCTATCGAGAAGAAGATTGCTAACATTATGAAGAAAGAAATCCTTCTTCCACAGGGTGTGCGCACTGAGGTAGGCGGTGAATTGGAGTATGGCGCAGAAGCTATGCCGCAGATTTATGCTGGTATAACAATAGCTATGGTAATTGTGTTCTTCTTCTTGTTGTTCAATTTCAAGAAATACGGAATAACAATGATATGTATGATGTCTCTGGCGCTTATGATTCCTGGCGCCCTGATAGGTTTGGGACTGATGAACCGAGCCTTGGGCCTTACATCCATCTTTGGTCTTATCACCCTTATGGGTATGATTATGCGTAACGAGATTCTTATCTTTGAGCACGCCATAGACTTGATAAAGAAATATGTTGATGAGCATGGTGATTGGACTGTTGACCGCAAGGCCTACAATGATGCCGTCAAGCAGGCTGCATACGATGCAGGTAAGCGACGTATGGTGCCCATCTTCCTTACTACAGCCACAACGGCTGTGGGTGTGGTTCCCATGATTATTGCCCAGTCCAGCTTCTGGATGCCTGTCGGCGTTACCATCTTTGCAGGTGGTATTGGCTCCCTTATCATGGTTGTTACTATGTTGCCCGTTGTTTATTGGAAGGTTTCGACTAAGTGAGAGAAGTAAGAGACTCTTACTTCCGAACGTGAGAAAACTCAACTAAGTTTAAGTGAGTAGGAAGTGAATAGTGAAAAATGAAAAAGAGGAAATGAAGAAGATATTTGCAATCATAATATGCGTTGTTTGCTGCAGCATCGTTGCTGCACAACCCCAATATACATTGGATCAGATTTTGGATTCTGCTCGTCAGAACAATATAGCAATCCGCTCTGCTAAACATAAAATAGAATCAGCACAGCAGCTGCGCAAAGAGGCTTTTACCAAGTATTTCCCTAGTATCAGCGCCGCAGGAGTATGGTTCAATGCCAGTAAGGATATGGCTCAGATGACCCTTAATCCAGCTGAGATGATGTCACCTCAAATGTTGAACGAATTGTCCCACTCCCTTCCGGCATCCGTAGTAGCAGGAATGGCAAATCCCATGACTTTCTCGATGCTTAAGGATGGTATCATTGCAACCGTCTCTGCTGTTCAACCCGTCTTTGCCGGTGGTCAGATTATCAATAAAAACCGTTTGGCTCGTGTTGGGGAAGAGGTAAGTGTGTTGCAGTTAGAACTCTCTGAAAATGAAGTGGAAAAGACTGCCGAGAAATATTTCTGGCAGTTAGCCTCTGTACAGGAAAAGATGAAAACCATCCAGGCCTCAGAACAACTCCTTAGTGACATTCATAAAGATGTGGACGTTGCCGTACGTGCAGGTGTGGCTATGCCAAACGATTTGTTGCAAGTTCAACTTCGTGAGAATGAGGTGGCAAGCCAAAAGCTCAAGGTTGAGAACGCCCTTTCACTCGTACGCATGCTCCTTTCCCAGTATTGCGGTCTCCGTGATACCACTTTCGTTATTGACTACTCCCCGCAGAACACAGATAATATTCAATTTTCAATTTTCAATGTTCAATCGCTTCCCGAGTATCAGTTGTTAGGAAAACAGGTTGAGGCTACTAAGTTACAACGCAAGCTTACTGTTGGTCAGAACATGCCATCCGTAGGCGTAGGTGTTGGATACAACTACCATAATTTACTTGAGAATGACCGTTCCTTTGGTATGGTTTTTGCCACGGTAAATGTTCCAATTTCCGACTGGTGGGGAGGCTCTCATGCCATTAAACGCAAGAAGCTAGAACAACTGCAAGCCGAAGACCAATTGGCAGACAATGCCCAGCTCCTACAGATTCGTATGCAGAATGCCTGGAACAATGTTCAGGAATCGTACCAACAGCTTCTCCTCGCCCAACGCAGTATCGAACAGGCTCAGGAGAATCTTCGCCTGAATCGTAATTATTACAATGCAGGAACGACCAAGATGTCTGATCTTCTACAGGCACAGCTTCTCTATCAACAAGCCCAGGATAAGCGGACAGATGCTTTCTCTGATTATCAGAATAAACTCCTGGAATACAGGCATTCTATTGGCCAATAAATCATATTGGTTAATATTAGTTTTTTCACATTTTTACTGTTTTATCATCTTACGGCTTTCTGCAGTTCCGTCATTATAGATAATGCGTCGTATAACGATATTGGCATCTTTGGGGCCATTCAAGCGCTGACCTGCCATATTAAAATATTGTATAGATACAATCTGTTTGTATTTGGGCATCAATACGGATTTATTACCCGTTTCCCAATCAGGTGTAGAAATAATGGTGTGTGTATTGATGTGGTTGGTTCCCTCTATTGTTATACGGTCAAACAATGCATAATTGTCCGTGCCGTCAGGGAATCGACCATAGCTTTGCCAACGGCCCTGAGACTGATAGAACAGGCTATCCGCCCACGACCCATCTGCAGCCCGTATACCGACGTAAGCGCTGTCTGTGTTCTCTAACTTGAAAGTAGCATGCAGTTGGGAGAGTGCTTCGTTGTTATCACACCAGATAATGCGGTAACCGTGCGGGGGAATGATTATAGTTGAGAGTTGAGAATTGAGAGTTGAGAGCTGTGACTTAAATGGTTTATTGGGGTTGTCTGTAAGGTAAGCGCCAGTTAGGTCAATAGCCTCATCAGTAGTGTTATAGAGTTCTATCCAGTCGCTTTTCTTTAGATAGTCGCTTATGTAGATGTCGTTTGCAGAACTGACCTCATTAATCCTGATGGGACTGATCGTACTCTTACGTTTTAAAGACAGAGTGATGTGTGGATTCAAGTTTGCATAGTTCATGGCATTCAATACGGTATCTGTTGAAACGGTTTTGCCGTTCACCTGCCAACCTATGAACTGATAACCTTCTGGAATTACAGCTGTGAGTTCAGCTTTCTCGAATAAGGTGCCGGAAAAATAAGATGTCGGAATTTCCTGTCCGTTTAGCAGGATGCGGGCCAGAGGAGTGGTGGCTTCTAATTGGGCATTCATCTCTTTTGTAAGGCCAAACTGGCTCTTCAGGCTTTGGATGCGCTTGTCGTGCTGATTAACCCTGTCGGTAAGCGCGTTACATAGTCTGTCGGCTCTGGTGTGTGGCTCATTGCCTTCCCATGATAGGGCAGGTGTTATATTGGCTTCCCATTGGCGGATGATGGGAACGCATCGCTCTGGCAAGAATATGCTACCGCCCATTAGACAATATGCATCTATGAACTGCTGACGAAAAGGCTCGTATTTGAGCATGTTCTTGAATATCTCCAGCTGCTTTCCACTGCCTTTCCTGTAGATTTGCTGAATCATGTCGGTGTCTCCGAAACATCCGTCCAGATCGAATATTACGATGTGAATCTTTCCGTCGTCTTTGTTGCAGTGGAATCCTTTAATGTTTTTCAGTCCTCCACGCAGCCAGTCCAGGTTGCCCATGTAGATCTCTGCAGCCATGTAGTTGCAGTATTCATCTACATCCACAATCTTGCAGATATCCTTCCATATGGACTCGTTTGACGGGTTGGCACCTAACTTCTGGCATAACGTCTGCCATGTTGTGTATATGGTGCTGGTACCTGCTTTTACCAGGAATTCGTTTTCCCATTGGTCTATCTCTTCGTTATCTATACCATAGTTACTGTACGCGTAGTTGCGGTTGCTAGCCTCTCTAAGATTAAACATGCCTAATGGCAGGCCATCTAAGAAAATGTGTGCTGGCTGTGAGGCTTGACAGTCCAAGTTGATACCGCTGCTGATTAACAGGTCTTGGATTACGGCATCCCAGATACGACCGTGTTGGTCTTGTCCTCCGTTACGCACTAACAAGGTTTTATTCTTGATGTATGGTTTTGCCCGAAAAACGGGGTAGGGGTAAAAATTCATACCTTCGCATAGTTTATCGGCTTTCAATTTGAATGATGGCTTGTATTGGAAGATTTCGTCACCATCATTGAAACGGGTCCATCCGCCAAAAATACTAAGCAGCGCTCCTTGATTAAGCGCCTCCTTCCATTCTCCTTGTCCGTTAGGTATGAAGTACTCCACATTTACAGGCCGTTCCCAGTCCATATTCTGGTTCATAGGCACTCCCTTGTTGTTGCCTGTTCGGCCGTTTACTCCTTGTACGTATAAGCCTATAGAATCACCAAACAGATTGTCGGGGTGTGTGGTAACGCTTACAATGGGTAAATAGTAGTCGTGGGTGGCTTTGATAAAAGAACGTGTGGTGACGGGACTGTTAAGATAACCTTCTTGAGTGAGCATAAAGCGGAACAGACTTGTCTCTGTTACGTCAAAGATACCTGTTTGTGAAACACGACATTTGCCAGGTACGGGTGTGGCACCATCTGTTGTATAATATAGTGTCGTTCCTGAGGGAATATTAACCTTAAAGGAGAATGGCTTATCGAAAACTGCGCCTTTTCGGTCAGTTTCCGGCATAACGAGTCGTTTGTCTGAAAAATGACTTCCACCATTGGTGTGTTTAGGGCTGGGTGTCGATGTTATGCCCCACGTGCTTTCACCATCTGAAATACGGGCATAGGAACAACGGGTTACTGCTGGCGGATAGCTAACGGCATCCTGCAAGTTGTTCCTGGAATTATATAGTTCTACTACCCCTCCTTCTTCGTCCATTTTGAAAGGAATCTGCTGACCAGCTGTCTTTCCGTAATAACCATCTTTGCTATTGTGGTCGAACCATAAAATAGCGTATCCTTTGGCAGAAAGTGTTCCGTGCAGTTCTGTTAGTTTCTGTTCATTAACTATACCCTCTGAGTTGGTGTGACGTAATAACATACCTGCCAGGGATATGCTTTGCTCTGATGGATTATATAACTCTACCCAACTACCATAATTGAACGAGGGGTCGATGAACATATCCACGTTGGCTACTTGGATCTCGTTAATGACGACCTGTGCGTTGCAGATTATTGACGATGCCACGAAGAACAGGACATATAATAGTACTTTTGGCCTCACTTTACTTATTTTTTCTTTTTCTAACCTATATAACGAAGAAATGTCTTGTTATTAAACAAAAAATAGATTTTTTATTGAGTTATCTGCTCAGAAACTTTTTACTTGCTGATGGTTAAACGTTTAATATATCAGAGATTACTATCAAACACAATGAGTTTATCTCCAGAAATGTCAACTTTAAAAAGATGAGGAATACGGATGGTTCTGCCATTAGCAGATTTAGTGTGATAATGTACTGACATCATCCACTGGCCATCGAAACGCTGGAAGAGCATGCTATGACCATATCCCGGAGGTGTAATGGGTTCTGGTTCCTGAATCCAAGGTCCATCAAGGGTGCCACTTTCGGAGTAGGCAACTCCTTGGGTATATACGTCAAACACCCACGAAGTCCAAAGCATTCCCAAGCGTCCTGTTCCTGTACGGAAGAGCCAAGGTCCGTCTGTCACCTTATTCCAGGTGATGTTTCCGTTCCCGTCCATTTCCCGGCTCCATGGTGAGTCGCTGGCGCGGAAGAGAACCTTTGGTGAACCAATGGTTCCGCTCAAATCTGATTTTAGTTCTATCTTCTCAATCGTTCCGTTCCAGTTCTGTAGCCATTCACCGCAGAAAACCATATAGGGCTTCCCGTCCGTATCGCGCCAAAATGTTCCGTCAAGTGTGGGGCGGCCTGCCGGCAGATAAGTGGCATCGCCAAAGGTTCGGTATGGTCCCATAGGATTGTCCGCACGTAATATCTGTGAAGCACGTCGCTCTATTACATTGCCTCTTACCGTGTCAATTTTTACTGCCTGATTGGTGAATGTTGCAAAGTAGTAATACATTCCATCGCCTGTCTGGTGTAGTTCTGCCGCCCATATCATCGGATGATTCCCCATCCATGAATCCTTTTCAAACTCCGTTACCTGATATGGCCCTTCCCACAATTTAAGGTCATTGCTACGCCACATCATGCCACCGGTGCCTGTCATGTAATACTTCCCCGTTTTTTTGTCTGCTAGAATGGCGGGATCGCTAAGTCTGATCGAATCGAGCATAATATTCGTTCTTACCTTAAAGGTTCTCGGTTGGGCAAATATGTTCCATGTACAGATAATCAAAGCTATGTAGATGAGAAGTCTTTTCATATTTAACTTTAATAAATAATGTTAACTCGTCTATGTCATTTGCAAATGTACGACTTTTGTTCCAAAGAGCAACATTTTTCTGATTGTTTTTGACTTATGTTCTTTTTTGTTTAAAATAATGTGTATTTTTGTTTTCAACAATTCGTTACGTGTTATTTTTGAAATTAACTTCTTTATACCAGATGATAAGAGAAAGCCTTCATAACTACATTTATAACGAAATTATACCCAAGTATGCTGTTTTCGATAAAGCCCATCATGAAGATCATGCTTTGGCTGTTATCGACCGT
>CADAWW010000080.1 GCA_902791675.1 uncultured Bacteroidales bacterium
GATTGTGCAGAGAGAACGCGGAAGAAGAGAGTGGTTACCCTAATAGCGATGTCTTGCATAGAAGAAGCATAGCGTTTCTGTGCTATCTCATACTCTAAGGGAGCTGTCTTCTTCTGCCATTTCAGAGAGTTAAAGGCACGCAAAGGCTGTGTATAGCTAATCCGCAGCGGTTGCGTATTATAGGTCTTCTCATCATACGTGAACTGGTCAAGCCTGTGCAGGTATGACATCAGGGAGACCTTACCTCCGGTAGCAACTATCTGCTGATCGACAGACAGCGTCAGGCTGTTGCTCAATGTATTGTTGCTAACGTATGACAGACGTCCGTCGTCATAGTTACGTGCTTCCACTAATGAACGGTTATAGTTCATCAATCCACCGCTAAGGTTCACAGACGGTAACAGTTCTGCCTTGAAACTACGATATGTCCAGTAGCTGGCAAGGAAAGAGAAGTGGGCCGACTTGGCATCCAAGGAATTTTCCTGTGCTATCCTAATAGCATCCTTTAGTGTAACCTGCTGTGCGTGCGTGACCGTGGCAACCATAAGAACCATGATTATCGCAGAGGTTTTAATGCTCAACTTTTTCTTCATCGTATATTATCTTTATTTAAAAAGAATGATGACATTACGGAAGTATCACCCGTCCCACAATGTCATGGTGCCGGACAAATCCCCATACGCGACTGTCCAACGAATTACGACGATTGTCACCCAATACGAAATAATAGGGGTTGTCGTCATCGCGGGGAACAACCAAAGGGCCGTAATTATGGGTATTCCAGTCAGATTCCAGAGGGAAACCAACAGAATGAATAGTATCGGCCTCTATGGTAGGCATAACTGTCGATGGCAACTCCAGCCTCTTACCATTCACATACGCAAGGCCGTGGCGTATCTCCACTGTATCACCTGGCAGTCCTATCAAACGTTTACAGAACAATACACTATCCCCCTTAGGATTGTCAAAGGCAATAATGTCACCACGATGCAGTGTGCCAATACCTTTCAAGCGGTGATAGCCCCAGTCCAGCTTCTGATCAGGACGATACAACTGAGGAATCAGGTAGAAACTATATTTCAGCACAGGTATATCCCAAAATCTACGAGGCATACGTGCCCCGTACTGGGTCTTATCCATCCAGACCAGACTGCGGGCCATAATGGTATTCTCCATACTTGGTGTAGGCACCCATCGAATCTCACCGATAAAAGTCCCTACAAAGGTCGCCAAGAATACCAATATGCCTATTCCGCACAGAATACGTTTTATTCGAGGGGAGTATTTAATACTATTAGCAAATAGTCTATTTTTTTTCATAGGCTATCAAGACTCTTTCGGAATCGTAAGTTTGATAAAATTTATTCAACACATTCTGCCAATCAGGCATACTGCAATACACCTCATGGTATCCTTCCGCCAGAAGGCGCTTTCTATCTATTAAATCTCTCCGTTGCAGCACAATCACATCAAAATCTTCACCCGCATCAGCACTTCTCCAGACTTCTTCAACATCCACGGGTTGCCACAGATAGAATTGTGAAATCAAAGGACCTGTACGGAAGGGATCGTTTCCGCCATAAACCTTTACCCTCAAATACCTTTTTTGTTCCGATGCTCTCTCACACAGGTACTGCATCATAACAGCCTTACCATTGTCAGCAGGTTTAAAGGCAACATGCACCAAGCCTCCTACATTGACAAGCGCCAGCAAGCCTACCACCACAAAACTAACAAATCGGCTCAGCTCATGGAGTATCACCTCATAAGTCCATACCAAAAATAAGGGTAATAGGGGCATTAAGGGAAAGATAAAACGCGCTTCCTTGTGACTGACGACACTATGAAACAATAGGAATGTCCAAAAAGTCCAAACAACAGGATTCCTGTAGTGTTTGAACGTTCCAATGCAGACAGACAGAAGAACAGGTACTCCAAGTGCCAGACTGGGAATGATAGCCAACTGCAGGAAGTAGGTATACCAGGGACTTACCCCATAGGCAGCTGCCACATGCTTCACAATATTCATGTAATAGTAATTGTACGGGGCAAACACAAACCTGCCGTAAAACCAGCTGTCCAGCGCCGTACTGAGAGCTACTACTGTCAGGAAAGCGAAGGCTGCCGCACACCATATCTGCCATCTGTAACGACCTACTGCCAGAATCCATGCCAAGATACCGACATAGGCAAAAGCTACCTGATAGCGGAACTCGAACCCTAATGCCGCCACGAAGCCCATCCACAAGGCATCACGAATGGACGGCTGCTCCGGTCTCAGCAGTCCCGACAGAAGAAACAGCAGACATGCCGTACTCAGAATCTCTGAAGAGAAATGAACACCTATCATTGGCATCACCCAAAAGAATAGAGTGGCAACCATCAGAGCATTCTGATGCTGGGGAGTCACCCTACGTTTGGCAGCCTTGATGAACATACTCATAGAGAAAAGCATAACCAGTCCTGTCAACATCCTTATTACCATAGCCTGATGGAAGGGATTCTGCATACCCAGCCACATACAGGAACGAATAATCATCATCGCCAACACAGGCTGTAAGGTCGGCCTTATCTTTGCCACATGTTCCCATGCCATAGCCTGTGGAGTACCCTCCCCTAACTTCCATTTTGCGAATTCCAGTATCTGGAAATGTTCGTCAGGGTGTTGAAACCCTGAACTACAAACCGCACAGGTCAGATACACAACCAGTGCCACAAGCAGAATCCCAGCCTCGGCACTAAGTGGGATTCTCCTATTGAATATAATTATTGATTTCTCGTTATGCATACTCATCAAAATCTGCGCTTCATAGCCAACCTGACCAGCATATAGTTTACCGGTATTGACATAGCATATACTGGTACAGGAGCTATCGTTTCATTTAGATTCACCACGTGAACAAAGAAATTCAGAAGAAAAATCTGCAGCAGGTAATTTGTTCCGTGACTAGCCGCGAAGCGGAGGAACCCACCTACGGAGGGCTTTACCTTGAAGGTGAAGTAAGAAGTCATTGTGAAGTTGTACAGGAAACTGATAAGGTAACCCAGACTGAATGATACGTTAACAGGCAGGAAAGGCAACAGCACATAATAGATGCCATAATGGATGGCCATGGCCGATGAGCCCACTATGCCGAAACACATAATCTCAATCAGCCTTGCCTTACTGATAGGGATTCCAATCCGCAAGCCTCCTATTGTAAGTTTCTCAATATCCATACTTCTAGCCCCCTCCCTTTCTTTCATGAGATCTCACAGTTTCTTGTTACCCAACGAATCTGATGAACTTTGGTGGGCGTCAACGATTTCTTTATAGTGTCGTTTCACATGTTCCGAGTTATCCCAGTTCTGCTGGTAGATGACTGTATAAGTGCAGAGGTAGGCGAAATACAGGCCCACTGCTGCGCGGGCTGCCAGTTTGTTCTTCTGTGACCATTGGCACAGGTAGTAGGCTATTACCAGCAGCGGGCCTATCATGGCCAGGTAGTTGTAGCGGTCTGCCACGATGGCAAAGCGGGAGATGGAGATGAAGTGTATAGCTACTAACAGATGTACCACAAAGAACAGTATGCCGAATACCAGTATCCGTTCCTTACGGAATACATATACCAGATAGGCTGCTGCAGCTATCATCAGGGGATATACATACATCATGAAGGGCATGTCCCCCTCCGGCGTTGTAGGAAACGGGTACAGGTACATCAGGTTCATGGGCAGCAGGGTCTTTACCATATACTCATACAGGGTGTATCCGCAGAAGAGCAGACGCTGCCACAGGGAATACTCCGGCATATTGCCACCGAAACCTTGAGAAATAATGGTGACGATGCCGAAGAATAGGGCCAGGATAAGGAAGGGGGCTTTCTCTAATAGCAGATAGCTGATTTTCTCTTCCCTTTTGATAATATAATCTACCAGCAGGAATGCTAAGGGCAGAACCACAGCCTGCTCCTTGCCGAAAAACGAAGCTACGAACAGAGCCAAAAGACCAATGTACTTACCTATGCCGGGGCGCTCTATATAATATAGGTATAGGAGCATTGCTGCCAAGTAGTAGAAGGCATATACCAGAATCTTGGAGGCGCTAATCCAGGCTACAGGTTCTACGTTCACGGGGTGAACGGCCCATAACAGGGTGCATACCCAGGCGACGTTCCGGGATTGTTCAACCAACGGATTGTTTGGAATCATCTTCAGCAGACGATTCAGAAACAGGAATAGCAATACTGCATTAGCAACATGCCAGAGAATGCTGGCAATATGGAATGCCATGGGCGAGTAGCCGAATACGGAGTGAATGAGGATATAGTTCAGTTCATTGAAGGGGGCATACTGGCCGTGATAGAATTTCGTCAGGACTGCCCACAGATTTTTCCACTCTAATCCTGCATTGGTATATGGATTGAACACAACCCATTGGTCATCCCATTGATAAAGAAAATGATGTCTGAGAATACTGATATAAACCAGTAGTATGACCAACATAAGAGATATTACACGCAACTTCATTTTTTCGTCTTCAAATTACTGTCTAACAACTCTATCTTCTTCACCGCGCTTTTCCATTCCTCATTCTTCGACAGTAGCATCACATACGTTACCACATTGCTGAACAACAACAACACTGTCAACACTACGAGCAAGAACTTTACGCTTATCTTTTTCGTATACATCTTTCAAGCTTCTATTACTTTGTTTTTATGAAAATTATTCTTTATCGTCACTATCCACAGCAGCATTGCCATCACCCACAGCACCACGCTTTTTACGAACGAGCCAGTCGGCGAGAAATGAATTAATTCACCGAAACATCCACACGATTCCACGCTTCCCATCAGTGTGGGGAAGAATAAGTTACGAGTTGTCAGCCCCACAAAAAAAGTTAGCAGCGCCAATAGCCCTGTACATACCCACAACATGTAGCGTTTCTTAAATGCCAGCACACCGAGCAGCAACTCCATAGCGCAAACACCCACAGCCAGCACCGTCGTCTCCGTTTTAGAAGCATTCCAGAAATAGGCATCCATATATACCCTCGTCTCCTGCACGAAAGAGGCAAAGCTTGCCATTTTCAGTAGAGCGGAAAACACGAACACCGCTCCCATCGTTCTATGTAATAACGATAACCGTTTCTTCATCACTTTACTAGACTATTGAATGTATTTTATTTCTCCAGAGGTAGACTGTCCACAAATTGTTTGTCATGCAACCTTTCTGTCACCAAGTTAAAAAACATTTTCTCAATTTCCTCGTTACGAACAGGATCACCAATTAGGATAACCTTATTGTTCTCATCCAAAAGGAATGTATGACAGACCTGATTTGAAGGAATTTGTGGATTACCACGAGACAAGCATTTATTCTCATCAATATATATGCTATGTTTCAAATTACAAATTCCAAGTTTTGTATAAAGGAAGTCGCCCTCACCATTCCTCGCCTCTATTATAAACAGGAATTGTATGATGCCATCGTACTCTTTCTCCATTGTTACAAAATCATTCCACAATTCCAAATGTTTTATATAGCATGTAGAACAGTCGGTGGTGTCTGAATACACAACCAATTTTAGCTTACTGCCCTCTTTTACTCTTGAGAAGTCCTCACCTGCAGGATGCCAACATTTCATACTATCAAGAGGAATATTGATAGAAGTACCATACATCATTTTAACTAGTCTTTCCAGTTCACTTTCAGATGAACAAGAACAAACAACAAAGACAATAAAAAAATATTTCCAAAGAGATTTCATATCACTTCAACTTAACCATCATTATTAAGGGAAATTGATATTTCTTATCAATAATATCCAACATAGCTTGTTTTGAGGAATTTCTCATAGTCTCCACTTGAGATGACGTTACATCTTTTTCATTTAGATGCAGTTGGTCGACATGTTCCTCATCTATGAAGTACAATAATTTATCCTCTGCTACGAAAAAATCGCAAACAGGACTATACCCTTTGAATAATGGGCCAAACGTTGTATTGTACGTTTTATTATTACTTAGATTTTTCACAAATTGCGAGCGACGTAAATTATATGCATAACCCACATGAAGAAGCGAATCCGTCAGCTCAAATTGATCAATGAACTGCACACCCTTATGTTGATAAAGAGGGTCAAATGTCCCTTCTTCCATACTTTTAGCCCTTGTCTCTTCAGAAACAAATTGTCCACAAAAATCAATCTTTATAGTGTATTCCACATCATCATTAGAAAACATTATTACAGAGTCCGCCATAAAAGGGAAAAAGGATATTTTATCTTTGTCTTTGTGGATAGGGTTTCCTATAAGGCTCAACTTTGAATTATTTGGTGCGCCCAAAAAAGATTTAATGTAACCTCCCTCCTTATCAAGTAACGACAATTGAGCCCCACCCCCATTTGCTTGATCTTCAAAACAACATATATAGTTGTCACTTTCTGTTAGTACCAAACTCCCTGGAACACATACATCAAGTTTCACAAATGTCATAAAGTTGCCCTCCGAATCAAATTTCAAAACTCTACAAGAAGACCTTTCGTATACATGGGCAACTCCTGTTTTTTCGTCAACACTAAATGATTTCGGAGCCTCTATATACTCGTTTCGCGCATGGCCTAATCTACCCAACTGACTTATAAATGCGCCATCCATATCAAACATAAAGACAGTCTTATTAACTTCTGTATCTAAAATATAGATGCGATTATTTACTATTTGGATATCTTTCGGAATTATCGTGGAAATGTTTTCAGGCAAATCAAGGGACACCACACGAACGATATCATACTCCAAATCATCCATTATTTTCTGCACAGAAGGATTGACTACCAGAAGCCTCGTTTCGTGAGGACCTATGTCATAATGGTCATTGCTTCCACATGAAGTAATTACAATCACCAAAATAAGAAAAAATATCTTATTCATACTTTCCATCTTAATATTAATATTTGGAATCTTATTCGATAATAGATTTTAAAGAAGGATGTATCATTTATAGAAATTTGACACATCCTTCTATTTTGAGTATGTCAATTATTATGGGCAGGGTATTTTTTTACCGTTGCAATCTGTTTGCCCTCTCCTGTCACAATAGCTTGTAGTAAATTCACGCTCGCATACGTGTTCAGTTTTTCCATTATAATTTGTGTTAGAATAGTTAAAATGTGACCCATCCTGTAGGCCTATTTCTATAGGAACACCATCAATAGGAATAGTAACATTGCCACCATGATCCTCCCCCGCATCTAAGTGCGTCTCAGAATCTTTACACGGTTTTGATTTCATGGTTGCGAAAAGAGTAATGCATGGGTCGAAAATGATATCCGTCAGACCATAAGAATTGGAGCAACTATTGCTCAATGCGCCAAGATTCGATTCCATATCATCTTCCCAATCGTCTGAACTACTATTGGAGTTATAATTTGAACCTGAGTTTGATCCAGTCCCAGCTACCAAAGAAAGTGAGTTCTCACCAATGCCATAGTCTGCCAAGGCATTCTGGATGTTCAGGCCAATGCCTGATGCCACAAGGGCTGCGCTACAGAAAAGCGCGATTCTTTTTTTATTCATTTGAACAATATTTTTAAATTCCCTACTCGTGTGGCTTTTCGGGTTCCGCCCCTTTTTCAGTCTGTGTGGTCAGACAAGAAGAGATTGACATCACTGGATTCTTACAAATCAAACTCTCCGTAGTAAACGGTATCACCTAACGTGTAATAAATGGTGTAAGTACCATCTGCGAGGCTGCTGACGTTGGTAGTAAACTGAGAGTTTACTGAAACATTCTCTACAGTAGAGAGTACTGTATCCCCATCTTCATCCTTAATGGTCACTGTAATAGTGCCAGAATAGGAGTTCGACTCTGTAGTTATAATACCACTTTCAATATTGGCTGAAATAGGTACGCCTGTACGCGGACGTTGAACTTCTCCCGAGCCCTGTTTTAGAAGAATAATAACTACATTCTCGTCATCCATAGAATAGGATGGGAGTGCTGCACCCATGCTCATTAATAGAGCCAGAAAAAATACCTTTACATTCATTTTTTTTCTCATTTTAGTTAGTTATAGTTTTTTTATCGCTGCAAAGGTACGGGTATTATCATGTTATTTCCAAGCAATTCCGGTATTAACAATTTATTAATAGAAATCCGTTTAAAATCCAGCAAAACATACTGAATTTTAAACGGTTAATTTATACGCCCCAGTTGATTTTGGGGTATTATTTTGTATTTGCAGGTATAATAAGGTGCCCTTTATGGGGTTAAAATTGCTTGATATATTGCCTAAGAGATATGGTTTTATCTTCAAGTCTCAACTTGTCTTTCAGGAATAGTTGTTTGGTCTTTACGGATTGCGCAGCAATTGAATATACTTGCTCTAACTCCGGATTACTGAAACCACAGCGTAAAAGCATACAAAGTCGGAAGTCACTATCGGAGATGTCTGGGTGTTTTTCCTTGAAACGAGTTACGAAGGAACCTTCACAGGCCTCCAGATAAGCCTGTATTTCTGCCCAGGTCTTATCATCTAACTTCAATTTCAAGTGGGGTTCTTCCTTAGCGTCATTCTTACTATTGGAATTGTTTTGTTTATCTTTTTCCTTTTGTTTTTTCTGTTTAATTCTGTATTGTTCCACCTCTCGCAGGATGCTCACCATACTCTTTACATAGAAACGGGTTCGCTCCATAATCTGCTCTTTCTGCTCTTTTTCCTTACGAAGCATCGTCTCCTCTGCAAGAAGCCGTGCCTTTTCAGCACGGAAAAGTTCCTTTTCGACTTTCTTTGCACGATGATATTTGAGGAAAAGCCAGACAATAAGTACCAGGGAAACAATAGAGAAACAGAAGCATAATGCAAATGTCTTCCCACGGGATTCTGCTCGCTGTCGCTCCATCTCCTCATGCATTCTCTTTTGATGAAGATCGAGTTTTTCTTTCAAGGTAGAAAGATACATATCTGCAGCAACATTGCAGGCAGAATCGAAATACTCCTGAGCAACATCTGCATCGCCAGTTTCAACACTAAGCGCATGTTGTAGACTTATTCTTATTATTTTATTTTCCTTGGATTCTTCAGCAGGTAAAGCATCTATGTACTGCCTTGCTGTGTCGTATTTCCCGTTTTTTATATAACATTGCACAAACAAGATTGCCAAGTTCCGATCTAAATAACCTCGATAGTTATATGCCTGTTTAGCATAATCTAAAGCTATCTCTGGTTGTTTATCAAAGAGTAAATAACGAGATAAATTCTGATAAACAGAAGATATTGCAATAGAATCGCCTGTCACCCTGGCCTTATCAAGTGCTAATATATAATAATGTATAGCGGAGTCTGGATTGTTGCATCTATAATAGCCATCCCCAATACCTATTAGGAGGTACACCTCATTGACGGGATTATTGGCACATTGCTTTTGATAAAGCCGATAAGCTTCTTTTGATAGAGAAAGACACAATGCCGTATCAGATACTTCTGCTATCCTGCGTAATCTATCAGTTGCTAAATATGCGGTATAATAATCCCTTTCTTCCTCGGAGGCTGTTTTAGACTTTAACAAACAAGCGTAGGCACTGTCTGTCTGTGCTGTAAGGCATAAATACAACCCCATATAATACTGGCTGCGGGCATAGAGGGAATCATCAGGGTGCTGGCTGTAGTACTCATGGGCGATGCGGAGCAGGGAATCGCTGGTGACATCCAATCCGCTCTTATCCTGCGCTATGGAATAGATAAGGGCATAGCGGGCAAGGGTCTCTCCACGGAGTGAATGACGATTGATGGTTTGCAACACGTGCAACGCGCTGTCGGGCTGCTCCTGCATCAGCATTTCAGCCTGACGGATGGTTTCCAACTTACTGCTATCTGTGCAAGCGCTAAGGACAATGATAACCAGCAGGAAAAAAGATGTTTTAACGGTATTAATCATATTTGCATAATCTTTGATGGCAAAATTACAACTTTTCACCGAATCCCACAAGAAAAAGCGGTAATAACAATTATTTGATGGAATTTTGCCATAAACAGC
>CADAWW010000081.1 GCA_902791675.1 uncultured Bacteroidales bacterium
TTTGTCAACGGAATATTCATAACCATTGTCATGAATGGCTTGGATCAGGATATGATGCAAAAGAATCTTACATGCCCCTCTTTGCAAGCCGCACAAAAGGATGTGTGTCTTTATGGTTTTTGTATTCTACCCGTCAATATGCTCTTCCTCACCCTTGGGGTCCTGCTCTATACCTATACCGCCCAAAGTGGAATGTTTATTCCCCAGGCAGGCGACCGTTTGTTGCCCATGCTCGTTGGCAATGGAGCGTTAGGAACCTTGGTGGTGTTCCCTTTTACTATAGGTATTACTGCGGCAGCTCTCTCCAGTGCAGATAGTGCCATGACATCACTCACTACCAGTATTTGCGTAGATATTCTAAGGGTAGAACGTGAAGGCTATAAGCCTCAAAAGGCTCTTCGTGTCCGTCATATAGTTCATGCTGCGGTAGCTATTGCTTTTGCTCTCTGCATAGCTATCTTTTATTTGACAGGTAGTGGGACCATAATAGATACGATTTACCGGTTAGCAGGCTACACTTACGGACCATTATTGGGCCTCTTTAGTTTTGGACTATTAACTCATAGAAAGGTCGTTGACGGAGTCGTTCCCATCGTTTCCGTCATTCCGCCTATAATCTGTATACTCCTAGACTTCCTGGCTCCTCTTCTGTGGGGCTACCATTTCAGTTACGAACTTCTACTTCTCAATGCTGCCCTAACCTTTCTTGGTCTCTTTTGTAGTAGTTCTAGAGCAAATTCTGTAGTCTCCTGAAAGCTGGTTCTCGAAGTGTAGTTTCGATTTCCTTCCCATCCTGAGAACGGAAGATACAGCGTCGTTGTTTGGGAAGTAGGGAGTAAATGTGGTGGATGTTTACCAACGTACTGCGGTCTGCACGTACAAACACTTCCGGGCTGAGAATCTTCTCAAGTGCACCAAGGCCCGTAAGTATGGTGTCTTGATTGTAGAACGTTACAAGTTGAGAATAGTTGCCGTCCCCTTTGAAATAGGCAATGTCTTTCACTTCAACAACAATTGTGCCGCTTGCTGTGCGTAAGGTAATACGTTGCTTGAAGTTCTGTTGGGTCATCTTCACGATATCATTAGCCAGTTTGTTGGCCGTCATTTCCTGATTGTCTCTTACCTCCTCGATGGCTTTTCTGCGAATGGCCTCAATTTGTTCTTCACGTTGCTGTTTTTCCTGTTGAAGACGAATGAGCTTTTTACGGTTGCGCAGCCGTTCATAGCGTTGGGTCAATATCCATATGGACAACGAGACCAGTATCATTCCAGCCACCCATACCCACCAGTGTTGCCACCAACGCAAAGGTGGGTTTATGTAGGTGTCGTACTCGTCGTAGGCCAAAAGGTCGGACGGACGGAACGAAGTCATCTCCTCGACGCCTGCCAGCCAAACGGTGCCATCACAGGTCTCGGTCATGGTTGCCATTAGGGGCTCCAGTGTTGTGAAACCATTGGTGTGGTCGAAGAAACGAATATCACTTAGCTGGTATTCCTCGTTGATGCGGCATACGAAAAGTCCGTCAATGACGGCAATAATCAGAAACCCCTTGGGTGACACATGTAGCGAACGCACCTCATGACCAGCTAATTTAGGCATAGGTATAGTGGTTACTTCACCATTTTGTATGAGGAATAGTGAGTCTTTCGATGCAAAAAAGATGTTGCCAAGGCTGTCACATTCCATGCAAGTGACGATGAGTTGTTGTCTATAGTCTATCTTGTTTCCATCCATATAAACTCCAAAAGTGGTTCCTACCCATAGATGCCCTTGTTTGTCTTCGGCTGCACACCAGGGATAGGGGATGCTTGTGGCCAGTGTGTCCAAGGATGTGGTGTTTGGGTCATAGGCTGTGATGCAATTGCTGCTTCCTATGATAAGTCGTTTGGCCGCTTTTGCGACAAAACGATATCTGTTTATGGGCAAGTGCAGTCTGTGAATGATACTGTCGTAGCACAGCACGTCACCATTGCCGGCCATGTACACAGCATCGTTAATTGTTACGGCGCAGGGTGCATAGAAGTTGGTTGGATTGTCTTCGAGACATAGAACCTTGAACTTCGAACTTAGAGCATTTGTTTTTGTCCTTTGCAGCGTGAGAACTTTGCCGTTCAGAGTTCCCATGACAACATTATCATTGGTATCTACACCAATGGCACGCACAATGTCATCTCGGTCGGTCAGGCGATAGTTGGTGAAGTTGCGGTTGAAGTAACAGTATAAACCTTCGTAGGTGGCTACCCACAGGCGATCCCAACAATCTACCAATACATCCTTGATGAGGTTAAATCCCGTAGCTATCTCCTTGATACTGCTGCCGTCATATTCATAAAGAGTATGTTCGTCGGCTATAACGATATGGCTATTAGAAAATTGTCGGACTATGAGACCGTAGTCTGTTGACTTAAAAGCAAAATGACTATCCTTTTTGAGTCCCTTTTGGTTCACGGTATAGACACCATCAGCAGCAAAAGCGAATAATTGGTTGTCGGTGCGTAGCAAAGTAAAGATGTCCTTCTTGGAAGTCAGCTGTATAGCCTTGTTGTTCTCTATACGGTATAATCCTTCTTCAGTGGGCACATATAGTAGTGTGGAATCCATGTATAGCTTTCTGTCGGGATTCATTTTGTCTAGTAGCGCTCCTTTTGTCACTGGAACAAAGCCCTTGGCTGTTAACACACACAGTCGGCGGTTCGATTCTTGCTCGTCCTCCAACAGGAAGTAACCGTTAGGAAGACTCCCGCTGTTGAAGTTGTTAAGGAGCCACCGCCCTTTTGGGTCTATCAGATGCATCTTTACTCCATCGTAGCTTGTCAACCATTGGCGGCGAAAGTCGAATGCACTGACCATTTCGTCAATCTCTGCAAAGCCTATGATGTTGAATCGATGTCCTTTCAGGAATGGGGTGAACGTCAAACCGTCGAAACGTACAAAGCCTGATAACGTACCTATATAAATATACCCGCGCGAGTCTTGCCATACTCGTTCGCATTGCATTTGTGGCAGTCCGTCCTGTATGGTATAGCGCCGACAAGTTAGGTAGCTCTCCATCTGTGCCTGTATGGTGAGGCAGAAACAAAGTGCTAGCATGACGAATAATGTGTGTCTTGATGTTTCCATGATGCGAAGTTACTGAAAAAAAACAGAAAGGACAAAGTTTTCGTCCATAATTATTTGAACCCTTCCCGAGTTCGTCACTCACAAGGGCCAGTTCGTCAAAATCGGTTGTTTTAAGTCCCTGGTTGTTGTGTCTTTTTCCTATCTTTGTCACATAATTATTAATTCAAACACTTCATGGATTATGAAACAGAAATTACTTCTGCTCCTCGGAGCGATGATGGTAAGCAGCCTTCTGTGGGCTGCAGCACCTAATTCTTATGTGAAATTCAGAATGAATGGGGACAAGACTCCTGCCCCTGCTTTTAGCAAGTTCTCCGAAGCTGTGCCCGTTCCTTACAATTTGGGCGTTGTTTATCGGAGTCCTGACAAAGAAAAACCAAACCTTGGTATTACCGGCTATCAACTGGTTATCCTGACTGATAGGGAAGGCTATGAATATGAGGGCAGCCACCATATGTTGGTCTATATTGGTGTGTATGACAGTAATATTAATAGCGGTAGTGCTTATTTCGACATGACTGAGAAAGGTTTGTTCATTAAGCCTACGAATAGCAATACTGCCGTCGCTTTCGGACAACAGTTCATGGGTGGCAGAGGCGCATCAGAGCCTATGAACGAGGTGATGAGTGCCAGCCAGTTCGTTCGGAATGACGGCTCGATTGATGACTTTGTGATGCCTAATCCATTAGTCTATGATGCACAGACTGATACCTATAAGGAAGGCCGGTATCAAAAAGGACACTCCTATGTCATTGCCATCCATTTCACAGAGGTGGCTGATTGGAAAACTGATGATGCCAACGGTGTCAACTATTGGGACTATCCCCAAAACTCAGTCGGTGAATATACTTCATTCAATTGGAGTACAGACCACACGAAAGAGTGTTTGCTGGCTGGTTTTACCTATGCCGGTGACGATGCTTCTACCGCAGTCAGCGTATCTATGATTGTAAACGGAGAAAACAAGCAATATAACCTTCTTGGTGAGAATCAGGACCCTATTAATCTTGGAACAATCTATTCAAAAGAGGTGACTCTGAAAAACAGTCAAGAGAAAATGAGACTCCCAGACTTAGGCTTCAACGGTTTTATCTTCGAGTCTAATGTGCCTGTCACCTATTCTGCAGCTGCACATACCTATGGTGGTTCCATGACGTTCACTACCCTCGAGAAGAGTGTTGCCGATGAGTTTGTCGTTGAAGGTTTCGATGTGGACTACAGAGACTATAAGACGGGCAACTTCGGCCGGATTAACTCCGATTTGGTTCCGGCCATCCTTTGTGCTATGCCAGAGGGTCTGGTTCCACTCAGCGAAAACTGGGCCTATGATTATCAGCCTTTGGACGTTTGGGCAAACTGGTCGTTTTCTGGCACCTATCCTGTCAATGTAGGTTGGGCCAACTACTCGGCAAGCAATGGAGACTTTGAGGACGGAAAGACCTATACTGTCGCTCTTTATTTTAGCGAATACAACGAGAATTTGAGTCCTGCTTATATTCATCGTAATGGGGGCAAATACTATAAGTTCAACTTTACCTATTCTTCAAAGACAAAAGAAGATGCCTTGGCAGAGCCTGGACCTGTTGACCCTGGAGTTACGATCACTCCCGGTTCTGTGGCAAAGCCTGGCTTGGCACAAACTACGGAGACTGGTGTGACTGTAGTATTGGACACTGCTGACGAGGTAGACACTGAAGAGGGTAGCGTAACCTTCAAGACACCTGTTACTTCAGACGCTATGAAGTCGTTGATGGAAACAACGACACCCGGTTCTGCTGATTTTCTGGCTTCCTTCAAGGGTGTCTACCTGATGGTGGCTGCCGGTAAGGGGCTGGTGGATGTTCTTTTGGAGACGGCTGGTGGTATAGAGATGACAGCCATGTGTGGCACAACAGTGTTGGGTACCTTTAGTCGGGATAGTAAGGGGCTGGTATCCATCGATTATGACGTGCCTGCTAACACTTGGATTCTGTTGTTCCCAACGACGAAGGTTGCAGCGAGTCCTCGCCATGCTCCCATTGATAGTGGTATGCGCATATATAGTCTGACGAATACCCAGGATATGCTCAGTACGCCACTCACTCTGGAAGCGGCTTCAAGTGGTGAAATCACCTTTACATTAAATTTAGGCTATGAGGTTGATCCTGGTGTGATGAATCCCTTAGAGTACCAGAAGAATGGCGGGGAGTGGACCACTTATAGTTGGAATGAAGCCATTCAGGTAGCCGTTGGCGACAAGGTATCGTTCCGTGGAAATAATGCCAAGTATTTTGGTAATGGAACTCCTAATTTTGACAGCCATATCATCTCTACTGCTGATGTCTATGTCTATGGTAACATCATGAGTCTAATCAGTTCAACCGACTTTGCCTCGCTGACCACTCTCACCGGAAAGGATACTTTCTCACATCTTTTCTCTGTACCGGCAGAAAATCCTTGGGAGGTAACCCCCAATACAACCATCAAGAACCATCCGACGAATGAGCTCTTGCTGCCCGCAACAACTCTGACAAATATGTGTTATCAGTATATGTTTGCAGGTTGTCAGGGACTGAGCCGTGCACCGGAACTCCCTGCCACCGAGATGACAGTTGCCTGCTATGCATCGATGTTTGAAGGATGTACTGGCCTGACCAAGGCACCATCTATTCTACCTTGTACCTACATGACGCCCTATTCTGTAGACGAAACAGATCCCATGCATTGGGAAGAGCACGGCAGCATCGATTGTTATATGGAGATGTTCAAGGGCTGCACTAGCCTGATGGAGGCGCCCGAACTGCCAGCTATTCATCTTGAGCATGGTGTCTATCAGTTTATGTTCTCCGGCTGCACCAGTCTGAAAAAGGCTCCTGTGTTACCAGCTGCTCAGGTCGCTGACTTAGCATATTACTGTATGTTCGAAGGATGCACCAGTCTGAACTATGTTAAGTGTCTTGCTACAGAGTTCCTGACTAGCCCCGATTTTGAAAGTGCAGAGGAGGATGATGTAAAAGACTGGCTCAAAGGTGTTTCTCCCACAGGTACATTTGTCAAGGCTGATGCCATGACCTCATGGCAGACTGGTGACAGTGGCATCCCTACAGGTTGGACCGTAAAGAATGCCAGCGAGGAGACAGATGAATATATGGCTGCAGAGGCGCCTTTGACAATAGAAGCCACAGAAGATGCTACCACTGTAACCATCACCAACCCGTTGACACTAGCTATTCAGTATAGCACCGACGAAGGTAATACGTGGACAACCAGCAGTGCCAACCCCATCAGTATAAGCGGAATCGACACGGGAAAAACTGTACAGTTGCGTGGTAATAATGCAGCTTATTCCGATGGCGTTATTGCCAACAGTACCATCATTTACTTTGACAAAGACTGCTATGTATACGGCAACATGATGAGTCTCGTCAACAGCACAGGGTTTGCTACGGTTAAAACACTGACGGCCAATAATACATTCTACGACCTTTTCGACAGCAACGACCATCTGAAGAACCATCCTGCCAAGGAACTGCTGCTGCCCGCCACTACGCTGACAGAGGGCTGCTATTCCAATCTGTTCTATAAGTGTACAGCCCTGACTAAGACTCCCGTCCTGCCTGCCACTACACTGGCTCCAATGTGCTTTAAGTCAATGTTTAGTGGCTGTACGGCACTGACCGAAGTCTGCGAGTTACCTGCTATGACGATGACGACGGAATGTTATGCAAGAATGTTCTTCAATTGCAAAGCCCTGACCGTGGCTCCTGATTTGCCTGCAACGACGATGGCCGACTATTGCTACAGCTTTATGTTCTATGGATGTAATGCCCTGACGGCAGCTCCGGCACTTCCTTCTACGACTATGGCACCCTATTGTTATAGCAATATGTTCGGATTCTGCCATGCGCTGACCGCTACTCCTGCTCTACCTGCCACGACATTGGCTGACTACTGCTATTACAGGATGTTTCTTGGCAGTAACGGATTGACCACCATTACATCGTTACCAGCCACAACAATGGCACCGTACTGCTATAACGAGATGTTCCGCCAGTGTCAGGCCCTGACAACAGGTCCGACGCTTCCCGGTACTGAATTGGCAGATTACTGTTATCGTTGCATGTTCCAGGCTTGCACCTCGCTTACAAAACCATCCGAGTTGCCGGCTTCGACATTGGCAAGGGGATGTTACCTGGGAATGTATGTCAATACAGGTCTGACAGAAGCACCCGCTCTTCCTGCAACAACACTGGCAGAGAGCTGTTACTACCAGATGTTCCAGAACAATCCCAATTTGGTTTCATCACCTGTACTTCCGGCTGCAATACTGCCCACGACATGCTATTATAAAATGTTTGCAGATTGTCCGGCATTGGAGAATGTTGGCGACCTGTCTGCCACCACGACAGGAGAGAGCAGTTGCGAGTATATGTTTATGAATTGTACTGGTCTGGTTACGGCACCTGCACTTCCTGCCACTACACTGGCTCCTGCATGTTATAACTTCATGTTCTCAGGCTGTTCTAAATTGACTAAGGCTCCCAAACTACCCGCTATGACGCTGGCTTCGCAATGCTATCAGCGTATGTTCGAAGGCTGCACCAGTCTTGTTGACGCTCCTGCCTTACCAGCTACTAACCTTGCGGAACTCTGTTATAATGACATGTTTTGGGAGTGTACGGCACTGAAGAACGCTCCTGCTTTGCCAGCAACAACCTTGGCTGATTACTGCTATACCATGATGTTCTTAGGTTGCAGCAGCCTGGAGAAAGCTCCTGATCTGCCGGCAGCTACACTAACCCCAGGTTGCTACGAACACATGTTCATGAATTGTAAGTCACTTAATTATGTCAAGTGTCTTGCAACAGACCTTGGTGACGAAACCAGTACAGACGGTTGGCTGACCAATGTGTCAGAAACAGGTCTGTTCCTAAAAGCAGACGAAGCAGATTGGTCTGTCAAAGGAACCACGCCAGGAACATGGGGAGAGGGAGATGCTGAGGTTCCTACATTATTTGTGCACGGCATTCCTGAAGGTTGGACAGTCCAGACTGATACCGAAACCAATATGATGAACCTTAAAGGCAATGAAGAGCCCGAATCATTCTTCTATGACCTTAACGGCCGTCTTATCAATGGTAAGCCCGTTCAAAAGGGTGTTTATATCCTTAATGGGAAAAGGGTTGCGGTTAAGTGAGAGCAATCCTGTGCTTTTTACAAGATGTGGGCAAGTGCTTGAAGTGCTTGCCCACATCTTATCTGTTATAGTCTGCGAATGGCTCAAAATGTACTTTCGCTTGGGAATACAAATAAAAACGAACTTTTCTTTTGTGTTCCGCTTGCTTTTTCATATCTTTGGCACTCAAAGATAAAGGAGATTTATGAATATTGCCATTTTTGTGTCTGGAAACGGCACTAACTGTGAGAATCTGATTCGGTATTTCGAACATTCCAATCAAGTGAACTGTGCCTTGGTGGTAAGCAATAAATCGGAGGCTTATGCCTTAGTGCGTGCCGAACGTCTGGGTGTGCCGACGAAGGTTGTGTCAAAAGAGCAGTTGCACAATGCAGATGTGATGATGCCGCTCTTGCAGCAGTATGGTATAGGATTTATTGTGCTGGCGGGTTTCCTTCCGCTTGTTCCTAACTATCTGGTGAATGCTTTTCCACGGAGGATAATCAATATTCATCCAGCGCTTTTACCCAAGTACGGCGGAAAAGGTATGTGGGGACATCATGTGCATGAGGCGGTGAAGGCGGCAGGAGAGAGAGAGACGGGTATGACGGTACATTATGTGACACCCGTCTGCGATTCAGGAGAAATCATTGCCCAGTATCGTGTTTCCATTAATCCGGGTGACTCGGTTGACGATATTGCTGAGAAGGAGCACCAGCTGGAGATGAAGTATTTTCCTAAGGTAGTGGAAGATGTTCTTAGTCAATTCATTGTTCATTGTTAATTATTCATTGTTAATTATTCATTGTTCATTGTTAATTGTTCATTGTTCATTGTTAATTGTTAATTGTTAATTGTTCATTGTTAATTATTCATTGTTCATTGTTAATTATGAAAGGTTTTGCTTTATGTCTGCTTTCCGGCGTGTATGTTTTCGGTGCTACAGCTCAGACAGGGAAAGAAGATTGGAAGCTAGTCTGGAATGATGAGTTCGATGTGGACGGATGTCCCGATTCCCTGAAATGGGACTACGAACGGGGCTTTGTCCGTAACTATGAACTACAGTGGTACGCGCCCGAGAATGCCTTTGTTCGTGATGGCAAATTGGTGATAGAGGCACGTCCTGCTGACTTTCCCTGTCCTGCCTATCGGGAAGGAAACCGGAATTGGCGCAATAACCGAGAACGTGTACAGTGGACAAGTGCCGCACTGATAACCAAAGGCAAATATTCTTTCCTATACGGTCGTCTCGAAGTGCGTGCCCGTATTCCAGTGTGTAAAGGGGCTTGGCCTGCTATCTGGCTCTTGGGAACAAAAAACGGATGGCCCGAAAACGGTGAGATAGACGTATTGGAGTATTATCAGGTTAAAGGCGTGCCCACCATCCTTGCCAATGCGTGCTGGGCTGGTGACACAGATGCTGATGTTCAGTGGGACTCTTCATATACGCCGCTGACGCACTTTACAGAACGCGATCCGGCATGGGCAGAGCGTTTCCATGTTTGGCGTATGGACTGGGATGATGACTTTATTCGACTGTACGTGGATAATGAACTGCTGAATGAGATTGATTTGAAACGAACCGTCAATGGAAAGGCTCGGGGAACGGGAATCAATCCATTCCATTATCAGCAATACATTCTGCTGAACCTGGCTTTAGACACTCGTGTAAAGGAACTGAACCCTGCAGACTTCCCTATGAAATATGAAATTGACTATGTACGCGTATACAATTATCTACGGGCGTAACAACTATCAACTGTCAACTATCAACTGTCAACTAAATAAGGATGGATATAAAAGAACAAGAGTTCTCAAAGATGGTCAGAGAACAGAAAAGCACTATTTACACAGTGTGCTACATGTTCTCCAACGACGAAGATGAGGTAAGTGACCTTTTTCAGGAAACGCTCATCAATCTATGGAAAGGTTACGAATCTTTCCGCCATGAGAGCAAACTGAGTACATGGATATACCGTGTGGCCATGAATACCTGCATCTCCGCAGACCGTAAGAAACGCAAGCAGGGAACTAAAGTTCCTTTGTCGATGGACATCAACCTGTACAACGATGAGGACCACGAAACGCGACAGGTACGGCAGTTGCACGAACGCATACAACGACTGGATTTGATAGACCGTGCCTTGGTGATGATGTGGTTGGAAGGTATGAACTACGATGAGATAGCAGAAGTTATAGGTATCAGCGTGAAGAATGTAGGTGTGAAGCTGGTTCGTATTAAAGAGAAATTAAAGCAGAAGTAAAATATGGAAGAAATGAATTTTGACGAGATGCGTAATCAGATTGCGCTGCTCAGACAAAAACTGGACCGTCAGGAGATTGTCAATGACCGCCTGATCCGTGAGGCTATGCGTGGCAAGATGGGAACTATTAATTGGACAAAATATAAGTCGTATATCTGCGTGGTTTTTTGCCTCGCTCTCTATCCGCTTTTGTTAAGTACCGGTGTATTCAGCGAAGCCTTTGTTTTTGCAACCTGTGCTATGATGCTGTTTTGTGCTTTCGGCACGTATTATGTACACAGACCAGTGGATCGTATGAATTTGATGTCAGAGGATCTGGCTACTGTAGCTAAGGTGATGGCTAAGTTCCGCAAACAGTACAATCAGTGGTTATATTATGTTACTCCTACACTGCTGATTCCCTGGTTGGGTTGGGCTATGTATGAGTATGCATGGAAGAATGCTCCTGAAGGTGTAAACCATTGGATACTGGCTTTGCCCTTGCTGATAGGTGCAGCAATAGGCTTACTCGTAGGCTACCATTGGCATTGCAAGGCAGTAGATGCTGCCGATAATATCATCAGGCAGATAGAAGAAGAAAACTGATAATCTTAAATGGTTTTAACTTGTTGGAGCAGATAGGCATCCAGTATGGTGATGGCTGCCATAGCTTCAACAACAGGTACAGCACGTGGAAGGACACAAGCATCGTGTCGGCCACGTGCTGTTAATTTTGTGGCTTCTCCGTCCTTGTTTACTGTATCCTGTTCCATCAGCAGAGTGGCTACGGGTTTGAAGGCTACACGGAAGTAAATGTCCTCTCCGTTAGAGATGCCGCCCTGGATGCCGCCGCTACGGTTGGTGGCAAATCCTATCTTGCCGTCGGGTAGGGGAATCATCACGTCGTTCTGTTGGCTGCCACGTTCTGTAACACCGCCAAAGCCTTGTCCGTACTCAAATCCTTTTACGGCATTGATACTGAGCATCGCATGTCCTAAAAGGGCGTGAAGCTTATCAAAGGCAGGTTCTCCCAATCCTACAGGACAACCCTTTATAACACAGGCTATAACACCACCAATAGTATCTCCCTCGGCTTTAACCTCTGTGATAAGCTGTGCCATCTTCTCGGCATAAACGGCATCCGGACAACGAACATCGTTGCTCTCCGTTAAGTTAAGGTCGTAATCTTTATAGGTTCCAGGCAATACGATGCTACCAACCTGTTGGGTGTAGGCCTGAATGCTTACCCCCAATCTTTTGAGGGCCAACTTGGCAAAGGAACCTGCTACAACCCTGCTGATGGTCTCGCGTGCAGAACTGCGTCCGCCGCCACGATGGTCGCGAATGCCATATTTTTGGGTGTAAGTAAAGTCTGCATGACTGGGTCGGAAAACATCTCGCATGTTCTCGTAATCCTGACTGTGCTGGTTGGTATTGCTTACCATGAATCCTATGGGTTGACCGGTAGTTTTTCCCTCAAAGATACCACTGAGCAATTCCACCTTATCAGCTTCGTTGCGTGCCGTAGTGAGGCGGCTCTGACCAGGACGACGACGGTCTAACTCGCTTTGGATGAAATCTTCATCTACAGGTATGCCGGCCGGCATACCGTCTATCACTCCTCCTATGGCTGCTCCATGGCTCTCACCAAAGGTGGTTATGCGAAATATCTGTCCGTATGAGTTCATCTGATTAAATAAAGAGTGAAGAATGAAGAGTGAAGAATTTGCTGCCGCAATGTTAAACTATCAATTACCACAACTGCCGCAACCATCTTCACTACAGCTTCCGCAACTGCCACAACTACCTCCGTTGCAGCCGCCACAGCCACCTGAGCATCCGCCACCGGTCATTACGTTTAGGGCATCCTGAATCTCCTGGTTGGTAGCTTCTCTGCTCTCTATAACCTTACCAACGAAGTTCAGTTCCTTTCCAGCCAGAGGGTGGTTCAGGTCAACGGTAATTTCTTTTTCCGTAATCTCTGTGATGGTGCCGTTGAATCGTTCACCGTCGGCATTCTGCAAAGGCACTACCGCACCTTCGTAGATGTAGCGCGAATCTATCTTGCCGTTAATTTTGAAGATGTCTGATGGCACTTTCTGAACAGCCTCAGGGATAAAGGGACCATAAGCTTCTTCCGTACTTAACTTAATATCAAATTCTGCTCCGGGAGCCAAAGGTGCAATCTGAGCTTCGAATGCATCCAGCGTCATGCCAAGGGCCGAGATAAACTGGAAGGGGCGCTCCTCTGTTGCTTCTTCTATTAATTCACGGTCGTTGTCCTGCATAGGGGCAAACAACTTATAAGCTACGGTAATGTATTTGTTTTCTGCCATAATTGTTCGATGGTTTAATTGTTTTGTGGGGGCAAAGGTACGAATAAGCGAGAGAAGAACAAAAGAAAAGCTTGTTTTTCTTTTTTATTCCGAGCGAAAGTACTTTCGATATAATCAAAGGTACGAATAAGGATTCTCAAAGGTACGATTAAGCGAGAGATTTTCCAAATATATTTGAGAAAATCCGAACAAGCGTACTTTCTACATTTGACCTTAGATAGAAAAAAGTGTTTAATGTTCAGAGCATTTGGTGATAAATTGTCATCTAAAGAGGATAATTATCTTGTAAATGGTTGCAAAATAGTAAGATTTTGATTAATTTTGCCCCCTCATTTATAATAAGGTAAGGAGAAAAAGAAATGAAACATCAACTGAGGAGTGCTGTTTGCACGGAAGGAAGGCGTATGGCGGGAGCCCGTGCCTTATGGGTGGCAAACGGAATGAAGCGCGAGCAGTTTGGCAAACCCATCATTGCCATAGTGAATTCTTTTACACAGTTCGTTCCTGGTCATACACATTTGCACGAGATTGGACAGATTGTAAAAGCAGAGATAGAGAAACTGGGTTGTTATGCAGCAGAATTCAATACTATCGCTGTAGATGACGGTATAGCTATGGGACATGACGGTATGCTGTACTCGTTGCCCTCTCGCGACATCATCGCCGATTCTGTTGAGTATATGATCAATGCACACAAGGCTGACGCTATGGTGTGTATTTCTAACTGCGACAAGGTGACACCGGGTATGCTGATGGCTGCTATGCGTCTGAATATCCCTGCTATTTTCGTATCAGGCGGCCCAATGGAGTCACACAAGCTGAACGGTGAGAACGCCGACCTTATCACTGCAATGATTAAGGGCGGTGACCCAAGTGTTTCTGATGAAGAACTGGCACAGGTGGAGAGTATGGCTTGCCCGGGGTGTGGCGCCTGCTCTGGTATGTTTACCGCTAACTCTATGAACTCGCTGACAGAGGCAATAGGATTGTCACTGCCAGGAAACGGTTCGATATTGGCTACACATAAGAACAGAATAAACCTTTTTAAGAAAGCTGCACAGATAATTGTGAAGAATGCGTTAGCATACTATGAGGACGGCGACGAGAGCGTACTGCCAAGAAGTATCGCTACACGTGCTGCTTTCCTGAATGCTATGACGCTGGACATCGCTATGGGAGCTTCAACAAATACTGTGCTCCACCTGTTGGCTGTGGCACAGGAGGCAGAGGTAGATTTCAAGATGAGCGACATCGATGCCCTCAGCAGAAAGGTGCCTTTCCTCTGCAAACTGGCTCCTAACTGGCAGAAATACAGCATTCAGGAGGAGAACAGAGCAGGTGGTATATTGGGAATCTTAGGAGAATTGGCTAAGGGCAACTTGCTCGACCTCACCTGCAAGCGTGTGAATGGTGCTACATTGGGCGAAGATATTCAGAAATACTCTATCACAGGACTGAAACTGAATGCAGACGGCACATGGACAAATAACCCTATGGCCGTTGTAACAAAGGAAGTCGGTGACATCTACGGATGCGCTCCTGGCGGAAAGTTCTCAAATGTAATGGGTTCTCAGGAAACATATTGGGACGAACTGGATACAGATAGGGAGAACGGATGTATTCGTGACATTGAGCATGCTTATACCAAAGATGGCGGAATGGCTGTCCTGTTTGGTAATATCGCTCAAGACGGCTGTGTAGTTAAAACTGCCGGTGTAGCTCCTGAACTTTGGCATTTCGAAGGTCCTGCCGTATGTTTCGACTCTCAGGAAGATGCCTGCGAGGGTATTCTCGGCGGAAAGGTAAAGAAGGGCGACTGTGTGGTTATTACCCACGAAGGTCCCAAGGGCGGCCCCGGTATGCAGGAAATGCTGTATCCCACATCGTACATCAAGAGTATGCACATGGGTAAGGAATGCGCCCTGATTACCGACGGACGTTTCTCTGGCGGAACATCAGGACTTTCTATCGGCCATATCTCTCCCGAGGCTGCCAGCGGTGGTAACATCGGTAAGATTAAGGATGGCGATATCATTATTATTGATATTCCTTCTCGTTCTATAAACGTGAAACTTACAGACGAAGAGTTGGCTGCACGTCCACAGCAACCGCTGAAGCGTAAGAGAGTGGTATCTAAAGCTCTCAGGGCATACGCTCAGTCGGTAGCAAGTGCGGATAAGGGTGGTGTAAGGGTAATCGAATAACCCCCTCTTAATCTCCCCGAGGGGAGACTTTCATCTTAACTCGCAACGAGGACATAATAGAAACGATACTATATGAATAAATTAAATAATAACTCCTCCCCTCGGGGAGGTCTGGAAGGGGCTCTTATTTCCGGTGCAGAGGCAATGATGCGCAGTCTGGAGAATCAGGGAGTGGATGTACTCTTTGGTTATCCTGGAGGTGCTATCATGCCTACTTACGATGCACTCTATGATCATAAAGACAAATTACATCATATTGCTGCTCAGGGCTATGCCCGTGTAAGTGGTAAGGTTGGATGTGCCATCGTTACCAGCGGTCCTGGTGCCATGAACACCATAACGGGTGTGGCAGATGCCCTTATGGACTCTACGCCTCTGGTGGTTATTTGTGGTCAGGTAGGAGCTGCCATGCTGGGAACAGATGCCTTTCAGGAGGTAGACGTGGTGGGTGTAACGCAACCAATTACCAAGTGGAACTATCAGATTCGTCGTGCCGAGGATATCGCATGGGCGGTGGCCCGGGCTTTCTTTATTGCCAGCAGCGGAAGGCCTGGTCCTGTGGTGCTTGACTTTACTAAGAACGCTCAGACGGCGATGATAGAATACCAGCCTCAGACCATCGACTTCATCCGTAGCTATAACCCCAATCCTCAGCCCGCTGAAGGAGCCGTAGAAAAAGCTGCTCAAATGATAAACGAAAGTGTTAAACCTTTTATGCTTGTAGGGCAGGGCGTAGAGTTGGCTGATGCACGTAAGGAGTTGCTGTCGCTTTGCGAGAAAGCGCAGATACCTTTCGCAACAACTTTTTTAGGTCTTTCTGCAGCCCCGTCGGACCATCCCCTGAATATGGGACGATTGGGAATGCACGGCAACCTGGCTCCCAACGTGATGACTAACCAGTGCGATTTGCTTATTGCCGTTGGTATGCGCTTTGACGACCGTGTGACGGGTAACCTGAAGAACTATGCCAAGCAGGCAAAGATTATTCATCTGGAGATTGATCCAAGCGAGGTAGATAAGAATGTGAAGGTAGATCTGCCTATTCTGGGCGACTGCAAACAGACATTACCTGCCATCACTAAATTGGTGGATAAGACTACTCATACGTCATGGATAGATGGTTTTAAGCCTTACGACGAGAAAGAATATAATAAGGTAATAGAGCCTGCCTTGCATCCGACGGAGGGTCCCTTGCTGATGGGCGAGGTAGTCCGTAAGGTAAGTGATGCTGCCAACAGCGAGGCCATTATGGTAACTGATGTGGGACAGAATCAGATGTTCGGATGCCGTTACTTTAATTTCACCAAGCCACGCTCCGTAGTAACAAGCGGTGGTTGCGGAACTATGGGCTTCGGCATTCCTGCTGCCATAGGTGCAGCATTTGGTGCTCCCGACAGAACAGTTTGTATGTTCTGCGGCGACGGCGGATTCCAGATGACCATCCAAGAACTGGGAACGATCATGGAGCAGC
>CADAWW010000082.1 GCA_902791675.1 uncultured Bacteroidales bacterium
GCAAAAGCTCCGTTGCCAATTTCATTGCGTCCTATAGGCAGAGCATCAAGGTCATTTTCTTTCAAGAATACAGCCACAGCCTCCCATGCTGCAGGATTCTGTTCGATCTGACGTTCCAACTTATCCATGTCACTGTCTGAAGACAAAGGAAACGTATGCCATAATGCTATTATCTCTGATGTTGTCATGTTGTTTATGTTTATCATCTAATAAGCAATTCCGCTTGCAAAGATAGCAATTATTCTTCAAACCGCATTCGCATTTCAGTTTTTAAACTTTACTTTTGCAAAACTCTTCTGCCATATTGTTCAGATTCACACAGTCGGCACGACTGATATGGCGCTTACCGGCATCATAAGGCCATGGGCTTAATATCAGCACCCGACCGGCAGCACAGGCATCAAAGAGTGCATCAGACGGTTTGTAATAATCGCGGAAACCATTGTCGGCAAGCAGGATGAAGGGATGCTGTTCGTTGATCAATACTTGCATCACCTGCTTCTCCTGCGGCGAGATGAATGGCGACACCATCACCGCCCCTTTTCGAGCCTTCAGCACACAGCTGTTCATATAGTCCCGAAGGGTCTGATTATCACCGTGCTCTGCAGCCTTCACCCAGATGCTGCGCACATGCACCACGTCATAATCCTCAGCATGCAGCAAGGCCACATTGCCCACACCGTCAAAGCTACGCCCACCAATCTCGATGCCCTTCTGCACCCTGAAAAAACCTGGCATCAGGCGCTTCGTGGCCAACCGCTGAGGGTTCATCCGCACATAGTGCATCATCGCTTGCAGCTGTCCGCTGCGTGACAAAGGGCGAATAAATGGCCGCTCCGTGAAAATAGGAAAGGCCCATCCCTTGCCACCTTCCGCAGTTGGCTGTCCTTCGGTTGTTGGCGTTCCTTGGGGTGTTAGCCGCCGTCCTTCGGTTGTTGGCGTTCCTTGGGGTGTGGTACCTTCGGTTATTGGCTGCCGTCCTTCGGTTATTGTCCCTCCGTGGGTTGTGGTCTTTCCTTCGGTTATTGTCCCCGAATTTAATTCGGAAGAAACCTCCAAAGTGCCAGCTTCGGAAGAAACCGCCAAAGTGTATGCCCGCCCCAGCCTCTTCACACCTTGCCAGTATCCGCGAATCACGCTGCGAATGCTTGTGTCCATGACCTTTGTCACCCGTATGACGGCATGCAGGTGGTCAGGCATCAGGCAGAACTGGAAGATGCGAATGGCGGGATAGCGCTTACACATCACATACAACTCATCAACCACGGCATTGCCCAATGCCGTTCGCTCCACTCGCGCCAGAGAAGGGTCGTTGTTAGGAATTACCAACGTGCCCAACAACGGTTGGCGCGACGGCACAGTCAGCGTGATGTGGTATGTGCAGACACCCCTCCATGCCGTACCCGGTTCTTGCCATTGCCATTGCCATTGATCTTCTGCCATATAGAAATCTTTTACCTTAATGCGAAAAGTATGCGAAGGTACAAAGAAATAATGGGCCTGCCAAAAGGTAAGCCCATTATGTTTTGAAATTTGACTATAGTCACCTTTGCTTCATCCAGATAATCTCCATGCATCATTCCCCTTATCTCCACGACTCATTCAGATAATCCCTTTAGGGGGTAAGGGATTATCTCGATAAGTTGTTCCCCCTATCGGAACAACTTGTTCAGATAAGGGGAATGAAGCAAAGGTCACTTAGGGTGAGTTTGGAGGCGGAATACGAGGAGAATTCAGCCTCCAAACTCCTCGAATTTAGGCTTCAAACTCTAATCATCTAATTCCTCATCCCAATATGCTTGTTCATCCTCTTCTCTCCAGGCATTACCTCCCCTCTTCCCCGCATTATTCAACGCGCGAGCAAAAAGGAACACCACTATTACAGTTAATATTATCCACATAGTCTGTTTTTCTGAATATCTTGGGATTTTTAAAGCAACATATATTATTACGGAATAAACTTACCATTCAACTTCTACAAACCAACGAGGTCTTTTTAGAAAGTTTCTTTTAAAGACAAGAACGCGTAGCTATAAGATGCCAGATGTACTTTCATAGGCGTTTCCGACATCCTATGATAATCCCCCAACGTCAACACAATTCTTATATCGCTGGCTGCATTCTCTTCATGGGTTTCAACGATTTCTGATTTTCTTGCCGTTCTAACAGCCTTTACATCATAATAGCCTCTGATACCTCCTTCGTAATAGGGAGCGAAATAGCGTATCTGCTTCAGATTATACTTCGAGGGGAATTTCCGCCCAAAGTAATATATGTTTGCATCATTCTTTTTAAATTTATCAACACTCTCTGGCTTTACTACTCCCACAATTAAATCTACAGACTTGTTGTATTCTTCATCAGGCTCTGCTGCCATTAAGGGAGCACCAAGATTCTGCTCAATCAGATATTCTTTCAGTTCTAGTATCGTGTAAGGAGGGTCTTTCCTGTGTAACATATAATGGCAGTTGGGGCAAACTGGGACCAAATCGGTTTCTACGTTTAGCTGGTATTCCTTACCAATACTTGAGATAGGAACCACATGATGAACATGAATAAAGTTGCGCCCTTTTTCTCCATATGTTTCTTCAAAGTCGAGTCCGCAAACCAAACACTTACACCCTTTCTTTGCTATACATTCCTTTCTGGCTTTTTGGTTGCGTTCATATTTGTTGGCTAATACCTTTATTACAGCTCCTTCGTATAGCTCTTCGTCTTCTGCCGGATAATCAACATCATAAACATCATCATTTACCTTTTCATAGGGATTGAGCAAGAACTTCATCAGTTCCTCGTTCTTACATTGCTGAACGCCTTGGATATTACCAAATAATCCATGTTCGTGCAGATGATGTAATGACATAATATCGTCAGCATACTCTTCCAAAAGTTTGAATCGGACATATTTGTAGCTTCCAAGTCCACTGTAATAGATATCCATGTCCTTCCAATATGGTTCTTGGTCGAACGCTTCATCAATATTTAGTCCCACATTAACTACTTCCATCCTATAGCGAATACGCTGTTCAGGCTTAGTCTTGTAGATAAACACTACATCACCTATGGAGAAGTTGTTCGACATTCTCCAATCCACCAATCCACCTTGAGCCTTTAAAGCATCACCAATGCGGAAAATGTGGTCATTACTTGGGACTATCCAGTATTTCATATCAACTACATTTCAAGTACTTTCGTTGATTCCTCACCAAACTGCGAGACTACTCGTACAGCAATCTTCTTGCCCTTCTCGTATGGGATTGGCTCGCTCTTGAAGTCATAAAGTGTATCCCAGATGTCTTCGTTGAACTCCAAGCGAAGTGTGCGTTCAGCCTTCTTTTTGGCCAAGTCCTTCGCAACAGTATCGAGACCCTTTCTCCAAGCGGCAAAGTCTTTCTTATCGCCACCACAGAAGTGGATGCTACGCACCTTGAAGAGACCACCTGTGTAGTTGTCGTCCATCTCCCAATAGGCAATGTCGTTCACGTTTCGTGCCTTCACCTCGTCTTGTATTGGGTCGTACATATCCATACCATTAATCTCCACGTGGCATGTGCTGTCACCATCATTCACAAGACTGACATCTGGCTCACCTATGATGATAAACGATCCGGCCTTCTTGTCTTTCTTCAGCAAACCGTCTTGCAGCAGGTCGTCGCTCATGCGAACCTTTGACACTTGGAACGTACCAAAGTTATAGTCTTTGTTCTCTCCACTCTCAATGCTGTCTTCAAAGGAGAAACCAAGAATCACAAGCCAGTTAGATTCGTCCAGATGCTGACGGAAGGCACGAACAGCTTCGTTCACAGCGTGTTTGCTGACAGTACCAAACTTGGGACCAATCATAAAGAACACACAATGCTCCGTACCGTCCTCCTGTTTATAATAGCCTTTGGCATTCAGATAAGGCTCGTCCAGATGTTCCATCGAGTGCATCACAGCCTGTTGCTGCTTCACACCATTACGAATACCATTGGCCTTCAGGTTGTTGAAGATGCGCTCTGTAAAGGCTGCATATTCGTCGTAGTCATTCTGCTTGTCATTCAAGCTTTCTGGCGAACTGACATCAAGGCTCTGCAAAGTCTCTACTGTAAACGGACCACTTACACGGATACGCTTCTTATCCTCTTCAGGTTGGTCATAAAGCGTTTCTTCATCAAAAGGCAAATCATTGGCCAAAGCCTTTAGTGTGATATGTGGCACCTTCTTATAGATAAAGCCTCTTCGGATATTGGGATTCTCGCTATCATCGTGGGTCTTGTAATAAGGGAATAAAGCCGTGGTCAGTCGCTTCTTAGCGATATTCAACGCTATCCGACTCGTGTCTATGGTTATCCATCTGCGTCCCCAGGATTCTGCAGCAAAGGCTGTTGTCCCACTACCACACGTAGGATCAAGTACTAAGTCACCTGGGTCTGTAGTCATAAGAATACAACGTTGAATTGTTGATAATGCTGTTTGAACTACATACAGTTTACTCTCAGTAAAACCAGTCATCTTTGTATCAGACCATATATTTGAAATAGGTACTACAGGGAAATCTTCAAGGTATCTCTTATACATTAATGAGTTGCCAATAATTTTAAATCGATTAAGTTCCCCAAGCCTCTTCATACCATTTGGATACTTGGGTTTCCAATGTGCATTTGAACTAGGATAGAAGATTTTATTTTGATATTCAAAAGGCTGTTCAGAATTAGCGCGTCCCATACTTGTACAATTATCTGCAGCAAACACTTTAGCACCTTTCGGTAGTTTTGCATAATCGAAATCAGATAAATGATAATCTTTCCCATCTATTTCCACCCATACATATTGTGTTGCACCTTCAGAACCAAGTTCCTTTTTTTTATATAATTGCCTATATTTTACATTATCTTTGTTTTTTGCATACCATATAATATAATCATTTACAGTAGCCAATAAGGTCGATGATGTTCCAGAAGTTTTCTCAACACTTATAATACAACAAAAGTTCTCGCTTCCAAATAATTCATCCATCAATGATTTTATAAGATGCATGTTTTCATCTGATATTTGAACAAAACAAGAACCATTCTCTGACAATAGTTCTCTTGCTATAACAAGTCTATCTCTTAAATATGACAAATAGCTATGTATACCATACTCCCATGTGTCACGATAAGCTTTAATCATTTCTGGTTCAGAAGTGATATTAGAATCATTGCCATCTTTTACAGATTTATCATTTAGTTTCATTTGCCAATTAGAACCATACTTAATCCCATACGGCGGATCAAAATAGATGCATTGCACCTGCCCCTTCATTCCCTCGCGATTCAGCAAGGAATTCTTCACCAGCAAGCTATCACCTTGAATCAGTCGGTTCTGCCAATTGTCGCTATGCTTGTAGTAGCCTGCCAAACGTTCCAACTCATCCTCTTGCTCTTCCACAAAATCGCCAAACAAGTCGAGCTGTAACTTGGCACTCTCGCTCTTATGCTCATGCAGTTCATAGAGACTATCGATGATGGCCTCTGGACGGATGTCTTCATGCTTATACAGACTTCGGATGTCTGTACGCAATTGGGGCATATAGTCGGGATTGTCCTCGTCATCATTCTTATACTTGTTGAGCCAATAGAGTTCAGGATCTCTACCACGCTGGAACTCATGACGGAAGATGTCGTATTCACTCTGTTCTGGCATGCCACTAATAGCCATCTGTTCCTCTCCCTGATGGGCACTATCAGGGATGGCAGCACGCTTATCGCTGTGCTTAATACTACTTACGGGGCGATTCTTATCGTATGTCATAGTTGCTTGATTTTTTCGTTAATGAGTTTCTCTAATTGGTCTATATCTCTTACCTCCAACAAGTCCCATTGACCGTAGGTCTTCAGATTGTTGGCAGCTGGAATCCAATAGTCTTTCAGATAGTGTTGCTTTGCAGCCTTGTTGCCTGTATTGTCCGCATCAAAATCCTGACACTCCACAATAAGGTTAACAATACTATCGTCGGCTTTCTTCACTCTGACGATAAATGTGGGTTGATACTCTTTGTTCTCATCACCAACGGTATAGGGAATACGGAAACCAAGATAGGTATTCCTTACCCACGATACAATACATTCCATCCGATCCAATGTTTGAGCCGCAATCTGTTGCCAACTGTTATCGTCTGCTATTATGTAATTCACATGACTCTTTTGGGTGGCCCAAACGTTCTTGTTCGTTGGACGAAATACATGAATGGTGCTACCTTCAGGATTATAGTAATTCAATACTGCAGTAATCTCTTCATGGTCGGCATTGGCTTGATGGATTCCCTCATTGATGTTATCAAGTACTGCCTTATAGTTCCAAAGCATAACCAAACGCTTCTGTTCAAGACTTCCATCTCCACCGATTATCTCCAACTGATTACGATACCATGTTTCAACAATCTCTCTGATATCTGGAAACTTCTGAAATTGCTGTCCATGCTCTTTGCTGGTATAGAATTCGCGGATCATGAGGTGAGAGAAATAATAAATTACCTGACTGTCTCGCAATTCCTTATAATCAGACATTAGCATCTTCTTATCACCATTAACAACAGTCTGTAATACCGTTTCTGTAGGAATCCTGTTGAAGTCGAGTTTAAACTTGGGTAATCCAGTAAAGTCTGCCGTCAGTTTGCCTTCGATATTATCAGAACGATAGCCTGTAATCACAGGAAAACGTATTTCCATCGTAGCCTGACGTTCTGGTAAAGCACGAATAATGGTTTTAGGCTTCTGAGGTTTAGACACAACAGTCTTTCCACCCTTGAATGTATTAAATGGAACGCCAATTACACGAGCATATTCAGGTGGGAACTTGTATGTAACGTTTTCCTTATTATATCGATGCAGGTCTTTGGGATTTATTTCTTCGCCAGTTCTTGCATCATATGGTAATAGGTCGTAATTCTGGCGACGAAGGGCACGTCCTACCACCTGTTCACAAAGTAGCTGGCTGCCGAAGGCGCGTATTCCACAGACGTGGGTAACAGTGTTAGCATCCCAACCTTCCGTCAGCATCGAGACACTTACCACGCATTTGATATCACCACCTAATTTGCCTGGTTTACCCACCGTATTTACAACTTCTCGTAGTATATCAGCATCTGTTATTCTATCAGCCGAACCTGCCCCATGAATGTTGGCATATTCGTGCTTAAACTCTTCAATTTCTCTTTCGTATGCTTTCTTGAATGCTTCATCAATGGTTGTAGAAGCCTCGTCTATGGCAGAAGAGTCGATAAGTAACGTTGGGAACTTTTCCTTTGGCAATCCCATTCCGTCAAAGTTAGAGAAGACTTCGAAACGCCCTTTCTTGTATCTGGGTTCTCCGTTTTCGTTTACTCCATCCTGATAGCCGGCAATGTCACGATACACCTCATGGGAAACGGTTGTGTTGTTACATACAAGAATCAGGACTGGTGGTGCTGTGTATAAAGTTCCCATTGACTCGAAAGCATGTCTAAGTCCTCTGTCATATTCTTCGTAGTCCTTCACAAACTGCTCTAATGCAGTATTTAATAAGGTGGGCAAGCCTGGTGCTTGAATCACAAGCGAACTCTTATCTACATTATCTTCCTTATCCTTCTTCTTTTGAGCACGTATACCTCGTTTAGGCAACTTATCCTTTATGGATTCGTAGATATTGCGCAATTTGGGCTCATCTAATCCTGGCGTGTTGTCGTATGCTGGTAAATAGGGTATCTTAACAAGGCCGCTTTCTATTGCATCTACCAAGCCAAAGTCGCTAACTACCCAGGGGAATAAAGAGTATTCCGGATATCCAGAGCCTTTCAGATAATAAGGTGTGGCAGATAGATCGTATACATGTTGAAGTTTATATCCCAAGAGTTTCATCTGGCGTAGTCCCTCGTACCAAACCATAGCGGTGTCATTCTCCTGTTTCAGGTCATTCTTCTCGTCATCACTTAACGATTTGTCTTTGTTTGTCTTTGGCAGATAACAATGATGGGCTTCGTCATTGATAACGACAATACGTTTCCCCTTAACGCCCTTTTCCAACACACGACTCAGCAGAACACTATATTCCTCCTTATCCTTTTGTGTTACAAGTTCACCATTTACCCATTTTTGTTTACCATCTAACGGAGAAGCATGTTTGCCAGCAAAAACCTTTGGCAAGAACTGCTGATAGTTAACAATGGTAATAGAAGAATTCAAGCCACCTAATTCTTTCTCGAACTGTTGAGGGATAAGGCCACGCTGGTGATAATAGTCATTGCGCTCAAAGTTATTACTACGTTGACTATAATCCAGTTGTAGCACACTCAAACGGTCACGAATGGTGATGCCAGGGGCACAAAGCAGGAAATGGTCTGCGTAACGAGTATCCATTGGATTAGCACGCTTATTCAGATAATTATAAAGGATAAGCATAGCCATAACAACTGTCTTGCCCGTACCTGTCGCCATTTTGAATGCCGTTCGAGGCAACACATTAGTATCATCATTAGAAACAGAATGACGACGCTCGTTCAAAAGGTTCAGAAAATAGTTACCTGTATTAGGGTCACGTTCTGCAATCTCGTTAAGCCATACAGCAGTTTCTACAGCTTCTCTTTGGCAAAAGAAAAGACGCAGGTTGGTCTGACGTTCTTTGTTGTTAAACCAAAAGTCAAGCAATTCTTTAGTGATACGTGAAGCTTTGGGATAGCCAGAGTCTCGCCATGTTTTGACTTCCTTCCTGATACCATTGATAAACTCTGCATTGGGGTCTGCACTTACAAAATCATCCTGAGAAAAGAGCGTATTATCTCCTCTATTCTTGGGAACAAGATTAATATCATAGCCATATGGTCGGCGACCATCCTTGATGGTTTCATAGTCTATATTCCCATCTAAATCGGTATCATAATAATACTTAGGCTCCTCGTACGGGTTATTGAGTACGGGATTTTCGTTGTTAGCTTGCATAAGCGTTATGTCGTTTATGCGTTGCTCTCTAAAAAACAAAAGCCTGACTCATAAACACAAAAAACGTGGACGAATACTCATCCACATTCCAGGTGTTTGGTCAGACCCTCAGAGAAGACAAGTAACGTCCACGCATAACGTGAACGTTCGCTTATGTCTCTGACTTCTTCTGCGACCAAACTTCGGAATGTCTTATAAACAGCAAACGCTATATTTTACCACTAAGATATGAAAGGGCACCTCCGCTGAGGGTTTGCTGCTCCAAAGGAGCATTTTATGCCCTTTCATCTGCAAAAATAACGATTATTCCAATACGCACAAAGAAAACGGGTGTTTTTCTTGCGAAAAATGGATTAGACCTTAGGCGCTAGACGTTAGAAAATTGAGAATTGAGAATTGAAAATTGAGAGTTAAACTTTAAGCCTTAAATCTTAATTAAAAAAATTAACTGTTTTAGCAATATGCCGTTTCTCTTGCAGTAACATGCCATTTCTCTCATATAAATAAGACATACCAACGACGGCAGAATGCTCTTCACATACTCTAGCCATACTCTAGGCTGCTTCTAGCCATACTCTAGGCTGCTTCTAGCCATACTCTAGGCTGCTTCTAGCCATACTCTAGGCTGCTTCTAGCCATACTCTAGGCTGCTTTCACTCTTACTCTTTGAGTATGCTTAGAGTATGGCTAAAGCCTGCCATCTACGAGCCATCTACCTTGCTACGACCTTGCTACGACGGATAAGATGGAAGATGGAAGATGGCGGAAATAGAAAATGCATTGAAAATGATGGATTTTCGCAAAACTGGTAACATATACCCTAATAACATTTGAGAGCCGATGGTTATCGTGCGGAAGGCACGGTATA
>CADAWW010000083.1 GCA_902791675.1 uncultured Bacteroidales bacterium
ATGTGCCTGCTGCAAAGCAGCTTTCAGCTCATCGCTTACCAACGTCTCAGCCTCCTGTATCTCAGCCTCTGTTACAGCCAGGTCCTGCAGAGACACATGGTCGAACTTTTCCTCATACGCTCTTACAGCGGCATCACCCTGTGTTTTTACATCAAAAAGGACAGCAGCCACCGTCGCATTCAGTTCGCCGGCATCACGAACAGGACGCTTCAGCAATTCTTTCAGCTCCTCCTGAGTGGGATATTTATATATTTTCATTGAACACTTTCTCAAATTGAAAATTTAATCGGTTAGCGATCTTCAGCCTTCAGCTTTCGTACTTCGTCTTTCGTCTTTCGTCTTTCGTCTAAAGTATCATTTTCTCGATAGGTACGACCAGGATACCCTGTGCACCCAGTTCTTTCAGCTGACGGATAATCTCCCAGAAACGCTTCTCGTCAATTACCGTATGAACACTGCTCCACCCTTCTGTAGCCAAAGGCATTACCGTGGGGCTTTTGGCACCAGGCAGGATATCAACCACTTCCTTCACCTTATCGGTAGGCACGTTCATCAGTACATATTTCTTGTCCTCTGCGTTCTTTACAGCCTCAATACGGAAAAGCAGTTCATCCAATACAGCTTTCTTCTCTTCGCTCATCTGCTTGTTACCGATAAGCAGAGCTTCACTCTTCATAACCACCTCGACTTCTGCCAGGTTGTTGCTTACCAAGGTACTTCCACTGCTTACAATATCAAAGATAGCGTCAGACAATCCAATACCCGGACTGATCTCAACAGAACCCGTTATAACATGAATATCTGCAGCTATGTTGTTCTTCTGCATGAACCTGCGCAAAATACCTGGATAAGAAGTAGCTATCTTCTTTCCCTCGAACCACTTAAGGCCCGGATAGTTTACAGCCTTGGGGATAGCCAGCGAAAGACGGCACTTGCTGAAACCCAACGGACGAATCACTTCAGCATCCTCCTGACGCTCCTCAAACTCGTTCTGCCCTACAATACCCAGATCAGCAACACCAGTTGCCACACTTTGTGGAATATCATCGTCGCGCAGATATAGAATCTCAACGGGGAAATTACTGCTCTGAACCAGCAATGTACGCTTGCTGCTGGTAACCTTAATGCCTGCTTCTGCAAGCAAAGCCATTGTATCTTCGAAAAGTCTGCCCTTCGACTGTACTGCAATTCTTAACATTTTCTACTATATTTAGAACGAGCCATAAAAGCAATAGAGGCTTTTTTGCCTCTATCTTTATAAAAAAAACTAAGGCCTACCTCCCGGCAGACCTCGCGTCTTCTTAAAGTAAAATACTTTAACCTAAAAACTTTTCTTTAACCTTAAACTAAAACTAACAACACTATGTTCTTTTCTGATGCAAAGGTACGCCGGTTTTTCTTTATGTGCCAAATTTACCGGCACGAAAAAACAAAAATCTCCCCTTTTGTTGACTTAAATCAAAATCTTCCGGGCCTTTAACAGGAAATATCCCAAATTTAAACTATATTTGTACGCATTAATTCTTCAAGTCACATGCGCATAAAATTAATTATTTGTTTATTTCTGTTTGCTCATACGCTGTTAGCTCAAGAGACATCCGACCGTGGATTTATTCATCCGGGAGGCTTATACACTCAAGCTGATTTTGATAGGGTGAAAGCTCAGCTAGCTGCCAAGAACCTGACTGTGGCGAAAGCTTGGAGCGTACTGAGAACTGCCGAGTATGCCCAAAGTAATGTCCAGACAAACCCTGTCGAGACAATTATACGAGGAGGCGGTAGTGGAGAGAATTACATGAATGCCGCCCGAGGTGCTGCTATGGCTTACCAGAATGCATTACGATGGAAGATTGCAGGTACGACAGCCCATGCAAGAGCGGCTGTTCGCATTCTCATGGATTGGTGTAATACAACGAAGGAAATAAGCGGCAACAGCGACCAGTGCCTAGCCGTAGGCATTTACGGCTATCAGTTTGCGCAAGCCGCGGAACTGATGCGCGACTACGAGGGATGGAACCAAGAGGACTTCGAGAAATTTCAGCAATGGATGCTCACGTTGTGGTATCCAAAAGCCATTGGTTTTCTGCGTTCTCGCAATGGCACATGGGAAAACAGCGGCAAATGGTGGAAGGCACCCGGACATTATTGGTCCAACTGGGGCCTTTGTAACGCGCTGTGTGTGATATCGATAGGTATCCTGTGCGATAACGTGCGAATCTACAACGAAGGTATTTCCTTTATTAAATACGACCAGGCGGGCAACTACACCGAACCTCCCACATTGCACGACATAACGGGGCACGACGGCATTACCGGAAAAGCCATCTGGAACGACGGGCTGACGGAATTCTGGGGCAATCTGATTGTAACTGCCTCGAAGAGTGAACTGGAAACTGGGGCCTATGGCGAGTTGGGACAGATGAACGAGAGCGGCAGGGATACGGGACATTCGGCAATGGCGCTGGGCTTAGCATTGGATATTGCCAAGGTGGCCAATAATCAGGGAGACGATCTCTTCGCATATATGAATCATCGCTTGGCCGCCGGTATCGAATACGTGGCAGCACAGACCCAGAGTGTTCAGGGACTGCCATGGACCAATTACCATTATGGCACCAACGGACTTTACTATACCGACGGCCGTACGTTGGTAATGACGGAACCGGCCCTTGGTGCACAGATGCGGCCCTACTGGGGTTCGGTCATCGGACTATACGAGGGTGTGAAGGGGGTTGAAATGCCATTTTCAAAGATAGCCTATGCGCAAATGGGAATAGACGGGGGTGGCAAGGGCTCCACAAGCGGCGGATACGACCATCTGGGCTATTCTGTTTTGATGAATACACGTGAGCCGCAGCTTTGTCCGGCAGAAAAGGTGCCTACAGAGCTTATGGGACAAATAGAATACAGTAACACACTTTCCGCCTCGCTGATTCCCAGTATTGCAAATGAGAAAAAGCGTGGACTTGTAAACGTTAAGATAACGAATCACAACGAGCTCGGGGCTCTCGTCAATACGTACACCACGACAAAGAGTACTCCTCTGCCCAAAGGAAAGACCTTACGCCTCATACCACAGTTGCCGGAAGGAGAAGAGGACACCGGGCTTTGGCAATGGAACACGGGCCAGACTACACGCGAGATTATTGTCAATACAGACTGGAGTTACGTTTATCGTGTCAGCTACATCAACTCACGGGGTGTTGAAAGCCGGCTGGCATTCTTTATCTCCACAACCGACGAGGGTGAACCGGTGGGGATCAAAGGAACAAGAGGCGAAGGAGCAAAAAACGGAAAAGAGATTGGCACTGCATACGACCTGCAAGGGCGTTGCGTAAGTTTGACATCAGTCCCTATCCCTGCTCAACCCAAAGGAGTCTATATCGTCAATGGCAAGAAAGTAGTGCGATAATAACCCACGACAAATATGATTATGAATACATTCCGGTACTTTAAGCTGCTCCTGTTCCTGTGTCCACTGTGTGTTGATGCACAGTACCGCTCTGGGGTTTGGACTCCCGACAATGGCGACGGAACATACACGAATCCTGTTCTTTATGCAGACTACAGTGATCCAGATGTATGTGTGTGTGGCAAAGACTACTATCTTACAGCCTCATCTTTCAACTGTATTCCGGGACTACCTGTTCTGCATTCCCGAGACTTGGTAAACTGGAATATTGTGGGTCATGCGCTAAAAGAGTTGGAACCTCGTGAGCTGTTCGATAAAGTACAGCACGGAAAAGGCGTTTGGGCTCCATCTATACGCTATCATAATGATACCTTTTATATCTATTGGGGTGATCCGGACCATGGTATATTCATGGTGCAGACCAAAGATCCCGGATCCACATGGTCTGTCCCTACATGTGTGATTCCAGGTAAAGGAATGATAGACCCCTGTCCATTGTGGGACGAGGACGGGCGTTGCTATCTGGTAAACGGATGGGCAAAATCACGTTCGGGTTTCAACTCTGTGTTGTCTGTGCGCGAACTTACTGCAGACGGGACAAAAGCATTTGGTTTACCTCACATTGTTTTCGACGGCGGGGAGGAGAATCACACAGCCGAGGGACCCAAGTTCTATAAACGCGACGGATGGTATTGGATAATGTGCCCTGCAGGAGGCGTAGAACAAGGATGGCAGCTGGCCATGCGTTCCCGTTCGGTGTTCGGTCCTTACGAATGCAAACGGGTAATGTGGCAAGGCAAGACTGATATTAACGGTCCACACCAAGGAGCCTGGGTTCACACAGCCTTCGACGAGGACTGGTTTTTGCATTTCAACGACAAGGGAGCTTATGGGCGCGTAGTCTATCTGCAGCCCGTTGACTGGAAAAGCGGATGGCCTATAATGGGAAACAATGGAGAGCCTTATGCAAAATACAGAAAGCCCCAATCATCTTCAACGATAGTAACTAATCCGCAAGAGAGCGACGAGTTTGCCGATGGCATGGGACTTCAGTGGCAATGGCATGCCAACTACCACCAGTTCTGGGGGCAGCCAACGGCCAATGGCTGCTATCGTCTTTATACAATGGAACAGCCGGAATCATTCCGAAGTCTGTGGGACATGGCCAACCTCCTGCTTCAAAAACCGACAGCACCTCGTTTCACGGCTACAGCAAAAGTGCGTATAGCCTCCAAAGAAGAAACCCAATATGGCGGACTTGTAATGATGGGCCGTGACTACAGTGCACTGGTGGTCTGTCGCAAGGGTGATTACTTCCAGCTTCAGCGCCATACTTGTATGGAAGCGGACGAGGGAAAGGAGGAGAAACGGGAAATTCTGGCTACTTTACAGCCTACCGCCCGAGATACCATTCCCTATGCACCGGCCATATATCTGGATTTGTACCTGCGTCTCGAGGTAAAAGAATGCGAAGTCCGGTTCTCTTATAGCCTGGACAACAGACATTTCCTGGCTGCTGGTCTGCCCTTTACGATGCGACAGGGAAAATGGATTGGAGCCAAGTATGGCTTTATCGCTGCATGTGATAGCCTGATAACCTCCCGAGGGTGGATGGATGTGGATTGGGTTAGAGTCACTAAGTGATACATGTACCAAGTAAATATAATACAGAATCATAATTTAATTTTGCCTTATGCCAACCTATAGTCGTTTAATCCTTATCATTTATTGTTTATCGTACGTTATCTTGCCCGTTTCAGCACAAAGTAATCTCAGCGATTACAAGATGGCTGGACCATACGAAGTTGTTGCGCGCGACGGACAGTTCCGTGCTTCCAAGGGTGGAAGCGAAAAGGACATGTGGACGGCTTATGAGTGTGCCAAAAGGGGCCATACAGAGAAGGCGCTGGAAATAATCAATGCCTATGCCACAACACTTCAGCGATTCGACGGGCATGATGCACCACTCTGTGCTATCCAAGGTTTTCAACTGGTGCGTGCAATGACTTTGCTGCGTTCGCATGCTACGGCCGAGTGGAGCGACATGATACGCCGGGCTATGATTCCCACCATCAGCAAATTCGAGGCGGACAGTCCTTACGCCAACGGAAACTGGGGTGCTATCGTGAACCGGCTACGTATGGCATGTGCCATATTCCTGAAAGATAGCGTGATGTACAAGTCTGCCGTCGATTATTTCCTGTATGCCAATGATAATGGAGCTCTACCCAGATACATCAGCGAGTCCGGACAGTGTCAGGAGACAGGACGTGACCAGGGGCATGCGCAGCTTGGTCTTGGGATGATGTGCGATATTTGCGAGATGGCATGGGAACAAGGCGATGACTTGTGGGGCGCACTTGATAACCGACTGATGAAAGGCATCGAATATGCTGCCCGCTACAACCTCGGATACGATGTACCCTTCACGACATGGAAGGATTGTACAGGACTCTACAACGACTGGACGGAACCCGGTTCTATGGGACGGGGACGCATCTGGGATATCTACCGGAAACCCTTCGACCATTATACAAAAGTAAAGCAACAGCAGATGCCCTACACAAAGAAGCTGCTAAGTCTGCAATCCAAGGCAATACGCCGGGGCGAAATGAAAGAGAATACAGAAGGACGGACATTCCAGATAGCCGGCGTGGCAGAAGGAAAACGCTTGCATCAGCTCTTCACTTACCCTGCGCCCCAGGGAGCACCGCTCAAGGATGACTACGATGTATTTGTACAGTCACGCGGAAGTAAGGAATGGACAAAGGTAGATACCTATATGGCGAAGGTAAATGCTTCCATTGGAGGCAACAAGCATAAAGTAAGCGAGATATCCTACTGTATGTTTGATTTTTCGGGAGATGTCTTTGTAAAGGTCATCAGCAAGAAGAGAAAGTTCCGGACTGCCCGCATACGTCCCGACTATCGGGGAACAATAGCCAATGTGCTGAACGACTCTACCGTGCAGTTCCTGCTCTTCCAACCAGAGAATGTGAGTGTGGAACTCGACGAAAGCATCACCGACAACCTTCTCGTTTTCACTTCCAAACCGCCAGTAAGCAAGGAAGAAGCCGAACGAGAGGCAAAAAATCTGGGACGCAAGTTCATCTACATCCCGCCCGGCTATTATAGTTCCACTCCTTCCCCATCAGCCATTCATACGGAGGGAACGGAACAGCTGGAGAAAATATGGAAGTCGGGTAAGGTAGAGAGCAGGACTGTAATCTATCTTGCCGGCGGCGTTTATATAGAAGGAACCCTGCCCATAGAGAACTGCCATGATGTAAGCATTCTTGGTCGTGGTATAGCCCGTCCCGGAAGAGGCTACGAGGGTGCTCATGTATATCGCTCACGTAACGTGCTCATAGACGGACTTGTGCTGAACACCTGTCCTATCGGCGAATCACATAACGTCACCCTGCACGATGTCCGTAGCATCTCACATCCCTCCTGGGGCGACGGCCTGAATGTCTTCGGCGGCTGCTCCGATATCCTCCTCGACCGTATATTCTGCCGCAACAGCGACGACTGCACCACAGCGTATGCCACACGTAAGGGATTCAGTGGCAGCACACGCAACGTAACGATGCGCAACTCAACCCTTTGGGCCGACGTGGCTCACCCTATCTTCATCGGCATTCACGGCAATGCTGAACGCGGCGACACGATAGAACACCTGCGCTACGAGAACATCGACATACTCGGACAGGCTGAGCCGCAAGTTGACTATCAGGGGTGTCTTGCGATAAACTGCGGCGATAACAACCTTGTACGCGACGTCATCTTCGATAATATCCGCATCGGGCAAATCGAGCAGGGAAGCATCGTACAGGTAAAGGTGGGCTATAACCAGAAATATTGTGCTGCTCCAGGACGAGGTGTCGAGGACATCACCTTCCGTAATATACGCTACTATGGCGAGCTGCCCAAGAGCCTGAGTCTCATCAATGGCTACAACGAGGAACGGCAAGTGCGTAACATCACCTTCGAGGGACTGAAGATCAACGGACAAGTTATGCACGAGAAGATGCCAGGGAAACCAACTTGGTACTCTACTGCCGACTATATACCGATGTACGTGGGCAACCACGTCAGGAATGTGGTCTTCAGCAAGGACAGCAGAAGCACTCTTGCCAGTCAGTCCCTGGCCTATTGTTCTTCGCAGGTCGACCGTGCGCTGGAAACCTTACAACCGTATAATTACACCATGATGCCCAGAAACATTCTTAACGGGCAGCACACCTGGAATCTTCGCGAAGCTAAACTCCAGGAGTGGTGCAGTGGCTTCTGGCCCGGTATTCTTTGGATGACATACGGCTACAACAAGAGCGAATACGTGGGTAAGGTTGCCGAGGCTTATACCAACGCTATCATACCCGTCATCAGTCAGCCTGTCTTCGATCACGACTTGGGATTCATCACCATCAACTCATTGCTGAAGGGCTATGAGCAGAACAAGAACCAACAATACAAGGAACTGGCACTGCGTGCTGCCGATTCTCTGGCAACCCTCTTTAACCCTAACGTCGGCACAATCCTCTCCTGGCCCAGACACGTCAAGGACTATGGCGGGCACAATACCATTATGGACAATATGATGAATCTTGAGCTGCTGTTCTGGGCGAGCCTCGCCGATAACACCGCTGCTAAGAGCGACAACAACAGCAAAGAGGATAAAAGGAGAAAACTCTATGATATAGCTGTGCGTCATGCCGAGACAACGATGAAGAACCACTTCCGCATAGACGGCAGTTGCTATCACGTAGCTGTTTATAATCCTCAGACGGGAAAGTTCATCAAGGGCGTTACCCATCAGGGCTATAGCGACCAGTCTATGTGGAGCCGCGGACAGGCATGGGCTGTCTACGGCTATACGATGGTCTACAGATACACCAGGGACCAGCGCTTCCTCGACTTTGCTCAGAAAGTAACAGACTGCTATCTGAAACGACTTAAGGAAACCAGTGATGACCATATCCCGTTCTGGGACATGGACGACCCTCGAATCAAGACCGAGAAGGAGAAATGTCCCAAGGATGTCTCAGCCGCATGTATCGTAGCTTCTGCCCTACTCGAACTGAATAAGTATGCGCCCTCTAAAGGCTACCGCGAAGCTGCTGTCGGCATCCTCAGCGACCTTCGCTCCGAACGCTACCAGAGTCGTGACAGGAATGTCTCCTTCCTTATGCATTCGACAGGTCATCATCCGGCTGGCAGCGAGATTGATGCCAGCATCATCTATGCCGACTACTATTACCTGGAAGCTTTGCTAAGGTTGCACATAGAATAATATTTGTGCAACCATGGCAAAGGTACATCTGTAAAAAACAACTAAGGCCTACCTCACGGCAGACCTTGCGTCTTCTTAAAGTAAAAATTTTTACCTTATCCAATTAACCTAAAAACTTTTTCTTTAACCTAAACTAAAACTAACAACACTATGTTTTCTTTTTCTGATGCAAAGGTACGCCGGTTTTCCTATATGCACCAAATTTACCGGCACGAAAAGACAAAAAACTGCACTTTTGTTGACATAAATCAAAATCACCATATAGAGAATAGCCTTCAAACGCCTTTTAAGGGCCTATCTTTATAAAGGAAAAAAGGCAAAAGTTTGTGTCGTATCTCTTGTTTTCGTATATTTGCCCGAGAAAAGAAACAGTTTCAATAATATTGCATCGGTATGAGAAGAAGAAACTTCCTGAAAACAATGACCGGATTGTCTGCCATATGTATGCTTAGCGGATTCCCCTTGGAGATTGCCGCCAGGGAAAAGCTGAAGGATAGCCAGTGGCGGGGATTCAACCTGTTGAATTACTTCACGGCAGGCTACCCCAAGCCATTCGACGAGGAAGAATTCAAGTGGATGCGCGACTGGGGCTTTAACTTCGTACGTCTGCCCCTCTCCTATTGGAACTGGAGCAAGCCCGGCGAATACTACCAGATGGACGAAAAGGTGCTGGCCGACATAGACAATGCCGTCCGATGGGGACAACAGTACGGCATCCATGTATGCATCAACCTGCACCGCGCCCCCGGTTATTGTGTAAACAAACCCGAGGAACCCGAGAATCTCTTTCGCGACCAGAGCGCCCTGGACGGTTGTGCCTACCAGTGGAGTGTCTTTGCCAGACGTTATAAGGGAATCTCCAGCAAGCACCTCAGCTTTAACCTGCTGAACGAAGTGGCCGACATCCCCGATGCCGAGTACGAACGTGTGGTACGTCGCCTGGTGAGCGAAATCCGTAATATCAGTCCTAAGCGAGTCATCATGATCGATGGACTTCAGTGGGGCGGACGTCCCCTGCTGACCATAGGAGACCTGCCCCGAATCATCCAGTGCGGACGCGGCTATCAGCCCATGCTCATTTCCCACTACGAAGCATCGTGGGTCTTTGGCGACCGTCCCATGCAGATTCCCCGCGAACAACTCGCCTGGCCCTTGGATGCCGACGGACAGCATTACGACGAAGCATGGCTCGGGGATATGCTGCGCAAGGCGTGGACACCATTGGAGAAACAGGGAGGCCATGTCTTTATCGGCGAGTTCGGCTGTCACAACCGCACACCGCATCAGGTGGCCCTGAAATGGCTGGAGGACAACCTCGATATCTTCAAGCAGAACAACTGGGGATGGGCACTCTGGAACCTCTCCGGTTCCTTCGGCATTATGGACAGCGGCCGCTCCGATGTGGATTACGAAGACTTCCACGGCCACAAGTTGGACCGCAAGATGTTGGACCTTATTCTTCGAAAGAAATAGACAGGAAACCTTATGCAACCGCTAACATCTACACTGAAAAGAATCCTACTGCTGCTCATTCTCACAGCCACGCTGTCAGGCAGCCGCGCTCAGGGATGGCCCGCCGACTACGAAGGCGTGATGCTGCAGGGGTTCTACTGGGATTCCTTCAGCCAGACCTCATGGGCTAAGCTACAGGCCGAAGCCCCCGAGATAGCCCCTTACTTCCAGTTGGTATGGGTGCCCCAAAGCGGCTGGTGCAATACAGACCGTAATATGATGGGCTACACACCCGTCTATTACTTCAACCAGAAGAGTTCCTTCGGCACAGAAGCCCAGCTGCGCAGCATGATAGCCGCTTTCCGGCAAAGGGGAACGGGGGTTATTGCCGATGTGGTCGTCAATCACCGGAACGTCATGGGGCAGAATGGCTCACGGGTAGATTATCCCGCAGAGAGCTACAACGGAAAGACCTATCAGATGAAGGCTACCGACATCTGCCGTAACGACGACGGAGGCACCACCCGCGAATGGGCAGCCAATAACGGCCTCTCGCTGTCAGACAACGACGATACAGGCGAGGACTGGCCCGGCTGTCGCGACCTCGACCATAAGAGTACCAACGTACAGGAGTGCATCAGGGCCTACCTGAAGTTCCTGTTGGAGGACATCTACGCCTCCTACATAGCCGACTACAACACCTATGCCCAGCCTGCCTTCAGCGTAGGCGAATATTGGGACAGCACCGAGAAGATACGTCAGTGGGTAAACAACAGCAAGGGATATGTCTCCGACAAGCCTACCAGTGCCGCCTTCGACTTCCAGTTCCGTTATCGGATGCGCGACGCTATCAACAATCACGACTGGCGTCATCTGGGTTACGACGAGAAGCCGCTCTCAGCCGACAATAATTATAAAAGGTATGCCGTGACCTTTGTCGAGAACCACGATACCGAGAAACGCAGCAATGGCGACGAGCAGGACCCCATCCGCACAGACACCCTGGCAGCCAACGCCTACCTGTTGGCAATGCCCGGCACCCCCTGCGTCTTCTACACCCATTGGCGCGACTGCAAGTACGCCATCCGGCAGATGATTCTTGCCCGCAGGCTGGCAGGCATCACCAACACCAGTACCAGACAGCAGAGAGCCAGCAACCAGAACTATTATGCCGCCTCCACAACGGGCAAGAACGCTACCCTACTCTGCGTTGTCGGCAACACACCACAGAACTATACCGTCAGTAAGACCCAGTACACCGAGATTCTCGCGGGCAAAGGCTATCGCTACTGCCTGAGTCGCAGCGCCAATACCGTATGGATGGATGTTCCCGACGGCACCTACGAGACACCCCTCAACGTCAGGCTGACCGCCGTCAGCAACCTGCCCGGAGCAACCGTCGTCTATACGCTCGACGGCTCGACACCCACCGCAGAGAGTTCGCAGACAGAAAGCGGTACAATCATTAATCTGGAATCTTCTTGCACACTTACGGCAGGCATCTTGTCAGAGGGGAAGGTATATGGCATCCAGCAGCGGAAATACCAGGTTTTCAAGCCCCACGACATCACCCTCTACGTCCGTTCCTCCATCAGCTGGACAGGAATGACCTTCTATGTCTGGGACAATCAGGACAAGCAGCTCAGCGGCATGGTATTACCAAAGCTATCGCCTTACCACACCCGGTCAGTATATCAACCTCGTGGTAAGCAATTCAGTAGGCAAGCAGACCGTAGATGTTACGGGCCTAAAAGCCGACAGCTACCTATGTATCAACGGAACACAGGAGGACGGCAAATACACAGTAGATGATTTCACGGCCGAGACCGTAACAAGCCTGGAAAGAACTTTCAATTCTCAATTGCCAATTCTCAATTCTCAATTCTCAACTCTCAATTCTCAATTAATATACGATCTCTCAGGCAAACCCCATAGCCCTCCATCGCGAGGCATTCGTATTATCAACAACCGTAAAATACTTACCCAAACGATAAACGAATGACGAAAAACGAAAAAACCTCACAACCTCATAACCCCACAACCTCATAACCCCATAACCCCATAACCTCAAATAATCATGGAACCAACAACAATTATCCTTTTGATTGCAGCCGTAATTCCTGCAGTATTCTTCATCCTGTATATAGATATGATAGACAAGCAAAAACCAGAGCCCTGGCAAATGCTGTTTCTGGCAGCTTTTTTAGGGGCCTTGACAGCCTTTGCCGTTACTAAATCCGGCTTGCCCTTCCTACCTGTCGAACTACCGGTAACAGAAGGACATTCCCTGCCGGAAAGTCTGTCCATCGGATTCATCAAACTGGCAATACCGGCAGAAGCAGCCAAGTGGATTACGTTGTTTATATTCCTATCTATAAACAAAGACTATGATGAATACCTGGATGGTATCGTTTATGCTGTAAGCCTGTCAATGGGGTTTGCATGGATATGGAGCGTCTGGTTCATGACAGATGCCATCGACGCTTCATCCTTCGAATTAGTAGAAAAATGTATCTACATTATCCTTATTCTGGTTCCCATACACCTGGCATCAGGAACCATAATGGGATTTTTCATCGCGTTAGCCAAAAGAAAATATAAATTCCGCAACTATACGTTATCATTGTTATTGCCAATACTGGTAAATGGATTCTTGTGTTCAGTATTCTTCATGTTAGGAAACCATTGGGCCTTCTACCTTATTGCAGGCATACTTTTACCCATCCTGTCATTGGTATCATATTCCCAGATCTTTAAACTGCTAAAAATGGACGGAGTTAAATACAATGACTGATGGCTAAAGAGCAGCAAGAATGAAAAAGCTGAAAAAGAAGATACAGAAGCCGACGACTCTCGATGCCATCAAGGCAATGAGGCGTGGAAACCGTGAGGCCGAGATGGAACTCCTTGGCCCCGGCTTCCATTCGAAGAACAGAACCCACAAGTCGGAAAAGCTTTACACACGGAAGAAGAAGCACAAAGACGATTTCGTATAACTTCGTACGAAAACGAAAACGTTAACGAAAATTGTTCTTATAGCGAACACGGATGACTCGGATTGAACGGATTAACTTTTTTATGTTGATGACAATCTTGTTCAAGATTGCTTTGTTGTGAACAAAGGTTTTGTTTTTCTAAAGTGCTTCTGAAAGCTAGCTTTGAGTTCCTCGAACCGCTTCGCGACTCGGCAAAGTTCAAACGAGTTTGACTCTGCTCTCGCTGCTTTACGCTTTCAAGACACTTAAGCAAAATAAAACTTATCATCAATATAAAAACGCCTATCTTATATCTGTGTAAATCTGTGAGATCCGTGGTCGAAAAAACTCTCATTTACCATTTTAAGTAAACAAGTTGTTTGTTAGCGTTCCCGTTGTTAATCGTTAATTGTTAATTGTAAACGGGTTCTTTTGGGTTTTCTTTCTGACATAACATCAAAGACGAAGTCTCAACCTAAGCAGAAGGGTTTTCGGGGTTTTTGTTAAAAAGGACAGCGGTTATACACGTGCAGAACAAACGTGGGTTTGATTTTTTCCACTTCTTGATTACTTTCTCTGCTTCTGGTAAAACCTTAACCTCGTACATATTACAGCGATTCGAAATACTTGTCAATATCTTCGTGAGACTTCAGGGACACGCCTTTCCCTTTCTTATATTCCTTCCTGGCATTCTCTATTTTAGCAGCCATAGCAGGGGTTATCGTCAGGTCATCATCTTCAATTGGGATGATGGCATACATCTTCTTGCTCCCTCGGTTGATGAACACATGCTCGCCAGCGTCTACAAGGTCAAACGAGCTAGCCATGTTCTTTCTGAAATCGGTGAATGTAAGTGACGTCATAATTCAATAATATTTGATGTTCTGCCGCAAAGATATTACATAAATCTGGAACCTCCAAGCGAATATGTACTTTTTTATGTACATTTTGATTATTAAAACTGAACATCGTGTTTCGAAAACCACTAACCGCTAACCGATTAAACAATTAAGCTACTAACCTACTAAGCTACTAAGCTGAAAAAAATTTAGTTAGTAAAGAGCAGTAACATAATAATTGAGATTAATAAAGATGAAGTCATTTTTAGATTTACCAAAAAATGTAAAAATTATTCGAAGCAATTAATGTTGAATGCTCAATGTTCAATGCTCAATGGATTTTTACTCCCTCGTGCGGCGGTAAAAATTTTCTAACTAGCCAGTAAATTTTTCTTGGTTAAACAAAAAAAACGGCCTGCAAAGCCGTTTTTAAATTTGTAAAGAAAATGGATTCTATAGGGAAAGAAGTTGACGAATTGAAAATTGAAAGTTAACAACGAAAACCAAAACCAAAACGAAAACTTTCAATTTTCAACTTTCAATTCTCAATTTGATAAAGTTCGCTAACCGCTAACCGCTAACCGATTAATCTACTAAACAACTAAGCTATTAAGCTCTTTTCGTTAACATATACCCTCGATGGTTACAAGCTCCGATGGTTATCGGTGTTAGGGGAGGTATATGTTGGTCAAACATGTACCCTAACATATACCCTATCATATACCCTATCACCTCACTTATTTAGGCCGCTTTAGGCACGACCTTGTAAAATGGCATATTGCCATGATGGGTTGTTTCATAGCCAAGTTCCTTTAGTGCCAGACCTAAGTGGATTCTTGTGCTGCGGCTCTTCGTCAGCGAAGGATACTCCTTCTGAATAACCTCCAGCAACTGATTACAGTTCATAGTTTCTGCCCTTTCCCCTTCCTCGGGCTTACGGAAACAGATTGCCACCATTTCAGCCAGATCCTTCTGTTCGGCAAAGTCGATGTTCAGTTCCTGAATCCTGGCTACTTCCTCGTTGTTGAA
>CADAWW010000084.1 GCA_902791675.1 uncultured Bacteroidales bacterium
AAAAACTTACTGCCTAGTTAGAAAATTTTTGCCGCCTCGTGTGGGAGGAAAAATTGAGTGAAGAGTGAAGAATGAAGAGTGAAGAATCAAAATCCGGAATATTCTTTACATTTTCGAAAGCGTGTAAAAATACTCTCGATTGCAGGTATTAATAGAAACAATTGCCGGGATGAAGTTGCAGTTTTTGGTCATTTATTTTGGCTCTTCCCTCACTTATTTGTATTTTTGCACAACAAAAGCAAAACGGATTATGAAAAAAGGTGTTTTAATGCTGGTTCTGGCGGTCCTCACTACCCTCTTTGCCAAGGCGCAGGAAGAGATTATCACGGAGCCGGCAAGAAAAGATACGATAAGGCTGCTGACAATAGGCAACAGCTTCTCGCAGGATGCGGTGGAACAATATCTGTATGAACTGGCCAACGAAGTGGGCATACATATGATTATCGGTAATGCATACAAGGGCGGACAGAGCTTGGAACAGCATTGGTCGGACCTTACACTGGAACACGATGTCTACGAATACCGTAAGGTGGTGAACGGCATACGGACCAACACGCCTCATGCCCTGTTGCCACCAATCATCACGGACGAGCCATGGGATTTTATCAGCTTTCAGCAGGCCAGTCATTATAGCGGTCTGACGACAACGTACGAGCCGTTCCTTTCGCAGCTGATACAGTTTACGGATAGTATTAAGACGGGGCAGGATGTACGCTACGGATGGCATATGACGTGGGCTTACTCGAAGGACTCGAACCACGGGGGCTTTGCCAACTACAGCCGTAGCCAGGAAGTGATGTACGACAGTATACGCTATGCTGTTCAGTGGGCCCGGATTCTGCATCCCGAGTTCTCCTTTAATGTTCCCTGCGGAACGGCTATCCAGAATGCACGAACCAGCTACCTGGGCGACAACCTGTGCCGCGACGGCTATCATCTGGACCTGAAATTCGGCAGGTACACAGCTGCCTGCGCTTGGCTGGAGACACTTACTGGTATCTCGCCGGTGGGACTGAGCTACAGGCCGGAAGGTGTTGACTACACTGCTGCACACGCCTGCCAGGTGGCTGCACATGCTGCCGTTCAGAATCCGTATGTGGTGACTAACCTAAGAAGTGAGGGCTTCCCGGCACAGAATGATATTGTACCGACCGGACTGGTGAAGATTAACTTTGCCGAGAGGGCTTACGAGGGCAGCGACTGGAACACCATCACGCCAGCTATGCGTACCTATACCTGGATTACTGATGCCAACAGCAATGTTACGGGCATCACACTGACCAGCTCCAACGCTTTTCTGGGTACCAATACCAACGGGCCTACCTACACCACGACAAATATGCTGATGCCGGCTGACGTTTCGCGTACTTGTATGTGGGGATATGCGGATGACAGTTTCGGCAACCTGAAGCCTAAGGCTTCCTGTACCCTGACGCTGGGACACATGAACCCTGAGCTGGAATATGACTTTACTTTCTTTGCTTCCAGACAGGATTGCCAGGACTTGAGAGAGACTATGTTCACCCTTCAGGGCGAAAAGATATACACCGATGACGTGGAAGCGGCCAACAACACCAGCCACTCGGCCTATATAAAAAATGTAAGGCCTACAACAGACGGTAAGATTGTGATTAACGTGGCCCCAGGCAAGAAGAACTACAGCAAGAATCGCTTCTACTACCTGAATGCTATGACAATAAAAGCTCATAAATAAATATGGAACAACAAAAACAGATTCAGATCCAGTTCCGACTGGTGGATGTACAGGAACTTCAGTTTGTAAACCTCTCTAAACAATGGCCGGAAGGCGAACTTCAGGTAAACAACCAACTGCAGTTTAACTGCGATACGGAGAAACGGTTGGTAAGGTGTGTTACAAACTTTGAATATAAAAAGAACGATATTACCCAACTGATTCTGGGCGTACAGACGGTTTTTGAGTTTGCCCGAGAAGGGTGGAGCGCTATGTATGACCTTAATGGCGACCAATGGATTCTGCCCGTTGGACTGGTTCAGCATATCGCCGACATGACAATTGGCGCTGCACGCGGTATTCTGGCTATCCGCACAGAAGAAATCGGACTTCCCAAGCAGATTCTGCCCCTTATCAACCCAGGTCAGATACTGAAGAGCAATATCAGTTTCAAGAGAACAACACAAGCTAAGGCCGTGCCCATCGGAAATTCAGGCGGCAACGCATAAAAGGGAAATAATGTTGATTCGTCTGTAAAAAGCGCCGATTTGTCGAATTTATTTCTGTATTGCAGAATATCGGCGTACTTTTGCTGTGTGCAAACAAGCGATGCATGACCATAGCTTGAAAAATCTAATGCAGGGGGCTGTAAATTTTTTACAGCCCTTTTATTGTATAATTTGGAAAAAGGTGGTACCTTTGCACACTGAAAGAAATGCCCCTGTAGTTCAATGGATAGAACAACGGTTTCCTAAACCGTCGATCCGGGTTCGATTCCCGGCGGGGGTACTTTTTTTAGTTTAGAGTTGAGAGTTTAGAGTTGAGAGTTTAGAGTTTGGGTGGTATTAGTGAAAATTTAGGATCAATAACGAATATAAATCATGGAGATTAAGGAAAAAGAATCTGTAGTAGTAAGATTCTCCGGCGACTCGGGCGATGGCATGCAGCTGGCCGGAAACATCTTCTCTACCGTTTCTGCTACCGTAGGTAACAGCATCAGTACATTCCCCGACTATCCTGCCGACATACGTGCCCCGCAGGGTTCGCTGACGGGTGTGAGTGGTTTTCAGGTTCATATTGGCGCAAGTCAGGTATTTACTCCCGGCGACCAGTGTGATGTTCTGGTGGCAATGAATGCTGCCGCTCTGAAAACTCAGTACAAATTCGCCAAGCCGGACGCTGCCATCATTATCGATACTGACAGCTTCGGCCCCAAGGATCTGGAGAAGGCTCAGTTTAAGACTGAGGATTACCTGGGCGAGATGGGCATAGACCCTGACCGTGTGATTGCCTGCCCCTTGACCACTATGGTTAAGGACTGTCTGGCTGACAGCGGAATGGACGTTAAGAGTATGCTGAAGTGCCGCAACATGTTTGCGCTGGGCTTGGTATGCTGGCTCTTCGACCGCGACCTGGATGTTGCCTTTAATTTCCTGAAGGAGAAATTTGCCAAGAAGCCTGGTGTTGCCGAGGCTAACATTAAGGTTATTCAGGCTGGATACGACTACGGACACAATACGCACAGCAGCGTGGCTAATGTCTACCGTATAGAAACCAAGAATAAGGTACCCGGACGCTATATGGACATTACGGGTAACAAGGCTACTGCATACGGCTTTATCGCTGCTGCAGAGAAAGCAGGCCTGAAACTCTATCTGGGCTCCTACCCCATCACTCCCGCTACAGACGTGCTGCACGAGCTCTCTAAGCATAAGAGTCTGGGAGTAACAACCGTTCAGTGCGAGGACGAGATAAGCGGCTGTGCTTCTGCCCTAGGTGCCTCGTTTGCCGGTGCTCTGGCTGTAACAAGTACCAGCGGCCCTGGTATCTGCCTGAAGAGTGAGGCGATGAACCTGGCAGTCATCATGGAACTGCCCTTGGTTGTGCTGGACGTACAGCGTGGCGGTCCTGCTACGGGTCTTCCTACGAAGAGCGAACAGACCGACCTTCTGCAAGCCCTTTTCGGCCGTAACGGAGAAAGTCCCATGCCTGTGATTGCTGCTGCCAGTCCCACCGACTGTTTCGATGCTGCCTATGCCGCCTGTAAGATGGCATTAGAGCACATGACTCCGGTCATCCTGATGACAGATGCTTTTGTGGCTAACGGCTCCGGGGCATTCAAGCTGCCAGACCTGGCTGAATATCCTGCCATCAATCCTCCATACGTTCCCGAGGAACTGAAAGGTACCTGGACACCCTATATGCGTGCCGAGAACGGTACTCGCTACTGGGCTGTTCCCGGCCGTCAGGGCTTCGAGCACATACTGGGCGGACTGGAGAAGGACGATAAGACGGGGGCTATCAGCACGAACCCCGAGAACCACGATCTGATGACCCGCAAGCGTCAGGCTAAGATAGATGCCATTCCTGTTCCCGACCTTGAGGTACTGGGCGACAAGGATGATGCAGAACTGCTGATTGTAGGCTTTGGCGGTACTTTCGGTCATCTGCATGCTGCGATGTACGAGATGCGCAGTGCCGGCAAAAAGGTGGCTCTGGCTCACTTTAAGTTCATCAATCCTCTGCCTAAGAATACAGCCGAGGTGCTGAAGAAGTACCCTAGGGTTGTTGTAGCCGAGCAGAATATGGGTCAGCTAGCCGGCTGGCTGCGCATGAAGGTGGACGGCTTTGTTCCTGCCCAGTTCAACCAGGTGAAGGGCCAGCCCTTCGTGGTTGCAGAACTGGTTGAGAACTTCACACAGTTGTTGAACAAATAAAGAAAGGACATACATTATGGCATATACTCAGAATGATTTCAAGAAAGGACAGCCACGTTGGTGTCCTGGATGTGGCGACCACTTCTTCCTGGCTTCGCTGCATAAGGCAATGGCTGAGATAGGCGTTGACCCCTGGAAGACTGCCGTTATCTCTGGTATCGGTTGTTCCAGCCGTCTGCCCCATTATATGGCTACATACGGCATGAACACCATTCATGGCCGTGCTGCTGCCATTGCAACTGGTGCTAAAGTTGCCAATCCCGACCTGACCGTATGGCAGGTAAGCGGTGACGGTGACGGTCTGGCCATCGGTGGCAACCACTTTATACATGCGAACCGCAGAAACATCAACCTGAATATGATTCTGCTGAACAACCGCATTTACGGACTGACGAAAGGCCAGTACAGTCCCACCAGCCCCAGGGGTTTCGTCAGCAAGTCGTCTCCCTACGGAACAGTTGAAGATCCCTTCCGCCCTGCAGAGCTTTGCTTTGGCGCCAGAGGCCATTTCTTTGCCCGTGCCGTTGCTACAGACGCCCCAGGTACAATCGAGGTGCTGAAGGCTGCCTACGAGCACAAAGGAGCCAGCGTATGCGAGATTCTGCAGAACTGTGTTATCTTTAACAACGGTACTCACGATGCCGTATACGACAAGGCCGGCAGGGCCAAGAATGCCATCTACCTGAAACATGGCGAGAAGATGCTCTTCGGTGAGAACAATGAATATGGCATTGTTCAGGATGGCTTCGGCGTGAAGGCGGTGAAACTGGGCGAGGATAGCTACACTGAAGCAGACGTACTGGTTCACGATGCAAAGTGTGAAGACAATACGTTGCAGCTGAAATTAGCTGAAATGGAATGGCCCGTTGCCTTAGGTGTAATCCGTGATGTAGAGGCTCCCACCTATGATGACTGCGTAACAGCCCAGATAGAAGAGGTAAAGGCTCAGAAGAAGTATCACAACTTTGCTGAACTGCTGGAGACAAATGATATCTGGGAGGTGAAATAACACCCCATCATCATTCATAAGAAACAAAAAGCCCCGCTCAATTAAAGAACGGGGTTTTTTCTTATCAGAATAGTCTGTGCGAGAATGTTATGCTCACTACAGGCCAGCACTTGAATTTCTTTATGGTGCTTACCATATCGCCTACCTTACCAGGTACATCGGTAACATCCCGGGTAAGGTCGATACGCTGAGGAGTCTGCTCCACCCATTCGAACTTCTCGTTATCCCACGAAATCATATCGTATGGCTCTGTATTATCTACGCGATAAACATTATCTATATAAACAGAAGGTGAGCCTCCCATAAACATTACACCGGCATCTATGGCCATCTTAAAGCGGTGATCACGAGAAAGTGACGTAGTGTAGCCTAAGCCCAGATAAGGACGAATCTTGCTGACACTTAGCTCCGCCTTAGCCTGGTTATTGTTATCCGGCACCATAACGGCTCTGCTTCCATCCGGGAATTTTCCCATATAGGCTCCCATCATACGAGCGTCTACCAGCCGTCCGTCTAAGCCTTGTACATCGAAGGAATGGTAATTTCCGTTAGAATCCTCATACCTGAACATGGGTTCACCCATACATGCTTTCATATACATGTTGTTATACATATTAATACCCACCAAGGTCGTATTACCGGAAGGGTCGTTTATTGCCTCTCCGATAGTGGAAGGACCGGCATAGAAACCAAGGGTAACATTCCAGTGCTTATTGTTCTTAAAAGGCATGATATCGACGAGGAACTTAAACTGGGTCCATGTCGGGGTCATCTTCATGTCGATATTATCCTTCATGGGCTCGCCCGTGAAGTAAGACATCATATCTTTCATACGACGCAACTTGTCTGCGTCCATTTCTCCCATGAAATCGACATTGAAATTGCTGTTGATGTTGAACTTGGGCATATAGGTAAAACCTGCACGAACACGCACATAGTCACCCACAGGCATAGCTATATCAGCGCCAACACCCGTAGTGGAAACATTAACGCCAAGGTCCATATGACTGAAATAATCCTGAGCGGATACACCTAATGATAAAATGAGCCCCAAGGCTGCCAGGAATCCTTTAACCTGATTCATATCGTCTAATATGTGAATAATTACTGCTTTAAAATTTTCTTGCCGTTGACAATATATATGCCCTTTGACTTCATAGCCGTAATACGTCTGCCTGAGAGGTCGAACAGCATTCTTGTATCATCCTCTTCCTCGGCAGGCAAAGCTACCAAACGGTCTATGATATCCTGAGGACAGGTATATGTTACATCCTTCGCTGGCATGGTAACGTATCTGGTTCCCTGCCAGTCGGCATCCGTTATTTCTAATTCGCTTGACTGATAGGTATATTCGGGAATAGAGTCACCATAAGCAACCTCCTGCTGATGCACCACCTTACCATCCACATAATAGTTTACCTTATAGGTATTTGCCTTATATCTTCCTAAAACGGTAATGTTTGACGCAGGCATGGCGGCAGGAACTTTCTCCCATCCAAGGAATGTATAACCCGCACGCGAAGGTGCAGAGGTTAATGCTGTTATATTGGCAGCATAGGTGTATCTGCTACTTGTAAAGAGTTGCGTACCTCCCTTCTCGCCCATTACAAGAACATACTTCAGGATATACGAATTGATGGTGAACTGTGCAGTAACGGTAATATTATTTGCCGGCATGGTAGAAGGCAGGTTCTTCCAACCGGTGAAGGTATAACCCGTCTTAGTGGGTGTTAACACGGGAATGGGATCGCCACAGGGAACCGTTACCTTCTGATATTCGGAACCGTCTACCATATAGGTAATGATGTAGTCGTTGCCCTTGAACGTTCCGTAAACATTCACATCATGACCGGGCATGGTTGCAGGAACCTCACCCCAACCTGAGAAGGTATATCCGGTAATGGCCGACGGAGTACGATTATAAGGTGTTACACTCTGCCCGAACTTATAATCACGTGAGAAATACACATAATCTTTATATCCGGCACCATTAAGGAGATACTTTATGGTATAGGTACCTATGGAGAATGTTCCGGATGTAGTAATGTCGTTTGCAGGCATTTTATCGGGCAGCTGATTCCATCCGCTAAACTTATACCCTTCTTTTACAGGGTATTCTAATGGGGTAATAGCGGTCCCGTATGCAACTTCAACTACTTTATATGTCTCGCCGTCCACAACATAGGTTATGGTGTATATATTGGGCTCATATACAGCAGTTACGGTAATGTCGCCTGCTGTCATAGCAGAGGGAAGACCTTTCCACTCCTTGAAATGATACCCTTCACGCTCAGGGGCTGTAGGCGGTGTTATTGCCTGTCCGCACGGAACCTGCTGCTCATCAAACAATTGTCCGTCAATGGTGTACTTTATGGTAAAGACATGAGGCGTATAACTACCGGTTATGGTTACATCATGCCCTGGCATAACCTCCGGTATTGCACTCCAGCCATTGAAGGTAAACCCTTCGCGAGAAGGATTGCCGAGGGGTGTTATAGCATCTCCGTAGGTATAGGTTTGTGTCTGATAAACCTCACCGTCGATGACATAAACAAGCTTGTATGTACCTATGGTAAAGTAGCCGGAAACGGTTATGTCTTGTGCAGGCATAACTTCGGGAAGACCTTCCCAACCGCTAAAGACATAACCCTCCTTTGTTACTTCTAAAGGCGAAATGGTGCTCCCGCAAGGAACAGCGACAACTTTATGGACAGTTCCTTCCAGGACATAGGTGATGTTATAGTTGATTCCCGTAAAGGAGCCAGTAACAGTAATGTCGTGGTCTGGCATAGTGTCTGGAAGTCCACTCCATCCACTGAAAGTATAACCTTCGCGGGTTGGATTGTCCGCATTGATAGGCCGACCGACCTTTACCTCCTCTGTCTTATAGACTTTTCCGTCTATCATATAGGTGACGGTAAATGAACGGTTCGCGATGATCTCGTTATATTCTGCTTCTGAAATAACGGACAGCTCGCTGCTGCTGCCAGAAGGCAAGAACAAATACGAGGTGTTGGCCGGCAAATAATAGTTGCCCTCCACTTCCTTAAGATATTGTGTACTTTTTACAAAACCCAGCTTACCTTCGCCGGTTAATCCAAGTACACGCATTCTGTCTTCGTTATACGCGGTGATTGCATAAGTAGACTTGTTACGGCGTTCATAATTGGAGAAGAACACACCCTCCAGTTTATTTGAAGGAGGAGCGTCAGAAGACTCAACCAACTCGAGCCGGTTGTCCGAAGGATTACTGGAAGTACATTCTATGAGTACCGGCGTTTTAGCAGGTACAACACCGTTAATCTCACTTATCACAGCATAACCCAATTCTAAATCATACTTCACAACCGTGTATATCTTGACACCGGCAGAAGCAGCTTTATAGGGAAACGCTGCATATAGCGGGTAATAGTATTTCCCGTTAACAGAGAAAAGAGGAGTTACACCAAAATACTCGTCGGTATTACTTTTTACGGGATAAATAAGCCAATTCCTCCATGGAGAACCTCTGTTGGTGCCAACAACTCCGTCAGGGATGCTGGTACTGATTTCCTCGTCATCCAGATATTTTGTTATTCCAGCCTCAGAGGCACTAACTGTATAAGTTCCGGCAAAAGGACCTGTTTTAATAGAGACCAAGTCTACGTACCTTTTTACAATCTGATAAATACCAACGCCCTGGCCTTGAATATCAATCTGAGAGCCGTATTGCTTAATATAAAGAATACTTGCCGGATCAGAGATTGTTTTCTCGTGTCCTTTATATAACTGCAAAGCGCCAAAGTCTCCAATATCGCGTTTCATGTCATAGGACCCCGTGTAATCTGTAAGATAAAGATAACGCTGGGTTCCATAGTTCTGAACACGATAAAAGCCATCGCCATTGAACTGCGCCGATACAGTAGATATCAGCACCGTCAAAAGTCCAATCAAAGAAAACAATCGTCTCATATATAAAAAGGTAACCATCCCTGCCCCTTAGTATGATTATGCTAAAGAGCAAGGACGGTATACAAGTAGTTTAATTTTTTATCCGATTACTCGGCAATACAAATACTAACACGGTTCAAATCGTTCTGCTCGAAGGGCTGAACTGTGTCACCCTTAGAATCAACTGAAATGCGACTTGAAGCAAT
>CADAWW010000085.1 GCA_902791675.1 uncultured Bacteroidales bacterium
GGCACAGGGCCTCTTGGAAAGCGGAGCAGGACGAAGCTCGCTAGCCACAAAGGCCAACAACCATTTCGGCATCAAGGTTAGCGGAAACTGGACCGGCCCATACGTCTTGAAGAACGACGATGCACCCAACGAGAAGTTCCGGAAATACAAGAGTGCCAAGGACAGTTACGAAGACCACTCCAAGTTCCTGCAGGGAAGACGCTATCAAGGTCTTTTCCAACTGAAGATTACCGATTACAGAGGATGGGCAAAAGGACTGAAAGCCGCAGGTTATGCCACCTCTCCTACTTATGCAGAATCCTTGATTAGACTTATCGAGATGTACAACCTGTATCAGTTTGACAGCGGGAAGTACAACAAGCAGGAAAAGAAGAGCCCTGTTACGACCACTCACAACGCAAAATCCACATTCTTCGACACACACACCATTTACTCCCACAACAAGAACTATTTCATCATTGTGGAGATTGGTGACAATATGGCAACCATAAGTAAAGAAACAGGTATCAGCCTGAAGAAGCTTTATCAGTACAACGATCTTCCTAAAGACTATGCACCCACGCAAGGCGATTTGATTTACCTTAAGAAAAAACAAAAGTGCGCCAGCAAACAGTTCAAGAAGAACCCCATACATATTGTCGAACAAAACCAGAGTCTGTTCGACATAGCACAACTATATGGCATACGCCTGAAGTACCTTTATAAACTCAACCAGTTTGATCCGTCGCACGAGATTAAGCCGGGCGATATTCTCAGAATCAGATAAAAAGAACAAAAAGAATATATGATTACATTATCCAACATTGCAGTACAATTCGGCAAGAGAGTCCTTTACAAAGATGTAAATATGAAGTTCACCAGTGGCAACATCTATGGCGTCATAGGTGCAAACGGAGCAGGTAAATCAACCTTGCTCAAAGCTATAAGCGGTGAACTGGAACCCACAAAGGGAACTGTAGAATTGGGACCGGGAGAACGCTTGAGCGTTTTGAGTCAGGATCATTTCCAATACGACCACGAAACAGTTCTGAATACCGTATTGATGGGTCACACCGTCATGTGGGACGTTATGAAAGAACGCGAGAGTCTCTATTCTAAGTCAGACTTCTCAGACGAAGACGGCATTCGTGTGGCAGAACTGGAAGATAAATTTGCCGAAATGGGAGGCTATACAGCAGAAAGCGATGCAGCGGCACTTCTTTCCGGTTTGGGCATCAAGGAAGAAAAACATCACCAACTGATGGGAGAACTTTCCGGTAAGGAGAAGGTTCGTGTCATGTTGGCCAAGGCTCTCTTTGGCAACCCAGATAACCTGTTGCTTGACGAGCCCACCAACGACCTGGACCTTGATACCGTTCAATGGTTGGAACAATACCTGAGCGAATTCGAGCATACGGTATTGGTTGTAAGTCACGACCGTCACTTCCTGGATTGTGTTTGTACACATACCGTAGATATCGACTTTGGTAAAGTAACCATGTTTGCCGGAAACTACAGCTTCTGGTATCAGAGTAGCCAGTTAGCACTGCGTCAGGCTCAGAACCAGAAAGCCAAGGCAGAAGAAAAGAGAAAGGAACTGGAGGAATTCATCCGCCGATTCTCTGCCAATGTGGCGAAGAGCAAGCAGACCACCAGTCGTAAGAAAATGCTGGAGAAACTTAATGTGGAGGAAATCAGACCTTCAACAAGAAAGTATCCTGGCATCATCTTCCAAATGGACCGCGAGCCAGGCAATCAGATTCTCGAAGTAGAAGGACTTAAGGCCACTATGGAGGACGGCACCGTACTTTTCGACAATGTAAGCTTCACTATCGAGAAAGGCGACAAAGTGGTATTCCTCAGTCACGATCCCCGTGCCATGACTGCCCTCTTTGAGATTATCAACGGTAACCGTGAGGCACAGGCAGGAACATACAACTGGGGTGTTACCATCACCACAGCTTACCTGCCACTCGACAATACGGAATTTTTCCAGAGCGACCTGAACCTGGTAGATTGGCTGGGCCAGTTTGGAGAAGGGAACGAAGTCTATTTCAAACAGTTCCTGGGACGTATGCTCTTTAGCGGCGAAGAGGTCCTGAAGAAGGTGAACGTACTTTCCGGAGGCGAGAAAATGCGTTGTATGATTGCCCGTATGCAACTGAAGAACGCCAACTGTCTGATCCTGGACACACCCACCAACCATCTGGATCTGGAAAGCATTCAGGCTTTCAACAACAACCTGAAACTCTTCAAGGGCAATATCCTTTTCAGCAGCCACGACCACGAGTTCATACAGACCGTTGCCACACGTATCATTGAGCTGACCCCGAATGGGACAATTGACAAGCTGATGGAATACGACGAGTATATCAGCAGTGAATCAATCAAAGAACAGAAAGAAAGAATGTATGCAGTATAACTGACAAAATAGCAATTGGCATACTTTTTGTAAAGCATTTGTCAGAACAAACATATACACGAAATGAGCGAAGAATTGAAAAACGAAGAACAGAAAGAGCAGCAGGAGTCTCAGGAAACTGCAAATGCTCAGGTTGAGACAGATACCGGGAAAGAGGCTAATCAGGAAACAGAGAAAGAACTTTCCGTAGAAGAACAGCTCGAAGCTGCAAAGAAAGAAATAGAGGAACTCAACGACAAACTTCTCCGTAAGATTGCCGAGTTCGATAACTATCGCAAACGTACGCTAAAGGAAAAGACCGAACTTATTCTGAATGGCGGAGAGAAAACCATTGTGGCTATCCTTCCCGTTATCGATGATATGGAACGCGCACTCAAGAACATGCAGAATGCAGACAATGTGGCAGCAGTCCTTGAGGGTGTCGAACTCATCTACAAGAAGTTTATGGACATCCTTAGCAAGCAGGGCGTTAGTGTTATCGAGACAAAAGATGCAGACTTCGATGTAGATGTGCACGAGGCCATAGCTCAATTACCTGCTCCCGTAGAGGAACTCAAGGGAAAGGTTATGGACTGCACACTCACCGGTTACAAGTTGAACGATAAGGTTATCCGCCACGCTCAGGTTGTGGTAGGCTTATGAATGAATAAACAATATGGCAGAAAAAAGAGATTATTACGAGGTCCTCGGCGTTTCGAAGAATGCCTCAGACGCAGAAATAAAAGCGGCATACAAGAAGATGGCCATCAAATATCACCCCGACCGTAATCCGGGTGATAAAGAGGCTGAAGAGAAGTTCAAGGAGGCTGCCGAGGCATACGATGTTCTGCGCGATCCTCAGAAACGCCAGCAATACGACCAGTTCGGATTTGCCGGAATGGGCGGACAAGGTGGTTTCGGAGGAACCAGCATGAATATGGATGATATATTCTCTATGTTCGGAGACATCTTTGGAGGACGAGGCGGATTCGGAGGCTTTGAGGGCTTTAGCGGATTCGGAGGCTTTGGCGGAAGTGGTGCCGGTCATAAGACCTACAAGGGAGCCGACCTTCGTCTGAAGGTTCGTCTGACACTCGAAGAAGTGGCTACCGGCGTTACCAAGAAGTTTAAGGTACGCAAGCATGTTACCTGTACGGCATGTAATGGTACAGGAAGTGCTGACGGTAAGAAAGAGACCTGTTCTCAGTGCAAGGGCTCCGGAAGCATTTACAAAACCATCAATTCCATGTTTGGACGCATGCAGACACAAACTGTTTGTCCTTCTTGTAACGGAACAGGCAGTGTAATAAAGAACAAATGCCCCAAATGTAACGGCGAAGGTGTTGTAAATGGCGAGGAAATCATAGAGGTTGCCATTCCTGCCGGCGTTGACGATGGTATGGTTGTTACCGCAAGCGGAAAAGGACACGCAGGAAAACAGAACGGCATACCAGGGGATATTCAAGTCTTCATCGAGGTTGAGCCCCACAAGGAGCTTCATCGGAATGGACAGAACCTTGAATACAACCTATTACTGGATGTTCCTACAGCAGTCCTTGGCGGATCTGCAGAAGTACCGACTATCGACGGAAAGGTTAAGATAAAGATCGAACCAGGCACACAACCAGGCAAGGTGATGCGCCTACGCGGTAAAGGTCTTCCTGCCGTATCGGGTTACGGTTATGGCACTGGTGATTTGATTGTTAATATTGGTGTGTATGTTCCTCGCAGTTTAAGTAAAGAGGAACGTGACATGTTCGAGAAGATGGCCGGAAGCGAGAACATGAAACCCCGAGCCGACGAAAAAGAAAGTTTCTTCAGGAGATTTAAAAAGATGTTCGAATGACATATCAGGAAGCAACGACATATCTGTTTACTGCCGCCCCGCTATTTCAAAATATCGGGGCGGGTGCGTATAAGGAAGGTTTAAGCAACACACATCTGCTGGACGAACACTTCGGACATCCGCACCGCAACTATCGGACGATTCATGTGGGAGGTACCAACGGAAAGGGAAGTACCAGCCACACGTTGGCTGCAATCCTTCAGTCACAAGGCTACAGAGTCGGACTTTACACCAGCCCCCACCTTGTGGATTTCCGTGAGAGAATCCGTGTCAACGGAGAGATGATTCCTAAGCAGAGGGTCATCGACTTCGTAGAAGAACTGAAAACCTCCCTACTCGGAGGAAGGACGGAGGGGGGCTTCTCTTTCTTCGAGTTGGCAACAGCCTTGGCTTTCCAATATTTTTCCGAAGAAAAGGTCGATGTGGCAGTCATTGAAGTAGGACTAGGCGGAAGGCTTGATTGTACCAACATCCTGCAACCCGACCTCTCCATCATCACGAATATCAGTTTCGATCATATACAGTTTCTTGGAAACACGCTTCCTAAAATCGCATCCGAGAAAGCAGGAATAATAAAGCACGACGTTCCCGCTATTATCGGAGAAGCAGGAGACAAGGATGTCAGAGCAGTATTCGAGAAAGAAGCACAGAAGGTCGAGACAGAAATTTTCTTTGCTGAAGAAGATGACGAATTGACAGATTTCACGCTTTCCCCGAAGGAAGGGTATTCCTACAACACAAAATCTTACGGAAAGCTGCACGGACAACTGAGCGGCTATTGTCAGGAGAAAAATATCAGAACTATCTTAGCTGCAATCAAAGTCCTTAACAGACAGGGATACAATATAGAAACAGATGCCGTCAAAAAGGGATTAGCTAATGTTTGCCAACTTACAGGCTTAATGGGAAGATGGCAGACCATCTGTGAACAGCCCCTTACCATATGCGATACCGGTCACAATGTCGGAGGTATGCAGTACATAACCAAGCAACTACAGGAAACACCGCATGAGAAGCTTCATATAATAATAGGTATGGTAAACGATAAGGATGTAAACACCGTCCTTTCCATGATGCCCAAAGACGCCATCTACTATTTTACGCAAGCATCTGTTAAAAGAGCTATGCCAGCCAAAGAATTTGCTCAGATAGCCCGAAAACACGACCTTCACGGAAGGTGTTTTGAAAATGTTGCATCAGCCTACAGCGCAGCTAAGAAAAAAGCCGGTAAAAACGACATCATTTTCATTGGAGGCAGTACTTTTATTGTTGCCGATATGTTAAATAACATACTTTGATGATTTTTTCATTGTTAATGTGAATTAATTTTAGTCCATTGGCTTGGGATTTCGGTAAATTATTTGTAAGTTTGCAGATACATTTAACCAAATTACTTTTCATAACCAATGGACAAAGAATTAATTTCCGGATTAAAAAGAGACGATTTCCAGGCTGTTGTTCAGGGCAAGCAGACAGATTTGTACACACTGACCAACAGCAACGGAATAGAAGTAAGCATAACCAATTACGGTGGTGCTTTAGTGGCCATCATGGTTCCCGACAAGGAAGGCAAGATGGCCAATATTATACAAGGACATGACAGCATTAAAGGTGTTATAGAAAGCCCCGAGCCTTTCCTCAGCACCCTCATCGGCCGATATGGCAACCGTATCTGCAAAGGTAAGTTCGTTATGAACGGCAAGGATTACAATCTTGCAGTCAATAATGGTCCCAACCACCTGCACGGAGGTCCCACAGGATTCCATGCACGCGTCTGGGATGCAGAACAGATAAATGACAGCGAATTGGTTCTCCGCTATATTTCAGCTTATTACGAGGAAGGATTCCCCGGTGAGTTGAAAATGACTGTCAAGTACAGCCTTACCGAAGACGATGAGCTGATTATCGACTATCGCGGCACAACAAACAAGAAGACCGTAGTTAATATGACAAGCCACGGATTCTTCTCTTTGGCAGGTATAGCCAACCCCACCCCCGAAGCGTTGAACAACATTCTCACCATCAACGCAGATTTCTTTATTCCTATCGACGAGACCAGTATTCCCACTGGCGAGATTCTGAAGGTTGAAGGTACGCCATTCGATTTCCGCACCCCACATACTGTAGGAGAACGCATTGGCGACACCAGTTGCCAGCAGATTGTCAATGGTACAGGTTATGATCACTGCTACGTGCTGAACAAGCGCGAACCAGGCGAACTTTCATACGCAGTAAAGTGCGTCGAGCCTAACAGCGGCCGTTGTCTGGAAATGTGGACCACAGAACCCGGCGTCCAGTTCTATAGCAGCAACTGGCATAGTGGTCTCGTAGGTACGCATGGAACAGTTTATGGAAAGTATAGTGCCCTCTGTTTCGAGGCACAGCATTTCCCCGACAGCCCCAACCGCGCTTATTTCCCCAGCTGCATTCTAAGGCCCGGCGAGGTTTACAAGCAGAAGACAGTCTACAAATTCAGTGTAGAGGAATAAGCCATCTACTTTAAGGAGAAAAATATTATCAATTCATAAATTAATCTTATTATTATGACTCAAACAAAATCGAATAGCAATATTGTTGCTATTATCACGATGTGTTTCATCTTCGCGATGATCAGTTTTGTAACCAACATGGGAGCACCCTTTGGCAACATCTGGGGCTTCAAGTACGACTTCGCTGCTTCATGGGGTAACCTGATGAACTTCACAGCTTACCTGTTCATGGGTATTCCCTCCGGTTTGCTCCTAAAGAAGATTGGTTACAAGAAGACCGCCCTCGCTGCACTTATTGTCGGCATCATCGGTCTGGCATTGCAGTACTTCTCCAGTATCTATGGCGATGACATTTATGTCAACACCATCGGTGAGACTCAGGTTGCTCTGAACCTCTACATTTACTTACTCGGTGCCCTCGTTTGCGGTTTCTGTGTATGTATGCTGAACACCGTAGTAAACCCCATGCTGAACATGCTGGGCGGCGGTGGCAACAAGGGTAACCAGCTTATCCAGGTTGGCGGTACACTGAACTCACTGACCGCAACCCTTACTCCGTTACTCGCCGGCGTACTCGTAGGTACTGTAACAAAGGACACCAGCATGAGCGATGTTTCTCCTCTGCTGTTCATCGGTATGGCTGTATTCGCCATTTCTTTCTGCATTATCTACTTCGTTACCATTCCCGAGCCCAACTTCGGTGACAGCGGTTCCCTGATGGATTCCATGAAGGGCGCTCTGCGTTTCCGTCACCTCGTACTCGGTGTTATCGCTATCTTCTTCTACGTAGGTATCGAGATTGGTATTCCCATGCACCTCAATTTCTATGTTACCGATATGCGCTTCGAAGGCTCTGCTGCCATCGGTGGCACATTAGCTGCCAGCTATTGGTTCATGATGCTCATCGGCCGTTTCAGCTCAACATTCATTAGCGGCAAGGTTAGCACAAAGGCTCAGATGACCTGCGTTTCTACTGTTGCCATCTGCCTGCTGTTGGCTGCTATCTTCCTGCCCGAAAGCACAGCCGTTGCTTTCAAGGGTCACGATGTTCCCGTTAAGGTATTCTTCCTGGCTGCTTGCGGTCTCTGCACATCTGTCATGTGGGGCGGTATCTTCAACCTCGCAGTTGAGGGTCTGGGCAAATACACCGAGGCTGCTTCCGGTATCTTCATGACAATGGTTGTCGGTGGCGGCCTTATGCCTACACTGCAGTCTACTATTGCCAAGAGTACAGATTACATCACCAGCTACTGGCTCGTAGTTGCCATGGTGGCCTATATCCTTTTCTTCAGCCTTATCGGCTCAAAGAATGTCAACAAGGATATCCCCGTAGATTAATACTAAAACTTCCAAACACTTAAACTATTAAACTGATTAATTATGAAACTAACAATTGATGACGTTCGCAGTCGCTTTATCAAGCACTTCGATGGTACAACAGGTTCAGTATATGCTGCTCCCGGCCGTATAAACCTCATCGGCGAGCACACCGACTATAACAACGGTTACGTTTTCCCAGGAGCTGTTGAGCAGGGAATGATTGCCGAAATCAAGCCTAACGGCACCCGTGTAGTAGATGCCTACAGTATCGACCTCAAGGACCGCGTACAGTTCTCTATCGACGACGAGAAGGGTCCCAGTGCAACATGGGCACGATATATCTACGGCGTTTGCCGCGAGATGATGGCTTTGGGTGTTCCTGTAGAAGGTTTCAACACAGCTTTTGCCGGCGATGTACCCCTTGGTGCCGGTATGAGTTCAAGTGCAGCCCTCGAAAGTACTTACGCTTTCGGTCTTAACGACCTCTTCGGTGACAACAAGATCGATCGCATGGAACTCGCCCGTGTCGGTCAGCGTACAGAGCACAAGTATATCGGAGTAAACTGTGGTATCATGGACCAGGCTATCAGCTGTCTCGGTAAAGCAGGCAATCTTATGCGTATGGACTGCCGCAGTGGCGAGATTGAATACTTCCCCTGGCATCCTAAGGGCTACCAGCTTGTTCTTGTTAACAGCTGCGTAAAGCACGAACTGAAGGGTTCTCCCTACAACGAGCGCCGTCTGCAGTGCGAGCATGTTGCCGAAGTAATCAGCAAGAAACATCCCGAGGTTAAGAGTCTGCGCGATGCCACCATGGAGATGCTCGACGAGGTAAAGGACGAGATTACAGGTGCTGAGTACAAGCGCGCACGCTACGTCATCGGAGAAGTTGTTCGAGTACTTGCCGTATGTGAGGCTCTCGAAGCTGACGACTACGAGAAGGTAGGTCAGATGATGTACGACACCCACTATGGTCTGTCTCAGGAGTACGAAGTTAGCTGCGAAGAGCTCGACTATCTGAACGAGATTGCCAAGGAAGAAGGCGTTACCGGTTCACGTATCATGGGTGGCGGCTTCGGCGGTTGCACCATCAACCTGGTTGCCAACGAGCTGGCTCCCAACTTCAAGAAGGTTGTTGTAGAGAAGTTCCAGGCCAAGTATGGCAAGAAGCCCATCGTAATCGACGTTGTCATTGGCGACGGAGCTCGTAAACTTTGCTAATAAACTGGATTAGGGAATAGGGATTAGAGAATAGGGGTTAGTTGTCTTATTCTCTATTCCTTAATCTCTAATCCTATTTAATATAATAACATGGCATTATTAGACTGGATTGTCATTGGCGTCTTCTGCTGTGCGCTGATTGGCATTGTTATTTCCTTGGCGGTAAGGATGCAACATGGATTGCCATCGGTGCATCTATCTTCGCCTCAAACATTGGTTCTGAGCACCTCATCGGCCTGGCCGGTGCAGGAGCATCATCCGGAATGGCTATGGCCCACTGGGAGATTCAGGGCTGGATGATCCTGATTCTGGGTTGGGTATTCGTACCGTTCTACTCCCGTTCTATGGTTTATACCATGCCCGAGTTCCTCGAGCGTCGTTACAATTCACAGAGCCGTACCATCCTCAGCTTCATCTCACTGATCTCCTACGTGCTCACAAAGGTAGCCGTAACAGTATATGCCGGCGGACTTGTCTTCCAGCAAGTGTTTGGCATCAAGGAGCTTTGGGGCATCGATTTCTTCTGGATTGCAGCTATAGGACTGGTGCTCATCACAGCCCTCTACACCATCTTCGGTGGTATGAAGAGCGTCCTCTACACCTCTGTGCTTCAGACACCTATCCTACTCCTCGGTTCTTTAATCATCCTCGTCTTAGGTATGAAAGCCCTGGGCGGCTGGGACGATATGATGGCTATCACCGACACGCATATTGTCAATGCAGCCGGCGATGACATGAACGACCTGATGCGTGACTTGGACGACCCACAATATCCTTGGTTGGGAGCACTCATCGGTTCTATCGTCATCGGTTTCTGGTACTGGTGTACCGACCAGTATATCGTACAGCGTGTATTGTCAGGAAAGAACGAAAGGGAGAGCCGTCGTGGTACCATCTTTGGTGCTTATCTTAAGTTGTTGCCCGTATTCCTGTTCTTGATTCCCGGTATGGTAGCCTTAGCACTCCACCAGAAGAGTATGGGTGCAGGTACAACATTCCTGCCCTTGCTTCCCGACGGCACGCCTAATGCCGACGCAGCCTTCCCCACCCTTGTAGCAAAGATTCTGCCTGCCGGTGTGAAGGGCCTCGTTGTCTGCGGTATCCTGGCAGCCCTGATGTCTTCGTTGGCATCACTCTTCAACAGTTCCGCTATGCTGTTCACCATCGACTTCTGGAAACGCCTGAAACCCAACACCTCCGAGAAGAGTCTGGTTCGTATCGGACAGACCGCTACAGTTGTCATCGTGATACTCGGCATCCTGTGGATTCCCATTATGCGCAGCGTAGGAAACGTACTTTACAATTACCTGCAAGACGTACAGAGCGTACTTGCTCCCGGTATCGCTGCAGCCTTCCTGTTGGGTATTACCTGGAAGCGTGCTTCTGCCATGGGTGGTATGTGGGGTTTGCTCTCCGGTATCATCATCGGCCTTACACGCTTAGGTGCCAAGGTATATTACAGCAATGTAACAGATGCTGCCGACAGTTGGTTTAAGGCTGTTTTCTACGACTTCAACTGGTTGTATTTCTGCGGAGCAATGCTGGTAGTATGCTGTCTGGTAGTCATCCTTGTGTCACTCGTTACCGAGGCTCCCAGCAAGGAGAAGATACAGGGTTTGGTTTTCGGCACCTCAACTCCCGAGCAGATTGCTGCCACCCGTGCCAGCTGGAACCACTGGGATGTTATCCACACCGTTATCATCCTTGCTATTACCGTAGCATTCTACATCTATTTCTGGTAAACAGGTTATAGACAACACATTACATAGCCTTTCAGCCCCATCGCTGAAAGGCTTTTTTTGCCCCCTCGAAACGTTAAGATTATTCTTGAGTTATAACCATTTTTACATCCGCCTTCAGACCTCAGCCATCAGCCATATTACATTTTATACCTGTCCCTTGTCACCTTCTGCTTTGTCGCCAACAACCCAAAAAAGGCACCCATCAGAATGGATGCCTTTTTCTCTCTTACAGCAAGTAGTACTGATTCACCATCTTCACGTAGGCTGCAAGTGCCGACTGCATGGTGCTGTGTTCCTCTTTGAACACTTGCCAATGAGACACCTTTTTGTCCATCGTGTCGAAGATGTACAGACAAAACTCATAGTAATCGTCATACTCGAATACATCAATAACGCCAGTATAATCGCAATTATACTTTCTGATAGGACGGAAGAACCGCCCCGCTTGATTGCATAATCCCATAATTTTTAGTTTAGAGTTGAAACTTCGTTTCGAGCCTGCTACGCCATGGCAAAGCTGATGCAAGCATCGCTATGCTCATTTGGCTTAAACG
>CADAWW010000086.1 GCA_902791675.1 uncultured Bacteroidales bacterium
TGATAAGAAAAGAACTGAATCCGTATCTGGACTGGAATATCATCGGCGCCTCCTTTATGTCGGGATGGGGACGAGACGAGACCCCGGACAAGGTGGGCACGATAAATGCCCGACTGATGGGATTAAGAGCCCATGCCAATGTATGGAAGAATCTGGGAGTCTATGCCGATGCAACACCAGGATATACATACAGGTATTCCTCTGTTCATGTAAGCAATTATTATTACGGTGATGGGTTATATTACAGCGGGAATTTGGATTCTAAAGCCCATTACTTCGGGCTGGATTGCGGCGCCGGCATCTTGTTGGGCAAGCACCTGGGACTGGGATACAACTTCTCGTTCTTTGTCAACAAGAACGGTAACAGCCACATCCATTGGGGACGTGTTTCCATCATCTTCTAGGGGGCTGAAAAATAATTATAGCTTTCCTTTAAAAATAATTGCAGAAATATTTGGATTTCTGCAATTTATTTTGTATCTTTGTACTGTAATTCATAAGGGTTACAACGGGAGCGGCTACCCGTGTACATGATAGCCGGATAAGGAACACTAAAAAACACTTTTTGCAATGTCAAACGAAAGAATTGCTATGGGGATTAATCTCCGAAAGAACAAGAACGCCACAAGCTCGGCTTATGGCAAGTACTACCCCGAGGTAGACACTAAGAAGACGCTCTCGCTGCGCGGCTTTGCCCAGCATATGGCAGACCACGGCAGCATCTACACACGCGATGTGGTGGAGGGCGTGCTGCTGAAGATTACCGACTGCCTGCCCGAGCTGGTGGCCCAGGGCGTGCCTGTGCAGCTGGGTTCGCTGGGTACCTTCTACCCTACTGCCGAGGTGACCAAGAGAGGTGCCGTGCTGAACATCGCGGCTATGGACGGCCTGAACCCCAACGATGTGGTAAAGGCTATTCACATCCGCTTCCTGCCGGACAGCACCAGGCTGGACAACCTGTGCGGCCCTCAGTTCAAGAACCGTTGCACACTGGAGCTGCGCAACATCGTGGACACCATCGAGGTGACTGTGGACGGAAAGGTGAAGAAGATGCAGACCCTGAAGCCTATTGCCACGGCTGTGGCCGAATGGAAGGCCGGGCATTCGGGCGGAAGCCAGAGCGGCAACATCACTGGCGGAACCACCGGCGGAAGCACTGGCGGCAACGGCGGCGGGAATCCCGATCCCAACGGAAACGGCGGCGGTGATTCGGACGAGTAAAGGGGCGGGCCTTTCGGGGCCCCCTCTTTTTTTTGTTTAATGGTTACGCAGACGGCGTAACATCTCTTTATTTATAGAGCGGATGCGCTGCTGCCGGCGGGTAATATCCTCGCGAATAGCATCCAGCTCGGCATTCATGTTGTTATAGAAATCCGAGAATGCACGAATCAGGGGCGGCGTGTAGACCTGGTCGTTGGTGTTCACTACCATGCGGATGCCGCGGGGCTCCAGGCTTACCTGGATATCGGTGCCCTCCTCCTTGGGGTCTCCGTCGAAGTGTATCACTCCGGGCTGGCTGCGGTGAATGCGCAGGCTCTTGCACTTGAAGGTGCGTATGCGGCTGTTCTTGTCGATGGTCTTGTTGAAGAGCTGTATGGCTATCTGCGGAGCCTCGAGCATGGTAAAGGGCTCCATAATGGTGACATCCATCAGTCCGTCCGACATGCTGGCACTTGGGGCGATATATACATTGTTGCCGTACTGGCTGGCATTGGCACAGGCAATAAGGAAGGCCTGGTAACGCTGTCTTTCTCCGTCGATTTCTATCTCGTAGGTGTCGGGCTTGTAGCGGAGGCCTTCGCGTAGCGTATTCTCGATATAGGTAAGCAGGCCGCGCCGCTCACTCTTGGCAAACATGCTGCTTACGAAGGCATCGAACCCCAGTCCGCAGGTACAGAAGAAGGGTGTTCCGTTTATGACACCGTAGTCGAGGGCCTCGATGGAGCAGGTTGAGAGCACCTGCAGGGCACCTTCGGGGTTCATGGGTATAAACAGGTGGCGTGCCAGGCCATTACCGCTTCCGCAGGGAATGATCCCCAACGCAGTCCGGGTATGGATAAGGGAACGGGCCACCTCGTTAACGGTTCCGTCTCCGCCGACAGCCACCACAACGTCTATGCCCTGCTCTACAGCCTGGTTAGCGTATTGGGCTGCATGCCCCCGAAATTCGGTATACCAAATTTTAACATCGAAGCGTTCGGCATCCATGTACGTCGGGATAAGGTTTACAATCCGACTCTTGTCGGTTGTACCCGAAATGGGGTTCACGATGAACCAGACTGAAACTTTATTTTGCATAATTTTCTGCACAAAGGTAGTAAAAAGTGTACGAATCAGCATACTTCTCTATATGAATAATCCATAAAAGTGTATTTTTTCATTCCACATGATGTGTATTTTGATAAAAAGTCGTACCTTTGCATAAATTTTCATGAGAGAGGGTCTGAACCCTCAAGAAACTTTAAATTCAAAAAATGGGATTATTACAAGAAAAACTCGCTAAACATCCTTTTTATTCTCTGTCGAAGGAGATCAAGGAGAAAGGTATATACCCCTATTTTCGCGAAATAGAAGGAAAACAGGGTACGGAAGTGGAAATGGGCGGCAAGCACGTTCTGATGTTCGGTTCTAACGCATATACCGGTCTGACGGGTGACGAACGTATCATAGAAGCCGGATGCAAGGCTATGCACAAGTACGGCAGCGGTTGCGCCGGCAGCCGTTTCCTGAACGGTACGCTGGACATTCACGTTCAGCTGGAGAAGGAACTGGCAGAATACGTGGGCAAGGACGATGCCCTGTGCTTCTCGACCGGTTTCACCGTAAACAGCGGTGTTATACCCCAGCTGGTAAGCAAGGACGACTACATCATATGTGACGACAGGGACCATGCCAGTATCGTGGACGGCCGCCGTCTGTCCTTTGCCACTCAGCTGCACTACAAGCATAACGACATGGCCGACCTGGAGCGCGTGCTGCAGCGTTGCGAGCCCGACAAGGTGAAGCTGATTATCGTGGACGGTGTCTTCTCGATGGAAGGCGACCTGGCCAAGCTGCCCGAGATTGTGGAGCTGAAGCACAAGTACAACGCCAGCATCATGGTGGACGAGGCACACGGCCTGGGCGTATTCGGCAGACAGGGCCGCGGTGTTTGCGACCACTTCGGTGTAACGGACGACATAGACCTGATCATGGGTACCTTCTCGAAGAGTATGGCCTCTATCGGCGGTTTCATCGCAGCAGACCAGATTATCATAGACTCTCTGCGCCACTCTGCCAGAACCTATATCTTCAGTGCAAGCAACACACCCGCTGCCACAGCAGCTGCCCTGGAAGCCCTGCACATCATACAGGCAGAGCCCGAAAGACTGGAGGCCCTGTGGGACGTTACACGCTATGCCCTGAAGCGTTTCCGCGAGGAAGGCTTCGAGATCGGCGAGACGGAGAGCCCCATCATCCCCCTGTATGTAAGAGATACACAGAAGACCTTCATGGCCGTTGCCATGGCCTTCGAGGAGGGTGTGTTCATCAACCCGGTAATACCGCCGGCATGCGGTCCGCAGGATACCCTGGTACGCTACGCACTGATGGCAACCCATACGCACGATCAGGTTGACCAGTCTGTAGTAAAGCTTAAGAAGGTATTCCAGCAGCTGGGCGTGCTGAAGTAACGGAAAACGATAACGATAAAAAAGCATCTGTTCACAAATGGGCAGATGCTTCTTTTTTTTATTCTGCTAAGGCGAAGATGGTTTTAATGCCCTTGATTTTCTGTCCCTTTATGCGGGAGAGAAGGGCCTTGACAGCACGTCTTTCCACAGCCACGTACGACCATTGCGGCAGCACATCAATGCGTCCTATCTGACTGCCCTCCAGTCCTCCGGTCTTGGTAAGGAAGCCCAGGATGTCTCCCCTGCTTATCTTATCCTTCTTACCCTTACCCACGTAAACCGTTGCCCATAACGGGAGGGACGGCAAAGGCAGGCGGGCAGGTATGCGGAACTCGCCCTCTGTAAGCTGGACATACGGCGGCAATGCCTCCTCGGGACCTAAAATCAGAAAGGCATTTCCTACATTATCCCAACGCGCTGTACGTCCGTTGCGGTGGATGTAAGACTCCTCGTCGATGGGCAGGTGGTAATGAATGATATTATCCACATCGGGAATATCAAGGCCGCGCGAAGCCAGATCGGTACAGACAAAGACGTTGCACGACCCGTTCATGAAGCGGTACAGGGCACGTTCGCGGTCGCGCTGGTCCATACCGCCGTGGAAGATGTCGGCCATCATCTTTTCGGAAGACAGATAGGCGCCAATACGCTCCACGCTCTGACGGTGGTTGGCAAAGACCAGGTTCTTCTGTGTGCCTAAGGTGCAGAGCAGGGCCTTCAGGGTGGAGAGCTTATCCTTCTCGGGCGAGAGGACACAGCGTATGTTTATGCGGGAAGAGACAGGCTCCTCGTCGTCGAGATAAGAAAGGCGGCAATAGTCTGTCCCCACGAAATCGGGAATGGAAGGGCTGTCTGTGGCAGAAAGCAGGATACGGCGTTCTATGGCCGAGAGTTCGGCGGCAATGGCCTTCATGTCCTCCTGGAATCCCAGCTCCAGGCTCTTGTCGAACTCGTCGATAACCAGATGGCTAACCGTTGCGGGAGTGATATTCTGCTTACGGATATGGTCCAGGATTCGGCCCGGTGTTGCCACGATAAGATGAGGGTGCAGTCCGTTAATCTGCCTGTGCTCGTCCATGGCAGGGCGTCCGCCATAGCATGCCAGTACACGCGCCTCGGAACAGATGCGCTTTACAACGTCCACGGTCTGGATGGCAAGCTCTCGGGAGGGTACCAGCACCAGGGCCTGCAATATATCCTTCCGGGAATCCAGCAGCTGGAGCAGGGGCAGCAGGTAAGCCAGTGTCTTACCCGATCCCGTTGGACTTAGCAGCACCAGCTGGCGCTCACGGCGAACCGCCTGCAGCATTTCCTGCTGCATGGGATTCAGGTAGTCGATGCCGAGGCGGGATACATCGTATTTCATCGGCGCGACTTTATCTCAGGAAATAATCTACAAGGAAATAAACACCCAGCGAAACGATCCAGCCTGCCAGTACCTTGGACGAAATGAACTTGATATACCACCAGATACCTATGCCGTCGTGTTTCATCAGCGCATAGCCCGATGTAGAGCCTATGGGCAGCAGGCAGCCGCCCACACATCCGCTCAGCGCTACCAGATGCCAGTACTGTCCGTTCTGTGCAAATGCCGCAGCGTAATCGGGCATGGAGTTCTGCACTTCCATAATGGGGAAAATGGAGATGGAAGTCATTACCAGCGCTATATTATCCATAATGGCACTGACAAAGCCTATTACAACGGACAGCAAGTATATGTTATGGATATAGGTGTCGCATACCTCAGCAACATGTCTCATGGCTCCTACCTCGACCAGCAGGTTAACGCAGAGGCTGACACCTACGAAGAACATTATCATCTGTATCATCTCGTACTGCAGAGAGCGAATTCCGGTCAGGGGGATAGGCTGCCCCGAAGAGATGCGCTTGCGGTTAAATATCTCGTTTACCACCCACAGCACACCTAGCACACACAGGGCGCCAAGGAACGGAGGCAGCAGGGTAAGGCGGTGGAAGGTGGGAACAAACCAAAGTCCGTACAAGCCCAGGAACAGCATTATGGCTCGCTGCCAGACGGGCATGGCTGCATCATCTCCGCGGAAGAAGACACGGGGACGCTTCAGGTCTATATGCTCGGGCAGCATCCTTCCGATCAGGTATGTGGGAATGACGGTTGCCACAATGGTAGGAATAATCAGGGCTGATGTGTAGTTGGTGGGGGTTACCGCTGAACTGGTCCATATCAGCAGGGATGTTACATCTCCGATAACGCCGAAACAGCCTCCGCAGCTTGTTGCTATAACGACGATAGCACCTAGGATGGAACGCTGGCGGGGGTTTATCACAAGCTTGCTTAAAATGGTAAGCATGATGACTGCCGAGGCCAGGTTATCCAGGTTGGCACTAAGCAGGAAGCTGCAGGCAGCCAGCGTCCACGTAAGGCGCCATTTCTTCTTGGCCCGGCACCAGTCGACCATAAAATCGAAGCACTCGTTACTGGCCAGCACCTCTACGATGGCCATCGTTGCAAGAAGGTACATCACAATGCAGCACATCTGCACCATGTGCTTGACAAACACGTGATGGTAGATATATTCGTTTACGGCCCGGACGCTATAAGCATCGTCGCCCAGATAGTTCATGAAATCCATACCGTGTAACGACTGGATGTAATGGGGACCTACACACATATACATCACCCATCCACATACACCACAGAACAGGGCAACGGTGGCTTTGTTGATCCTTGTAATATGCTCGGAACAGATCAGGGCATATCCGAACAACATCAAAATTACAATTGCAATGGTCATAATAACTCCTTTTTCGCTACATATAACGGATATTTTACATGCAAAGGAAACAAAATTCTTTCACTTAACAAAGCTTTCTTTTGTAAATTCACACAAAATCTGTATTTTTGCACATGTTATGAAGATATTAAAGGTATTCATACTCTTATCCCTGCCTGCCTGCTTGTATGCCCAGAAGGTGGAGCTGAAGGTTCTGGACAACTTTGCAACGCTCAGAGCCGAACAGACGCAAAGCGAGCTTAAGCCGGGATGGACGGTTTTCGATATAAAACTGAAGGATAAGGTTACCCGTTATCTCTCCAGAGGCCATTCTTCGCAACTTACGGATAACGGTATGCCTGAGTTTCATATAACTCCCGCAGAAGACGAGGTGCTTGCCGACTACGTCATCATCCGCCTGCTGAACAAGAAATACTACAGAAAAATCCCCAAGAGCGTAATCTGGGAAAACGATTACACAAGGGTGGAACCGGCCAACTTTTCTATTAAATCGGACGGGGAGGACGGCTTCTTCTGCCATCCGTCCGACACGCTGCCTAAAGGGGACTACATCCTGCTGAATATAAAGCAAAAACCCATAGGAGATTTAAAGGACCTGAAAGTATATTCCTTCCAAGTTCCCTAACAGTTTGTAACCAAACATCCCCATACGTGCCAAAAACAAGAGTTTTTTGGCATTTTTTTGTGTCATTTGTTTGCCGGAAAAAGAAAATACATTACCTTTGCGTCGGTATTTGTAATAATAAGGTAAAAGATGAAATCGTACAAAGTTAATGACGATGGTTATTATGGATTGTATGGCGGCGCATACATTCCCGAGATATTATACAAAACGGTTGAAGACCTGAAGGCACAGTACCTCTCTATCATCGAGAGCGAAGAGTTCCTGAAGGAATACTATCAACTGCTTCGTGACTATGTGGGCAGGCCCTCGCCCCTTTATTATGCCAAACGCATGAGCGGAAAATACGGCTGTCAGCTATACTTGAAGCGCGAAGACCTGAACCATACCGGAGCTCACAAGATAAACAATGCCATAGGGCAGATTCTGCTGGCCCGCAAGATGGGCAAGACGCGTATCATTGCAGAAACAGGAGCCGGACAGCACGGCGTAGCCACAGCTACCGTATGCGCCCTGATGAATATGCCGTGCCGCGTGTATATGGGCGCTTTGGATGTGGAGCGCCAACATGTAAACGTGGAACGTATGCGTATGCTCGGAGCCGAGGTGTTCCCCGTCCAGAGCGGCAATAAAACACTTAAGGACGCTACAAACGAAGCCATTCGAGACTGGTGCTGTCATCCTGCCGATACATTTTATATTATAGGCAGTACGGTAGGGCCTCATCCCTACCCCGAGATGGTGGCCAGGCTTCAGAGCGTTATCAGCCAGGAGATAAAGTTCCAGCTAAAGGAGAAAATCGGTCGTGACTATCCTGACTATCTCATAGCATGCGTAGGCGGAGGCAGCAATGCTGCAGGCACCATCTATCACTATCTGGATGACGAACGCGTAAAACTTATCCTTGGTGAAGCTGGAGGTAAAGGAAAAGATACCGAACAGACTGCCGCCTCACTACATGTGGGCAGTACTGGCATTCTGCACGGAAGCCGTATAAAGGTTATGCAGACAGATGACGGACAAATTGTCGAACCTTATAGCATCAGCGCCGGACTGGACTATCCGGGTACAGGTCCCATGCATTGCAACCTGTACGAAACAGGCCGGGCCAAGGTGTTCTCCATCAATGACAATGAGGCTTTGCAAGCTGCCTTCGAACTGACTAGGCTTGAAGGCATCATACCTGCCCTGGAGAGCAGTCACGCCTTGGCCATCTTACCCAAGATGAAGTTCAAGAAAGAGGATGTGGTGGTGCTTACTGTCAGCGGACGCGGCGACAAAGACCTATCCACTTACCTTAAACATAAAGACGAGATTGATTATGACGCAATATAATTACCACACCGCCAGCCGGAAGATTCTGGGTGACCTGATAACACCCGTCAGCGCTTACCTGAAGGTGAGGGATGCCTATCCGCAAAGTGCGCTCATGGAGAGTTCTGACTATCACGGAGGCGAGAACGCAAAGTCGTTCATTGCCGTTCATCCCATCGGAAGCGTGAGCATAGAACATGGAATGGGAATATGCAAATACCCCGACAACAAGATTACAGAAACACCTATAAACGAGCAGTTTACATCTGCCGACCTTATCAATCAGTTTATAGGTTCGTTTGACATATCAGGACCGGAAAGCAACTATTGCGGCTTGTATGGCTACACCTCGTTCAATGCAGTACGTTACTTCGAGAATATAAATGTCCAGGACGAGACGCAAACACAGAACGATGCGCCCGACCTTTTATATATTCTATACAAGGATGTCATTGTTTTCGACCATTTTCGCAACGAACTCACACTTATAGAAATGCTGGCCGATGGCGAAGAAGATGACCTGGATGTACTGGAGCGAGACCTCAACGGACGCCCTTACCAGACATACGAGTTTCATCCCGTAGGAGAATACAGTAGCACGCTGACAGATGATGAGCATCGTGAAAATATCCGCAAGGGTATTGCCCATTGTTTAAGAGGTGATGTTTTTCAGATTGTACTCTCCCGTCGTTTCAAGCAGCGTTATGAGGGTGACGACTTCAAACTATACCGTGCCTTGCGTTGCATCAATCCCAGCCCCTATTTATTCTACTTCGACTTCGGCGGATTCCGTATCTTCGGCTCCAGCCCCGAGACCCATTGCCGTATTGAGGGACGCAGGGCGTACATCGACCCCATCGCCGGAACTACCAAGCGTACGGGGGATGCCGAGACCGACCGCAAGAATGCCGAATACCTGCGCAACGACCCCAAGGAGAATGCCGAGCATGTGATGTTGGTAGACCTGGCCCGTAATGACCTGAG
>CADAWW010000087.1 GCA_902791675.1 uncultured Bacteroidales bacterium
GGCATATAACCTATATAGCCTGTGAAAATACAATAGAATATGCCACCGAAGGCAAGAACCAACAGTATATAGAGAATCCATATGTACAGAAAAAACCGTTTCCTCATAATTGTGAATATTTGGCTACAAAGTTACAACAAAATTTTTATTAAATCCCCAAAATTGCACAAAATAACACACATTATTTATCTACAATAGTATGGATTTGCATGTTAAAAAAAAAAAGTGTAATTTTGAAACCCGAAAAATAAAACATAATATTCTCGGATTAATATGGAAACAAGAAGTCTCGTAACTATTGCCAAACATACAAAGGAGAAACTTCTGTATCTCATTGAAATGGCACAAGAGTTTGAAAAACATCCCAACAGGAAGATCTTGGATGGGAAAATAGTAGCTACATTGTTTTTTGAACCAAGTACTCGAACAAGATTAAGTTTTGAGACAGCAGCCAATCGGTTAGGCGCAAAAGTAATCGGTTTTGCTGACCCCAAAGTAACAAGTGGGACCAAGGGGGAAACTTTAAAAGATACCATAATGATGGTTTCTAACTATGCCGATATAATAGTTATGAGACATTATTTGGAAGGAGCAGCTCAGTATGCGAGCGAAGTATCTCCTGTTCCAATAGTAAATGCCGGCGATGGAGCCAATCAGCATCCAAGCCAGACGATGCTTGACCTTTATTCAATCTATAAGACTCAAGGAACGTTGGAAGACTTGAATATCTATCTGGTAGGTGACTTGAAATATGGACGTACAGTGCATAGCATTATCACAGCAATGCGGCACTTTAATCCGACTTTCCATTTTATTGCCCCCGATGAGCTTGCCTTACCTGACTATTATAAAATGTATTGTAAGAAAAACAATATCAAATTTCATGAGCATCAGGATTTTGACTCTCATACAATTGCAGATGCCGATATTCTTTATATGACAAGAGTTCAACGCGAGCGTTTTACAGATTTGGAAGAATACGAGAGAGTCAAGGATCGTTATCTTCTGAAGAAGGATATGCTTTTCCGAGCTCGTGCTAACATGAAGATTTTACATCCATTACCTCGTGTCAATGAGATTGAGTACAGTATAGACAATACGCCATACGCATATTATTTTCAACAGGCACGTAACGGTTTGTATGCCAGACAGGCTTTAATATGTGATTCTTTGGGAATAACATTAGATGATATCAAAAACGACAAAACAATTATCGCATGAAACGACAAGAATTACAAGTCGCAGCGCTTGAAAATGGTACAGTAATTGATCATATACCATCATCAAAGATATTTGAAGTCATTAATCTGCTTCATCTTGAAAAAGTAAGTACCTCTGTTACTATAGGTATTAATCTCAAGAGTAAGAAAATGGGGCATAAAAGCATTCTAAAGATTGCTGACAGATTTTTTACGGATGAGGAATTAAATCAACTCTCTGTTGTTGCTCCTAATGTTTCATTGGCAATCATCCGTGATTATGAAGTTGTAGAAAAGAAACAGGTTAAAATGCCTGACGAGTTGATTGGTATTATCAAGTGTGATAATCATAAATGTATTACCAACAACGAACCTATGCTTACTCATTTTCATGTTTTAGACAAAGAAAACGGTATCTTACAATGTCGTTATTGCAACAGAGAAGTAACTTTGAATAACGTAAAATTAATCTAAACAAAAATTTATTATAAATTCAGGTATTATTTTTATGGAAAAGGACACGACAATTTTCACTTTGATTGAGAAAGAACATCAGCGTCAGATGCGTGGTATCGAGCTTATTGCATCCGAGAATTTTGTGAGCGATCAGGTTATGGCTGCTATGGGGTCATGCTTGACAAATAAGTATGCAGAAGGCTACCCAGGCAAAAGATATTACGGCGGTTGCCAGGTTGTTGATGAAGTTGAACAACTTGCTATAGATCGAGTAAAGAAACTTTTTGGAGCCGAATATGCAAACGTTCAGCCACATTCTGGTGCACAGGCAAATGCTGCTGTATTTTTGGCTTGCCTAAATCCTGGTGATACATTTATGGGATTGAACTTAGATCATGGCGGGCATCTAAGTCATGGTTCGTTAGTCAATACAAGTGGTATTATTTACAAACCTATAGGTTATAATCTGAATAAAGAAACAGGCAGAGTTGATTATGACGATATGGAGCGCCTTGCCCTTGAACACAAGCCCAAGATGATTATAGGCGGCGGTTCTGCCTATAGCCGCGAGTGGGATTATGCACGTATGCGTAAGATTGCCGACTCTGTGGGTGCCATCCTTATGATAGATATGGCACATCCTGCCGGTCTTATTGCTGCAGGCTTGCTTGACAACCCCGTTAAATATGCTCATATCGTAACCAGCACAACACATAAAACCCTACGCGGACCTCGCGGCGGTATCATCCTTATGGGTAAGGACTTTGAGAATCCATGGGGCAAGAAGACGCCTAAGGGTGAAGTCAAGATGATGTCAACACTTCTCAACAGCGCAGTATTCCCAGGTATTCAAGGCGGTCCCTTAGAGCATGTAATAGCTGCTAAGGCTGTTGCTTTCAGCGAAGCTCTATCACCAGCATTCAAAGAATGGGCCGTACAAGTAAAAAAGAATGCTGCCGTACTTGCTGACGAATTAATCAAGCGTGGATTTAATATTGTATCTGGTGGTACAGATAACCATTCTATGTTGGTTGACCTCCGCAATAAGTATCCGGATCTGACGGGTAAGGTTGCCGAGAAAGCTCTTGTCGCAGCAGATATTACTGTCAACAAGAATATGATTCCATTTGATACCCGAAGTGCTTTCCAGACAAGTGGTATCCGTTTGGGAACGCCAGCTATAACAACACGTGGTGCCAAGGAAGACCTGATGATTAAGATTGCAGAATTTATCGAGACTGTACTTAACGCACCAGAAGATGAAAATGTAATTGCTAAGGTACGCAGCGAGGTTAATGCCATTATGGCAGATTATCCTCTTTTTGCATATTAAATCTTAATTGGAGCGGAGGAGTTTGTCAATTTCTTCAAACTCCTTCCCTCTATTTAGGAACATATAGATACGATATAGGTGTCTGCCCCATCTTTCCTTATTTTCCGGGTCTAATTTTCTAACCATTTCCATACAAGGCTGGGCTTTTCTGTACAGGCTCTCTATAGCTTTCTTATCCTCCGCAAATCTGGGATCTCTGATATCCGTTGATGCACTTTCTTGACGAATCAATGCAAGATTCATATAAGATATTCCTTTGTTATAATATGCATCGATAAATGTACTGTCACGATGGATAGTACTATCTGAATACTCTATGCACTTATCATAGTCATTTTCAGCTAGCTTAATCTTTGATTTAGAATACCAATATAATGTTTTCTTAGAGTCAATAGATATCATAGAGTCTGCAAGGGTCAGTCCTTCTTTAAACAGACGCTTCTCGCAATATATATCTGATAAGTTGACGAAGAAATAATCATGATGAGGATATGTACGAACGCCTTTCAGTAAATCTTCCATGTATGCTTTTTCGTCATTCAAGGCTTGATGAGACCGGCATTTATACTCCTGAAGAATAGCTCCGTCAGCTTCTCCGACAACCGCAAAGGCTTTATCAATATATTTTAGTGTGTTGGCGTGCTGACCTAATTTGTAACTTGAAAAAGTTGCCCAATAAGCTACTTTGGGAAGCATGGTATCTGTGGGTTGTGTATAAGTTGAATACGTATCAAAGAAGTTGTATGCTGAAGCAAAATTGTTCTTTGTAAGATAGTATTTACCTCCATTCAGGATATTGGGCAAATGTTTCGCACGTAAGTTTCCTGTTCTGGATTTATACTTAAACTTAACATTACCATTGGGTAAAGGTAATGCGTCAACACTGTCACATTTAAACAGATTACCGTACATATTATACAGCGTATTAAAGAGAGCAGCCGTATCACATGGTTGTTTAAGATAAGCTTTGGTATTCTGGATGCTATTAGAGGATTCATCCAGAAGTGCGCAAGTATAATAGATGTTTGCTTTCTCTTTGACGGAAAGATTTTCTCTACCTAACGCATTCAATAAATTTTTCTTTGCATTGTCTTGTCCATTTGAATTCTTAATAGCCAGGCTTGCAGCTTTGTATAATGTACCCATCTTAACTTCCTTGGGAGCATCTTTCTTTTTACTTGCTGAATAAACAAATGTATTAAGACATCCGAGAAATATAAATAATAGGATAATTTGCTTCATCTTAAACAATTTAATCTGAGTATGGGTTTACCCTTTCTATAAATAATGTTGAGAGTAAGTGCTTGTGAAACGCTTACTCCCAACATTCTGTTTCAACCTATTGCGAATTAATCACCAATCAGTTTAGACATTTCAGAAGCCTTAGCAGCATTTCCTGTTACGGTATAGCACTGCTTTAACTCGTAAGCCCATTTGTCTGGTTGGTCTGGAGTGCATTCGCGAGCTTTCTCGAAGAAAGGAATGGCATCAGCGAAGAGTTTCTTGGTCTTCTCGAGCGTTTCCTTTGCCTTCTGCTGGTTCTTTATAGAACTGATGGTGTTGTTCAGATCCAAGGCTTCGCGATACCTGCAAAGACCACACTGATACCAGGAGTCATAAGAGTCATTCTTTATCTCTGTACATTTCTTATATAAAGCTAATGCTTCTTCATACTTGTTTTCTGCGAACAATGCATAAGCTTTACCATAGTTAGCAATATACAAGTTGGGATCAACGGCCAAAATAGCATCTGCATATTCAACCATCTTATCTTTACCCAGTTTCTGATAGTATGCCAGCAACATCTGAACGTAATCTGTATTCTTGGCTGGTTCTTTTATTGTTTCCTCGCGCAGATAATTAGCCCAAGAAACTGTGTCACCCTGTTCAAGATAAGAAATAATCTTAACCTGACGAGTTCCTTCTGCACCATCAGCAAACTCTAAAGCCTTGTTATAATATTTGTCCATTGCATCGAACATCTTAGCATCATGAGCAGTATGGAAGGCATAATAGGCTATCTGGGCATCACCAATAGGCATTTTAACCTGATCGGCAACTTCAGGATACATATTCTTGTAATTCATAGCCTGTTCATAAGCCTTCAAAGCTAAATCAGGTTTATGTGAAGAGGCAAGGAACTGAGCTGCATAAATATAGTAAACACCGCAGTTTGCCAAGTTTAACTGTTTAGCCTTCAGATATGCCTCGTTACCTCCCTCACCTTTTACAGGCTTGGTGTATTTCACTTCATTGTGAATACCATCAGTTAAATTCTGAAGATTATTGTAGAATAGCAGTGTGTCAAGAGGGGCTGAGCTTGCAGCATAGTTGATAAGAACGTTATTAACAGGCTGAGCAAAATCAGCAATCATCTTATATGTCTCACCTAATTTCTTCTCTTCAATAGCTTTAGTATTCAAAGCCTTTTGTACTAATTCAATACCCTTTGTACATTTCTCCAGGATTTCCGGATCACCTGCACTCTTATCGCTAATCTTTGGCTCGATATAATCTTTTATTTTCTGAGCCTCACTCAATAATGACTTAGCCTCCTTCTTTGCTTCTTTCAAGGCAGCTTTTTCTTCGGGAGTTTGTGCCATAATATTGCCAACACTAAAAAGTAAGGCAAGTGAAATAATAATCTTTTTCATGATGAAAGTGATGTTAAATGGTTGATTATTAGTTTACTGTTCATTTTGTTCTTCTTGTTGATTCTCTGTCTCAGACCCTTCGGAAGTCTCTGTCGATTCTTCTTCTTCATCTGCACGAGGAACAACACTCAGGTGGCTGATAACATCATTACGCTTCTTCAGTTCGATTACCTTTACACCCTGAGTTACACGACTCTTGGTAGTCTTGATGTCATCGGCGTGCAGACGGATTGTAGTGCCGCTCTTGTTGATAATCATCAGGTCGTCTTCGTCCTTCACTACCAGGATGGCTACCAGATAGCCGGTCTTCTCTGTGATGGCAATGGTCTTAACACCCTTGCAATGACGGCTGGTCTTACGGTATTCCTCTACGTCTGTTCTCTTACCGAAACCATTCTCGCTAAGTACCATGATGCTTTCGTTCTCCACATCATTTATTACGCACATACCAATAACGCCGTCCCTGGGATCGTTATCCAGGATAATGCTTCTTACACCTGTACTTACACGACCCATCGGGCGAACATCCGACTCGTTGAATCTTACGGCACGACCGCCTGCGTTGGCAACGATAATCTCGTTGTGTCCGTTTGTCAACTCAACAGCTACTACGCTGTCATCCTCAAGGATATTGATAGCATTTACGCCGTTCGAACGAACTCGGCTGTATTCTGTCAGACAAGTCTTCTTGATGAAGCCCTTCTTAGTAGCAAACATCACATAGTGAGACTTGCAGAAGTCGGGGTCGTTCAGTTTACGAATGCACAGACAGTTGGTCACGCTGTCGCCGGCATCTATGTTCAGCATATTCTGTATTGCCCGACCCTTGTTAGTCTTACTGCCTTCGGGGATATCATAAACCTTCAGCCAGTAGCAGCGGCCACGTTCTGTGAAGAACATCATGGTGTTATGCATGGTGGCAGGATAAATCTTCTCCACAAAGTCATTATCGCGAGTAGCGGTAGCTTTCACTCCAATTCCGCCACGATTCTGGGCCTTGAACTCTGCCAAAGGAATACGCTTAACATATCCAAGATGAGAGATGGTTACGATAACCTCATCGTCAGCATAGAAGTCCTCTGCATTGAACTCTTCCGCGCTGGGCAGAATCTCTGTACGACGCTCATCGCCAAACTGATCCTTAATCTCGATGAGTTCGTCCTTCATCACCTTGCGGCAAAGCTCGTCATCTGTAAGAATCTGATTGTAATACTTAATCTTCTCCATCAACTCATCGAATTCTGCATGCAGTTTCTCCTGATTCAGACCTGTAAGCTGAGCCAGACGCATATCTACGATAGCCTTTGACTGCAACTCGTCAAGAGAGAAACGGGCTTCCAACGCGCGCTGGGCATCAACAGGCGTTTTACTCTTCTTGATTATCTGAACAACCTCATCGATATTATCGCTGGCAATGATGAGGCCCTTCAGAATATGTGCACGCTCTTCGGCCTTGCGCAGGTCGTATTTGGTTCTGCGGATCGTAACCTCGTGACGATGTTTTACGAAGTTGCTGATGAAGTCCTTCAGCGTCAGCAGTTGGGGACGGCCCTTAACCAAAGCGATGCTGTTAACAGGGAAGCTCGTCTGCAGGGGAGTCATCTTAAAGAGTTTGTTCAGCACCACGCGGGTGTTGGCATCGCGCTTTACATCTACAACAATACGCATACCTTCACGGTCGCTCTCGTCGTTTATGTTGCTGATGCCATCCAGTTTCTTGTCAGAAACCAACTGCGCAATATACTCAATAAGCTGTTGTTTGTTGACACCATAAGGAATCTCTGTTACGATAATCTTATCATGCAGATCACCGCTCTCTATATCGGCTTTGGCGCGCATAATCACACGTCCCCTACCCGTCTCGTAAGCATCCCTGATGCCCTGCAGACCCATGATATAGGCTCCCGTCGGGAAGTCAGGACCCTTCACATACTGCATCAGTGCCTCTACGTCCATATCTTCATTGTCGATATATGCAACGCAGGCATCGATTACCTCGCTGAGGTTGTGTGTGGGGATATTGGTGGCCATACCTACGGCAATACCTGTCGCACCGTTCACCAGGAGGTTGGGAATCTTGGTAGGCATAACGGTGGGTTCGGGCAAGGTATCGTCGAAATTCATGGTCATATCCACGGTTTCCTTGTCCAGGTCGTCCATCATAGCCTCGCCCATCAGGCTCAGTCGGGCCTCTGTATAACGCATGGCAGCAGGACTGTCACCGTCTATAGAACCGAAGTTACCCTGCCCGTCAACAAGCGTGTATCGCATTGCCCACTCCTGAGCCATACGCACCAAAGCGCCATATACAGAGCTGTCTCCGTGGGGATGATACTTACCCAGCACCTCGCCAACGATACGTGCACTCTTCTTATAGGGTTTGCTATGAACATTGCCCAGTTCTTTCATACCGAAGAGGATACGGCGATGAACAGGCTTGAAACCGTCTCTGACATCTGGCAAGGCACGAGCCACAATAACACTCATAGAGTAGTCAATGTAGCTCTTACGCATTTCCTGCTCGATGTCAACTCGAATAATTCTTTCTTTATCTTCCATTTATATTTTGGTTTTATTCTTTTTTATCTGCCTTAATATTTATTGGTGTCTCCAAAATTGGTACAAAGATACAACAAAATCTTGAATTACGCAAATACAACATTAAAATTAATGTTAAGGGGCAAATCAAAAAGACTTTTCTTGATTGTATAAATGTTTTTATATGTATAGGATTTTTCTATTCCAAAGTTTGGAATGTAAGTTGCAAAGTTTGGAATGTGCATACCAAAGTTTGGAATGTACGTTTCAAAGTTTGAAATAGAAACTTTCCTTCGCAAAAGAAACATTTTCCTGGTGATATGCAATTTTTTTTCACGCTACTTTTTACAATTATTAATAAGATGAAACGCATGTGTATAAATATAAATATGTATCTTTGTGGCCAAATTTAAATAGTAATCAAAAATGAAACAGTTAATTTTATTAGCCGTATTCGGCCTGATGACATTCATTCCAGTTCAGACAATCAGTGCTGGAGAGAAAGACGATGCACACATTGCATACATTTTCAAAAACATGAAACTCTCTAGTGAAGATAAGGCTAAAGTGAAGCCTATTCTGCAGGCTTATTACAAGGAAGTATCCGCTGCTAAGGCTTCAAACAAGGCACTTAAGGATAAATACGATATGGCAGAGGATGCAGGAAAGCTGACACCCGCTCAGTGCGACGAACTGTTCGATAGCAAGCAGAAAGCCGAACGCGCAGAACTGGATATCCGTAAAGCATACTATCCCAAGTTCAAGGCCGTATTGCCTGCCATGAAAGCATACCAGCTGATGAAGCTGGCAAACGATAAAGTAAAGAAATAGCCCCTCACCAACCCCAAACCCCTCCTCCCCCAAATGGGAGGCGGGGCAATACTAACACAACTGCCATACCCCTGCTTGCAGTTCCCTCCCATTTGGGGGAGGGTTAGGGAGAGGGGCGACAATTATATCATCTTCTCGATGGTTGGGGTTAGCAAAACCATCCAACAGAATCAGAAACAAGTACTAAAGAACATATATCTCAGCTTCTTTTACGGAGCAAAGATCGGTATTGTAGGTCTGAACGGTGCAGGTAAGTCTACACTGATGAAAATCATCGCCGGCATTGATCAGCAATACCAAGGCAACGTGGTATGGAGTCCTGGGTATTCCGTAGGATATCTGGAACAGGAGCCGCATCTGGATGACAACAAAACGGTTATCGAGGTGGTAAAAGAAGGCGTTCAGCCTATTGTTGATGCCCTGAAGGAATACGAAGAGATAAACCAGAAGTTCGGTCTGCCTGAATACTACGAGGACGAGGATAAGATGAATGCACTCTTTGCCCGTCAGGGTGAGTTGCAGGATATCATAGACAGCACCGATGCGTGGAACCTCGACAGCAAGTTGGAACGTGCCATGGATGCACTCCGTTGCCCGCCAGCCGATCAGCAGGTTGTCAATCTATCCGGAGGAGAAAGACGTCGTGTGGCCCTTTGTCGTCTCTTGCTGCAGAAACCCGATGTACTGCTGTTAGATGAGCCCACCAACCACCTGGATGCCGAGAGTATCGACTGGTTGGAACAGCATCTTACCCAATACGAGGGTACGGTTATTGCTGTTACCCACGACCGTTACTTCCTGGATGATGTGGCAGGTTGGATTCTGGAATTGGACAGAGGCGAAGGAATACCTTGGGAAGGAAACTATTCTTCTTGGTTGGAACAGAAAACCAAACGTATGGCTCAGGAGGAAAAGGTGGCCAGCAAGCGTCGTAAGGCTCTCGAACGAGAGTTGGAATGGGTTCGTATGGCTCCCAAGGCTCGCCAGGCCAAGGGTAAGGCCCGTCTGAACTCGTACGACAAGATGCTGAACGAGGAGCAGAAGGAGCGTGAAGAGAAATTGGAAATCTTTATCCCCAACGGACCTCGTCTGGGCAATAAAGTAATCAAAGCTCACGGCCTATGCAAAGCTTATGGCGACAAGGTACTGATCAAGGACCTCGACTTTATGCTGCCTCCCAACGGTATTGTGGGAGTCATCGGTCCCAACGGTGCAGGTAAGACTACCCTATTCCGTATGATAATGGGATTGGAGAAACCCGACTCGGGAACCTTCGAAGTGGGCGAAACAGTTAAGTTGGCTTACGTTGACCAAAGTCATAAGGATATCAAGCCAGACGAGAGTGTCTACCAGGTTATCTCGCAAGGTAATGAGCTGATAA
>CADAWW010000088.1 GCA_902791675.1 uncultured Bacteroidales bacterium
TGCCTTAAGGCGAGTTCCTGTAACTCTAACAAATCTGAATCTTCGTTTTTCTCCATTTTAAAACGTTGTTTTTATTCAACGTTTTTCAGGGTAAGACAGCTGGTTTCAGGTTTCAAGTTTCAAGTTTCAGGGTCCAAGAATTTGGTTCAAAGTTCAAAGAACTTAGTTCAAAGTTCAAAGTTCAAAGTTCAAGGTGGGACCGATGGTCCTGGTTCCAAGAAATTGGTTCAAAGTTCAAAGTTCAAGGTTCAAGGTTACTTGAATCATCAAACGGGCGACAGCCCCATGAAACTTGAAACGGGCGACAGCCCTATGAAACTTGAAACGGGCGACAGCCCCATGAAACTTGGAACGGGCGACAGCCCTATGAAACTTGAAACGGGCGACAGCCCCATGAAACTTGGAACGGGCAACAGCCCCATGAAACTTGGAACGGGCGATAGCCCTATAAAACTTGAAACGCCTCGCCAGAGGCTCATCCGAGCGTTCCGCCTCATCATTCTTGATGAGAGCATCGACTACGACCAGCTCATCATCTATCCCTCTTTCATCCACGTGAGCTACGTGAGCCGTGAGCGCAACCGTCGCAGACTCACCAAGGCCAACGGCCAGGGCTCCTTCTGCGCGCTTTCGCGAGCTCAAGCGCTCGAATTGCTTTAAAGTGTATAGTTTCAGAGCAGCATTGCTGCGGGTTCCAGGTTTCAGGGCCCAAAGGGCTGGTTTCAAGTTTCAGGTTGACCAGAGGTCTAGTTTCAGGTTTCAGAGCAGCATTGCTGCGGGTTTCAGGTTTCATGTTTAAGGTTCCAGAGCAGCATTGCTGCGGGTTCCAGGTTTCAGAGCAGCATTGCTGCGGGTTCCAGGTTTCAGGTTTAAGGTTCTAGGTCGGCATCGTCCTCTTGAAACTTGGAACTTGGATCTTGAAACTTAAGCCCCGAAAGGCCGCTGGCCTTGATGGATTGAATAAACTTGGAAATGGACTTACTGAGATTGAGACAGTCGTTATAAAGACGCTTAGCGGTTTCGTTATCGATAAAGCCCACATCAGAGGCTCTGATGATTTGACTACGAACTTCCCCGCAAGACCCTTTTGCGATATATAAGAAGTTGATAAACTCCTTGTTCCCGTCCCGTTCAAAACCCTCAGCGATGTTATCCATCACAGAACCTGCTGAAGCATGAATCTGTTGAACGAACCTGGAATCCTTATGGAACTCTCCATCCTTAGTGATTGCGTAAACCTCGTTACACAGGTCTCTCGCTTTCTGAAAGATGGTCAAGTCTTCGAACTTTTGAACTTTTCTCATAGTTGCTTGAAACTTGGATCTTGAAACGGCCGCAAGGCCTATGAAACTTGAAACGGGCGAAGCCCTATGAAACTTGAAACAAAAATTTTATTAACAATCAAATTTTTTAACTATGGCACAGATTAAACAAGTCGGCATTGGCCGCAAGAGTTCCGGTACCATTGATGGTATCACCTATTACACTGTTAATGGCAAGACCTTTGCCCGTACCACTCCAACCATGCCTGCCAGCGTGTACAACACCACCGAGGCCCGCACGCGCCAGGCTATCTTCAAGATGGTGCAGATGCACATGAAACATCACCTGCGTACCATCCGCCAGACCATCACCAACAAGAGTGGGTCGCCCAGCAACCGCTACTTCAGCCTCAACTACAAGGCCCTCTCGCAGGCCCTTCAGGCGCTGGCTGAGCTCTATGTGAACGGTCAGGACGTCACCATTACCGATGTGGAGCAGGCCATCAGCGACTACGCTGCCGAGCACCCCACCAGCATCAAGATTGCCTCCAAGAGCGGCTATCAGGATGTCTATCTGACCGGACCCTGGCCCGACACCATCACCCTCAACGCCCTGGCTGGCGACCGCACCGTGATTATCATCGTGGCTGAGAACGGTACCCAGACCACCATCAACGCAGACGGCACCGTAACTACCGGCCAGTACTCCGGAGGCGACTCAAACACCAACACGGGTGGTAACAGCAACACCGGCGGTTCCAATACCGAAGGTAGCAACACCAACACCGGCGACAACACTGGAGGCGGCACTAATCCTGAACCGGGAACTGTGAACCCTGAACCAGGTAATGGCGGTGGTAACACTGGCGGTGGAGGCGATAGTGACGAAGGCTAAAGCAGCATAGCTGCTGGTTAAAGGTTAAGGGTTAAAGGTTATAGAGATGCCACTCTGCGGCCTTGACCCTGACCTAAACCAAACTTCAATCTATTATTAATTTAAAACGTTTACAACAATGAAAAAAGTATTCAGCAACCTTCTCAAGAAGGTATTCAAGAAAGTCATTAACAAGAGCGTGACCGATGCGGTCAACGACCCTGAGGTTCAGTCTGCCATTGTTCCGGTGGACGACTCCAAGAAAAACCTCTGGAAGTTCATCCTGCAGACCCTCATCAGCATCCTCACGGCCATCCTGACCGCCCTGGGTGCCACCAGCTGCATGGGACTCCACTAGTCTCTCTTTTCATTGGAGGTTCCGGCGAATCCTCTTTCCGGGCGACGAACCGGAATCTCCTTCAATCCTTTAAAATACCGTTATTATGAAACAAGTAAAATATATCTTAGTCAATGAAAGCTATTCTCAAGACACTGTTCTTGCTATTCGTAACAGCAGTGTGTCTGACTTCCGACACAGCCACATCATCAGTGCCGCAGGCCTCTCCCGCCCCGAACTTATCAGTGTGCTCCTACTGGCCCGCAAGCAGTGGCCCTCTGCCAAGATCCTGGGCGTATCCGAGTTGGGACTTGAGGTCCGAGACGGGCGAATCGTATCTAGCGGTCACCTCTGTCCCAGCGATGCCATGAACCAGATTCGTAGAGAGTTGAGCGACCTGCCGTGAGTTATGGAAGCCATTATCCGTTCTCCGTGAAAAGAGTTTCATCGTTCGATGGGACTCTTTTTTTGTATCCTCCGCTTCAAACTATACCGTTTTGCTCGTACAAGAACTAAAACCATAGAGGTCTTTGTGCATTGCAATGAGCCACTATGTTTTAATGTTCTGTTTATTTATATTATGGTAATTGGGGACAAGGTCCACCTAGCAAACTATCCAAGAACTTAGCAAACGACGCGCAGCGCCCCGAATGCCTGAGTCCTTCATAGTCTTCCACGGATAGCGTTGAGAGAAAAGAAAATGATTCGCTGCCATGCTTGCCATAGTCTTCTCCGCAAGCCTGATAAATCTTCTTAACTAATGGATAGGGATGAAACACCGTCTGTTCAAAATCCTCAGTCATGTCAATGCCAAGTTGCCCACAAACATCTGCCAGTTCCTTAACATGACTTGTGACATAACGCTCTATCAGTGCCAACATCCACGTCTCATATTCCATAATGGCAAAGTGAAGACGGCAATCGCAGCCTTCCGGAGCACCGATAACTCCGAATTGAGCCTTGTGCATCTCTTCTATCACCGTTCTGTCCACTCTCGGTTCACCATCCATCAACTGCTCGTATGCCTGGCCAAACACATCCTTCAGGCCCATCAGCACGTTGTAGCTATTGCTGATTAGCCCCGGAATGTCTTTCCTGAGCTTTGATACCACCAAATTGTCGTTATTCACGTTCACTATTTGGTAATAATTCTCCGAGTCCTCACCACCCTGCTGAGGAAACGACATCCGTTCAAAATCATCAGCAGACAGGTTAATGCACAGAAACCCGCAACGCCCGGGGTCATAGCCGGAATACTTTTGCAGCACATCTGCCACAAAAAGAAGTTCAGACTGGCCCTCTACATACACCGCATACTTCATTCCGCACTGTGGGATAAAAAGTTATCGATGAAATCCGACGAAAATAAGTCGAAGTTGCTCAGTCCTGTCATGCGAAAACGCTTAAACAACTCCGGTGTATTTGTCTGGTTCAACACCGTCAACTTGCTATTCTTTCTTCTGACAATCTGCCATTTTGAGATATCCACTACATCCATCAGGAAAGAATCGTTCGAACTGGCTATCAACTGGACCTTTTCTTTTTCACACACATCAAACACCTTCTTCCCCAAATGGGTAGCCCTACTATAATCAAGCCCTTCACCCAAATCATCTATCAGTAGCATTGAATGTTTTTCAGTATGTTTGATATACTCTAAGAAACACAGGATATACAACACGCGAAGCATACCACTGGACAATTGAAAATCCAACAGTCCGTTCTGAATATAGCGCTCCTTCACGGCCACAAGCTTCATTTCACTGTTCGCTTTTATCGGGGTCAAATCAGAGATGTCATATCCCAACTTCTTAGCATTCTCTATTACGGCTTTCTTGTCCTCCTTGTTCAGTTTATTAACAAGATCGCTAAACAACAAGGGATTGATATAACCTGCCGGCCCCATCAAAATAGTGAACGGATTAATGTCCGAACAAGAGACGGCCACAACGCCCTCTGCCCATGCCATCAGAATTTCCACCTCAGGGTAAGCATCCCTATCCCTTCGCACCTGAGTAACCAGTTTTTCCTGTGGAGGGTTTATAGTTTCTCCATAGAAGAGAGTCTTAGTGGCATCTCTCTTAATGAGTGTTTTCTCATTATTAGTAAGCTGCTCACTCATCACCTCTCCGTTCTGGACCTCAAACATATATGTCAAACTCCAATTGGAGTCATCAGGATTAGTAAAGGCAAGCTTGGTCTTAAAACTCTTTACACCGAATACCACTGATTTCATACACAGAAAGCCAGTAACATTCTGTAAAGCCCTTACTGTACGCGTCTTGCCCGACGCATTCTTGCCCACCAAGAGATTGGTTTGCTTGAGTGCGCTCATTTCCGTCAATTCCCAGCCTGACGCTTTATATCCAAACGACGATAATATTATACACATAATCATTCATAAAAGGCCACTAAGACCATTATTCTGCAAAAATAACAATTTAATTGCAATTGCATCAAATTCCTTATGTATTATTATTATTTTTTAAGAAATCTCCCCGCACTTACTCGTATTGATTCTTCCGTTTATATTGTTCCATCAACGCCATCAACTTATCAAACGCTTCAATTCTATCCTCTTTCAGCAGCCCACCACCGTGTTTCTTGATCCATACTTCTTACATCATACCTCAGACTTCAGACTTCGTTTTGCCTTCTTACCTCAGACATCTAAAAAGTATCTTTCCCATATCATTCTAAAACCATAATCGAAGAATCAATCCGGAATATACACCTTGCACAATCCACTATTCATGGCAATTGGTATCCATTCCAACTTTTGGAATCGCTTTTCAAGTTCCATACCCCAGCAAATTCCAACTGTATCTATCTCTGCATCTATATTATCTGCAGTCAGTTCATCTGCTGTTAGATGTTTATTATTCAAATGAATCCACCCATTCCACTCCTCACTATTCACCAACAACCTTTTCTTTTCCTCAAAAGATAGTGTCTTGGGGATTCTTTTATGAAGACGAAATTTTGCCAACTCCCATATATGCATAACCCGCTCAGACGGGTTCTTCTTTTGCTTTTCTATAAGCTTTGTCAAAATTGCGACAAACTCTGGATCTCTTAATTCTGGCTGTTTAATCCAATAGTTATTTAATGCCTCACTCTCTTTGCGTTGTATATCTTCTATACGCTTATAATCAGCATCCTGATAGGTAACAACAAATGGGCTTTCACTTTTTTGTGCTTGATTCCCATTCCACAATTGACCAGCCACTGGCGGTTCTACCGCAAACAGAGATGAGCCTAAACTATAATCCTGCTTTCTCAAATCTTGATACTTGATTACCCTAGATTCATTTCTATAATAGATATTCAGCAGATAGAGAGCCGCCATAGCATGAAGCAAAGCTTTCACATTCCCCTTCGGCATTGACAAATATCTGTCATGCTTCACAGCCTGATAGCATCTTTCCCAATATGTTCCCTGACGTTTGTGTGCATCCTTCAATGGCCTCAACACCCGATTCTCTTCTTTCTTTAAATTAAAAGACGGAGCCACCACCAGCACTCTTTTATTATGGGTTTCCCACTTAATGTCAATTTCCTTTAAGCAGTCCTCATCAAAAAAGATTTTATTAGATCCTCTTGGCTTCACGCCTCCTATGTCATGATACAGTTCTTTGGATAATGCCTCTATCTGAACGCAGCAACGTACCAGTAAATCCGCAACATGTGGTGAAAATGTCTCTAACTGTGATTTACACGAGCACACCTTTTCAACACCACTTTCAATCTTTGAGATCTCATCCGTCACAAAGATGTACTTCGAGACCTCCATCATATCCTTCTCAAGGTTAAGGTATGTCTGCCAGAAAACATCCGATTTCTTCATTCTCTTATAAATAATGCCTTATCCAACATACTTCTATTAACCAATAACTCTTCACCAAACAACTTATACGCCCTTTGTGTCAATAATGGGAAGTTACTCGTTCCATCAGGTTGATTTGGGCCTATCACAATTGAATCCAAGTGCAGACCAATCTCCGGCAAATCACGTCCATCAAACTTAAAGTCTTTGTATGATACGCACCTGTTACCATAGAGGTCATAATCTACATCCTTATCATATTCTACCACGAGCCTCCATTCATCCTCGAGTTTATATCTATTATTCTTCACAAATCGGTGAATATTATCAATAGCAGTAAAATGAACGAATACGTTATTCTTCTTCAGTTCATCTACTAGCCTCTTATATTTCATGATGGGTGATGTCTCCTCATCAATATACTTCATCTGACGAAGTTCCCGCTTTCCATCCAGATGGAAACACAGACAAACGCCCTGCCCATTATCCCCATACTCTTTCCACATATATGCATCGTCATATTCCGTTGTAAACGATGAAATCAGCGTCTTCTGCTCGACAAGCATCCCCCTAAACCGCTTATATTCATCTTCATAGTCACCACACACCAAGTCGCCGATGTAGAACGTCTCTTGCGTGTCGCTCTGCGATATGATTGAATTCATCCGGAACGTGCCATTCAGCAACATCAAATGAAAAACCTTCAGTGATACATATTTATAGAAATCTTTTGGGGCAGGCTCGTCCACCCAGTTCAATTCCTTGATTAGAGAATCTATTACATATCGCTTTTGGTAGGTATCCATTTTGATACGTTCAGATCCAATCCCAAAAACATCACTTATTTTTTTCACTTCATCCTCATCCCTGATGGGAAATACATCTTGCAGTGCCGCGGCTAAATTTGTCTGCTTTCCCAAATAATTTACGTCCAGTCTGTCATTTACATTTAGATGTATCATATCACCAGGACTCGTCATTTCCTTCCCTTCGTCAGCACAGCTTATAGTAATCATTCCACAAATGGCCTTTCTCCCATCTTCTGAACGACTGTATTTCCGATAGAAGTTCACACCGAAAAGCCTTTTTCCTTCGTATGTCACTTCCAAACGTCCCAAATTAGGAACTTTGTCAAAGCCAGAAAGAATCTGCACGTCATACTTTTCCCTATCTCTTTCTATCTCAGCCATCCATTTCTCAAATCCTTCCTTCAAGGATTCGATCTCCGGTCTTCCATCGTATGTGATATCAAACGATAACATCTTTTAGTTATTTCTTAGTTCAGTTACGCAAGCTGACATCGGTACCTGTCCCTTGTCACCATGGAAATAATCCGTGTCAATCTGTGAAATCCGTGTTCGAAACCCTCAATCCGAGCTTGACCCGGAATCTCTTTCTGTGGTTTTCGCCTTCGTTTTCATTTTCGTTTTCGTTCTTTACGGAACCAACGCCTTTACTTCATTATACAACTGCTTCAAATGCAGGATTGAGATATCCACCAGCGGTTCGAACATGAAGTTATTGATATGGATATTCTCCGATGTCAACATCAGTACCCTATCCATCACCAAACACTCTGCCTCTTTGTCCACTATATGATATTTCTTAAACACCGTCAATGTTGAAGACGTGAGATTATTACCCGCCTCTATCTCTTGTTTCTGTGCATCTGTCAACTGGGAGTTCATATAGTCCTCACCCCGCAGACGTATCGCCATACTCAGCACCAGTTTGTTCACTATGTCTATCTCATTATCATCGTTTAGTATGTCATCAGCCTCCTGCATGATGGCATCCCAATAGTTGTCAGCGAGAAATGTCATATCATCAGCTTTATCTTTAGCCGCCTTAAACACTTCTTTCACGACATCCAATACCTGGCTAAGGGTAATCTCCTTACTCCCAGGCTCATTCTTCTTCAGATGCAGACACGCAGTCAGTAACTTATATTCATCCGTGTCGCCATTCGTATAGTCGATGATATTTCTAGCAAAAGGAATACAAGCGATGAATGCCTTGCGCTGTGTTATATTATGCAGGAGTCGCCGTTTCAGAATATCTGGCTGTGCAAATGCAGGTGTCAGCACTATCGTTCTATCCTCCTTCCTGGTCACTACTTTGGCTATTTTTGCCTGCAACCTCGACACCACCGTTCTGTAAAAATCAAAGTTATGCGTCAGAATCAGAATTTTGAAGTTGCCATCCTTTGCCAAATCATTGATATACTCAATAATGGCATACTTGTTCTTATAATCGAATGAGTCTGCTATGTCATCAAACACCAGCAGCGTTTGCTGTCCATTGGCGCGACGCGCTTCCAATTCAAAGATGTTCTGAAGGATAAAGAATGCTTTTTTCTCTCCAGCACTTAGGTTCTCCACCAGCGTTTTCTGCTCCTGCCTTATGGGGGCGTCTCCACCGTCTTGATAAAGGAACTGTAGCACCGGAGATTTAGCGCTCAGCAGAATATCACTCTTATTCTGCAAGTCCAGCGTAAATGGAACAAAGAAACGGCTATTAAACAAATCTATCACCTTTTCCCATTGCGAGCGCTCTTCATTAGCTCTGCGAACAATATCTTTTAACTCATCTTTTTTAGCAGCATACAGTTCTGTAAGTGTGTTCAATTCCGCCTCGCACTGCTTTAGGTAACCTCGTAATATCTTTCGCTCAAACTCGTCATAATCCACCAACTCAGGAATCAGTTCCGGGTATGCCTGTATCACATCTTTGAAACCTTTCAGGCTCTGGTTCTTATCCAGTTTGCTCTCCAAATCTTCAAACATGGCCTTGATGTCATCATCAGCGAAGATACGTTGCATTTCCCCATTAATCACATCTTCCATATCCTTCTTGCTTGAAATGCTTTTGGGTACTTCTTCGCCACCCAGTTCAAATCTGTGTCCAGCTTGGAAGTAGCGATTATCACCCACCGATTTCAGCAGACTGTTAGCCTGTGAAGTGCCAAACTTTGCCGCACTACTAAAAAAGTGCGAGCCTTGTATCAGTTCGATATATTTTTCAAAATATCGTTCAATGGTGGCTTGGTTCTCGCGAATAAAGTCCTTCACCTTACCGCCCTTCTCAAACACATCGTTAAACTTAAAGTCATAACCCTCCAGAGCATCGAGTTCCCCTAATAATCGGTCTTTTACCTCTTGAAGGCAGTCAAAGTAGTTGTCCCCCTCTTGCCTTTTGAACGCTGTCTGTATCTCTTCCTCACAATCGCTGCTCTTGGCTATCTGCTTCACTTTCTTTTTCAGGGCTTTCTTTGCGCCATCCAATTGTTGATAGATAGCATCGTATTCTGCCTTCAAATCAGCATTTGCCAAAAAAGTACTAATTTGCTTCGAACCGTCAGCATCACTGTTTACAAACACATAGGTATTATCCTTATCGATAGCATCTCCATCGATTGTGATACTTGCAGAACTGACGCGGTTTGTGTATAGTTCATCACAAGGCTCTTTACCGGCTATCAACTGCTTGAAGGTCTTTGTCAGAGAGGTTTTCATAGTACCGTTGGGGGCATACAAAATAGCTGTATTCCCCTTTCCCTCCTTATACTCCATCTCTTCAACCAACGCTCCTATACCGTAGCAATTCTTCAAGTCAAACTTTATCTTCATTTATTTGTTCCTTTCCGTAATTAGTCCAGTGCCTCCTCACCGCACTATTTAAAAATCCGTCGTCTCAAGCATCCAGCGATACAATTGGACAAAAAGCTTATCCAACAGTATCAGTAAATAGAATCTCACAAAATAGTTCTCATATATGGCATTGCTCCCCGACAACACTTCAAACTTGGGCAAATTATCCTGGAACGATGTTGAGTTATGGGCACAGCGGTTCCGGTGATAATACAATGCCTCGTATGCATCATACAATTCCTCTATGAACAAATCTTTGTACGTATTCTTTTGGCTGTTCCACACCACAAAATAATCTTTCTTAAATGCAGGAACAACCTCTTCAAATACCGCAAACGAGTCAGGAAACCAGTCTTTCAGCAGAGAATCCTGGCAAATACTCACAGTTTCTTGATAGGCATCCTGTATCAACCCTTCCCTGTCAATACTCGCTACTGGATCAAAGCCCCGTTTGCTTCGAATCAGATACTGTATTAAATCACGGCAAAGATGGTTCTTCTCATCATAACACGACATCTCCGCTATCTTTTTCCCGTATCGTTGGTTTCGCCATTCCAAGTCAAGCGTCCAAAAGTCCCAGCAGATACACTTGAACTTTTGTTCCTGTGCACCCGTCATCCTCAGGAATACCGTAGGCATTACCCAATCTGCCAATTGGTATCCATACATCCCGTCATTTACCACCACCATAGCTTCGATGGCTTCCGATAGGACATTCGACAGTGGTGCCAATATGAAATCCGTAGTATTACTCCTGAACATACCCCTCGTATATCTCTATGGATTTCTGCATTCTGGCTTGGATATATTTCAAACTGGCTGGACTTTGTCTGTGTTTATAATTATCCTTAAATCCACGTATCGCCGTTCCCAAATCCGTTTTAATCTCTTCCTTCCTCGATGTATCTATCTGTTTTTTCTTAAAAAGAATCCAATACATCAACCCCATGAAATAAACATCCAAGTCAATTATAGACTCATAATGTCTGAGCCATCCCAATGCCTCTGCTGTCTGTTGCAAACGCTCAATAAATGGCATATACCTTTTGCCATGAAATAATCGACCGAAGTTACCGAATATATCTTGATACTCATCCGACACTACTGACTGGATAAACATTTCATAGTAAACCTCCAATTTCCTTCCATAACCGCGACCCACTTTATAATAAACTCCGCTTGCATAGTAGGAAGTCACAAGAGCCAGAGATCGGGTAAAGTCCATAATTACCTTACCTTTCACAAGTCTATTGGCCACCGTCACCCGTTCACAGAAATCAGGGGCAAAATATTGCTCATAGCTCTTGTCAAGATAATATAGAGCCTTGCGGCTCTCTTGAGGCAGCAAGTTCACGCCAGAGTAGTTCACGCTTCTGAATACTGACGAGAAGTATTTCTGCATCTCTACTGGATTTTTTGAGTTGGGCACAAGATAATTGAACCCCAAGAACCTGTTCTTCAGCATTTCGCCGTCAATCAATGGCTCAAAAGTCTCGTAGTGACCATTCTTGATAGCCCTTTCTTTGATAGCCTCAAAACTGTTATCCTTGTCCAGCAGTTCCGCTACATTCCATTTGATGACTGTATTCTCCTCCTCTTCCATGTCCTCATTCTCCAGGCCGGCATCTTCAGCAGCCAACTTAGTTTCGTTGGATCTACTATAGTGTTCCTTATCAGGAAACAACCCAAGATGTGCCAAGAGTATACTGGTAAGACGTTGCTGTCCGTCAATAATCAAGTTCTGGAGTTTATTGTTCTCTTGAAAAGAGCCAATGGTGATAGGCGGAATAAAGAGTTCATCCCTCACCGAATCCACCAACTTGCTCATCCTCTCCTTATCCCATACAAAATGACGCTGATACTTAGGCAGTATAATGTCACCAGTTCTGAGAAGTTTCAACCAATGCTCCAATGAATAGGAGCCGAAATATACTCTGTTACGCATATAATTATCTCCACTTTTCAATCACCTCAATAAACACTGTATTCGCCATTTCAGTGACAAAATGTATACAACAGTTTTTCATCATCAGATACGCCAACACCTTTCCTGACGGATGCCCGTATGTATTGTATTTCCCAAATGACACGGGAACTACATACGGTTTGTAAATAGAGTTCGTTGTCACATCAAAAGAATCTACACTGCCATGATGAGGTAATTGAATCGTACCTATACAACCCCAAACATCAGCATATTTTTTAGTTTCCCATTCTTTCAAATCTGCAGTACTATCACCTGTATAAAGACAACCCGCTTTCTCGTAGCGACAGTGCCAAAACTGCTCACAAGGCACACATCTTTTTAAAAAGTAATTCAAATCATCGCTAACCGGACCTGAATAAAGAAGAAGCGAGTTCTCATTTGTCCCGCCAGGAATTTTTTCATAAGCCTTCTTTAGCAAGGGTCTCAACACATCATTACTCAGCACTCTCCCAACGAATACCGCATCTTTAAGCATTTCATACAGTTCATCAGCGTTTTGGAACGGATTCTCACCTATATTCTGTATCTCAGAGGTGAATGCAGCTTTTCTCAGCAGTTTAGCCAACTCTAATATCAGTTCTTGCTTACGGAAAGTATAATTGACATTGTACGGCTTGAATATCCATTCCGGTTCCCATTGTGCAGTCCGGCTTACCCCATTCTGCCAAATTCTTGCATTCCCAATATTAAGGTTAGCCTCATCTGGCCCCGCCACAAAGTGAAGCGTATAGTCGCCCTCCTTAAAGTCATCCCCGCCTCTTCCTCTTATGTGATTGATGATTCTACGGAGGAAATAAACTACGGAGTCATGCCCGCTTATCCTATGATATGCAAGCGCAATGACAAGTTGTTCTTCCGTTACCAAAGGCAGCACAATATTCCTTACGGCTCTTACATTGTTTATGAGCGTTTTCACCAAAGAGACATGGTCGTAATCCAGATGGGATATAAACAGATAGTCAATCGTATCCGTCTGAGTGAACGCCTGTGTTACAACTTGTTTCACCCTTCCAACATATCCCCATTTTACTCCACAGTCATATACAATGTTATGAACCGTTCCTTGTTGGTCTTCCATAAAGAACCGTTCCGAATAGAACGCCCCTTGACCTACAGGATGAAAAGTTCTTGTCACCTTCATGTTTCTTTCCTCCTCATTTCCACTGATTCACATGCCTATTAGTCTCTGCTAATGATAGCAGGCGTTTAAACATCTCGACCCTCTCCTCTTTCATCTCCCCAGCATTCAAATGCTTTCTGTTAGCCTTGAGCCAGTTGAGCATATCGTGCTCCTCAAAACGATGCTTACTCGGATTCCGATGCTCACGTTCAATGAACTCCTTCACCTCATTATATCTTGTCAACCAACGTGTCTCTTGATCCATATATCAGCCCTCATATCCGCCTTCAGCCTTCAGCCTTCAATATTATCATACCTCATACATCAGCCTTCAGCCCTCAGCCTTCGTTTAGCGCTCTTCCTGCGTCATATTTTAAGCTATTAAGCAATAAACTGTAAACTGAGTCTGTTTTCAGGTTACATGTAACCGATGTTTTTCCTTCTGAGGTTTGTAATAACGATAGTTATGTGGTAAGAGGTTTGGAATTGACGTAAGAACTTGTTCTTAAAGGTGGAGCCATAACACTTAACACTCAGACTCAGTAAGAGTCACAAACATCAGAAGGGGTTTTCGATGTTTTTGTTCTTTTCGATGTTTACAGAAGTATCATTAAACAATCTTATGACCACGGATTGCACGGATTGTACGGATTAGCTTTTATATTGATGACAATCTTTTTCAAGATTGCTTTGTTCGAGAACAAAGGTTGATATTGGTTGTAAGCACTCTGAAAATGCATTTTCAAGATGCTTTAACAACTTATCATCAATATAAAAACACATATCTTATATCTGTGTAGATCTGTGATATCTGTGTTCGTTTAAAATATATCTTCAATATGAAATAATCTGTGGACTCTGTGATATCTGTGTGACATTAGAGGTTTTCGAGTCTTTCGATGTTTATTAACCCTTCAAAAGCAATTTATAACAATTCGTCTCATACCGCTCAAACCCCAACTCCTGATACAGCCGGTTTGCTGCCACACGTGCGGGATTGGAAGTCAACTGTATATGATGCACATTCATCTTCTCTGCCGCCTCAATCATAGCCGTCATCAACTCCTTTCCGTATCCACGGCCACGGCACTTAGAGCTGACAACCACAGATTCAATATCAGCAATGGTAAACTCCAGCGTGTGTTTGATGCAAAGCGTTCCGGTAGCCACAATGTGACCTTCATCCCTAATCACATACACGTGAACATTGGCATCATTCAACGCATTGTTCAAAAGCTCCTCGTTACAGAAACTTGTAGCAGATAACTCGTGCATCAGGGCATCAAGGTCTGCCAAGTCTTGTTGGGAAAAAACAGTTAACTTCTCTGTCATCAAACAATTACATTAAAATACCATAATCCCATATGGTGTCAAAATTCTTCCTGATATTGTCACATTTGTCTCAGAAGGGATTTATTGTTTCTATTAATTCCCACAAAATTTTTCCTTAATACTAGCACTTGTTTCTATTAATACCCACAATCGAGGGTATTTTTTACACACTTTTGAAAATGTAAAGAATATTCCTTCTTGCTAGTTCTCTCCCCTTTGGGGGAGTTGGAGAGGGGCCATTTCCTCCCACGTGTGGCGGTAAAAATTTTCACGTGTAGAAAATATATTTTCGTAACTAAGCAGTGAAAATTCACTAACTAGCCAGTGTATATTTTGTCAAAAAGTTTTCATCGAAAAGCACGAAAACTTCTTTTTGTGAACACGGATAACTCGGAAATAACTTCGTACGAAAAACCAAAACGAAAACGAATTTATATTAAGCATTTTCTCCTATGGCGCGACGCGGCAAGAAATCTTTCAGATCTGACAGATAATTAACAAAAACCTCAAAAACCCTTCTGCTCAGGCTGAGACTCCGTCTCTGATGTCGTATCTGCGTCCTTTTCCTTGTGTGCAAGCACCCAGATAAAAGCACCCAGCCACACCATCAATCTCTTTCGAGATTTCAACCCAACCAGAAGCAAAAACATCGGCTTTCAGCCTAAAACTAGTTTAGAGTTGATAGTTTAGAGTTTAGAGTCAGTTTAATAAGTTTACGGTTTACCGTTGAGAGGTTTTGATGCTACGCATCGAGCCTGCTACGCCATGGCAAAGCCCAAACAAGCTTGGTCTCTGCGCATGGCTTAAACGTCGTCTTTCGTTAAAACAGGTAACACCTAACATGATGAATGTTGAGGTACGATGGCTGTTGGCTTCGGACGATGTTACCTGTTTGTTCAACAGGTAACTGACAGGTAACTCAATACCTCACATTACCTTATTATATTATAAAGCTATATAACTAAATAATTAATTTATTTTCTCGTAAAATTTGCGTAGTTTGTAAAAATGTAGTATATTTGCGAGCTTTTTCGTAGATATTGGTTCTGTGAGAAGCACACGAGAAAACTTTTTTATTTATTAACCAATCTAAGTATAAGAACTATGAACAAAACTTTACTTGTGAATGGAGAGGCTATGAAGGCCCCTCTGGAAGGAATGCTCGAGGCTGAGCAGTTCCTTAGTGAGAACTACCTTTTCCGTCGCAACGTGCTGAACGGGAAGATTGAGTTTACAACCCGG